>CAZCRD010000129.1:0-17223 GCA_964501025.1 uncultured Candidatus Cloacimonadota bacterium | reverse complement strand
ACAATCCTGCTGATAATCTGGAAAACAGCGCGTTTTGCCGGTGGCTAAAGCCAACCGGAAATCATCTTTTATGCTGTCAATCACACTTTTGGGCACGGCAGCTAAAGCAGCCGCCTTTCATCTTTTAGCCTCCTGCGGGCGAAAGAACATAGCGATACCTGAGCCCGGAGGGCGAAACAGGTCATAGCGAGGGTGTGCAGCGAAGCGGAACCCCTCGGATCCCAGCGGATACATCCCTCCTTTGTGCCCCTTGTGGGCGACACAATCCATCCCCTGGGTCTTACATGCCGATGCAAGAATAATCTGCCCCATCAAAGTGTTTATCAATATCACAAAACACCTGCATCATTTTCTGAAATCCATTACTCTTTGTTTCCCAATAGCATAGCGGCACCATTACGCCTGCGAGGCGTAATGGTGGCGTATTGGTCCCGTAGTGCTATAAGGTTAGACAGGTCATCCTGACGGATGCGCGGCGACACGGGGACGTGTCGAATCTTATCGAGGCTGAGCCTAAAAAGCTTCTTCCAGCAGGTCGTTCAGGGCAATCTTGTTTTGCAGCACACTAAGTACCAATTCCCGGTTGTCATAAAAGACCTTGGCGACCACCGGATCAAATTGCAGATCCCGGTTTTTATAGATTTCCTGTGCAGCTTTGTCAAAATTTACTTTGTTCCGGTATAGACGTTGACTGGTCATGGCATCGAAGCTATCTGCCACACTCACGATGCGGGCAAAGAGGTGGATGTCCTCGCCTCTTAGTCCGTAAGGATAGCCTTCGCCATTGTACCACTCATGGTGCTGAAGGATGATCTTGCTTACAGTATCAGGCAATGAGATGGGAGCGATGATCTTGGCGCCGGTAATGGGATGCTGTTTGATGATATCATATTCAGAATCGGTAAGACTCTGGGTTTTGTTCAACACATTACTGATCACCCCGATTTT
This sequence comes from uncultured Candidatus Cloacimonadota bacterium, assembly GCA_964501025.1. Lineage (GTDB taxonomy): Bacteria > Cloacimonadota > Cloacimonadia > Cloacimonadales > Cloacimonadaceae > UBA5456. Next base: position 16,275 of record CAZCRD010000129.1, on the reverse strand, counting down.
TCCCAGATCATGGAGCAGAGCCCCGATTCTGAGCTCACGCAATTCTTCCAAAGCGAGTCCCAATACTTTGCCCAGGCCAATTGCAATCGCGGTCACTCTTTCCGAATGACCTCGAGTATAGACATCATTGGCCTCCATAGCATTCACCATCACATGGATAGTGCTAAGATAGCTATTTTCGAGCTTACTTTTGGCTTCCATCAATTCTGCTGTCCGCTCGATGACCAGGGTTTGGAGATTATGTTTGTACAGATCATTTTGGATGCGAAGTTGATTGGCTTCCACCGCCTGACGGACAGTGACAATAAGATCGCTAATCTCAAAGGGTTTTTTGAGAAACTCATAGACACCCAGATGGATCGAGCGTCGCATGGTAGCATCATCAGTAGAGCCAGTAATCAGGATCACCGGAATCTTGCTATCATATTCGCGCACCGCTTTCAGTACATCCAGTCCGCTCACGCGAGGCATGGTCACATCGCTGATCACCACGGCAAAATCTTGCTCATAGATCATCTTCAGTGCAGCTTCAGGATCACGTGATACTACCACAGAGTAATCTCGTTCTTGCTTCAGACTCAGACGAATGCAATCCAAAATTGATTGATCATCATCAATTACGAGGACCTGGGGCTTTTCTTTTCTCATTTCCACTTATAAAGGTATCTCTTCCAAAAATTCATCTTTGCAGATCAGCTCTGCAGAATTGTTTGCCACTTTATTTACAGCCGGACTTACTCTGTGGCACTGGAGCAAATCCTCACTGGCGGGTCTCAATAAGCCCTGCAATGCTTGTAAGTCTCGCAAATTTGGATCCAAATAGGGATCTATTGCATCTTTATAGATAATCACGGGCATGCGGTGATGTAGCTTGTGCATAAAACCATTGGCTGCAGTGGTGAGGATTGCCAAAGAAGGAACATAGCTGCCATCGGCACTCTGCCAGACATCATATATAGCTGCCAGATATAGCAAACCACGATCTCTGGGATAGATGTAATATGGGGTTTTGGCCGGAGCCTGCCATTCATAAAAGCCATTTGCCGGGACCAAGGCGCGGCGGCGGGTGAAAGAGGCCTTGAAGCTGGGTTTTTCCAAGACCGTTTCCGAGCGGACATTGAAGATCACGCGTTTGGGTCTTTGCTGCATCCAGGAAGGGATCAAGCCCCATACAAAGAAGCCATTGTAGCGCAGATCACCCTTGGGCACGATCGCCATCACCGTGTGAGTGGGTGCCACATTGTATGATATCTCCAGCTGTTCAGAGCTTATCTTTGCTTTGAGTTCACGTTCCAATCTCTGGAGCTCCTGGTGTTTTATCACCTGAGCAAATCTTCCGCACATCTTTGGTCTCCTTTGTGGTTGACACTCTATGAAGTTTGGATTTAATGGCAAGTAAATTTTTTTCACCACGCAGTAAGGCTTGACTGTGTGAGCAGGAGATAAAGTGACAAATAAGAATATCGATGCCGTGATGCAATTGCTTCAGCAGCACTTTGAGCAGGTGAAGACACCCATAGTGGATCTGATCCAGGCCCAGACCAAAGCTCCCTTCAAAGTCCTGGTAGCCACAATCCTCAGTGCCCGTACCAAAGATGAAACTACTGCCAGGGTGGTAAAAAGGCTATTTCAGGTGGTAGATACGGCGGATGATTTTGACCGCCTCAGTGCTGCAGAGCTGGATCAGATCATCTATCCGGTGGGCTTTCATAATGCCAAGACCAAGCATCTTAAAGCTTTGCCCAAAGTGCTGAATGACGAATTTGGTGGTGTGGTGCCCAGCGAAATCGACGATCTGCTTCGGCTCCCCGGAGTGGGCAGAAAGACTGCCAATCTGGTGCGTGCCGTAGCATTTTCGCTTCCTGCTATATGTGTGGATGTGCATGTGCACCGGATCTGCAACCGCTGGGGCTATATCAAGACCGATACTCCCCTTGAGTCTGAAATGGCTTTGCGCCGGAGATTACCCCAAAAACACTGGCTCAAGATCAATTCCTACGTGGTTGCCTTTGGTCAAAATCTCTGCAAACCCCGCCGCCCGATGTGCGAGATCTGTCCCATCTATCAATATTGCAAGCGAGTGGGAGTATAAGATGCTGTCTCGGGGAGCCCGGGTGCCGGATGGGATTTACGAACTTGTCTATTCCCGGCACGAGCGGGTGCTGAATTTTGTGAAAGAGGATATTGTGGTCTCGCTATGTAAGGCCGGTATTCCAGGATCTATCTATCGAATCAGTGGGTTTCCGGATACCCTGAGCGGGATAAGGACCATCGAGATTACTTCGGCCCGGCTGGTGGTAAATGGGGACAGCTGCTATTTAATGCGTAGCACAGCGGTGCAGCCAATCACCCCCGTCCCGGCTGACCTGAGCCTTCTACATTCGCGACTCTGCCACTGCGAGCGAATCCTGGAAGCCCAAGCGGCAGAGACTTCCATCCCAAATCTGCTAAAGACTCCAGAGCAAAAGCTGACCACCTTTGACGTGGCATTGAAAGATAGCTTTGCCCAAGGTCTCGAGCTGTTTGCCGCTGCTGACATCGAAAAAGCTGCAGCCAAATTTCGGGGGCTGGGCTACGGACTTACTCCTTCCGGGGATGACTTTTTGCGGGGAATGCTGCTGGCTCTTAGCTGGCTGATGCAGGAGCAAAAAAATAGATTGTCAGAATTGCACCGGCAATTATACTGTGCATCAAGAGCTAAAGATTTGCTGATCAATACACTTCTATATCAAGCAAGAGATTTGCAGCCCAGCGATGACTGGATGGCACTGCTAAATGCCCTGCCGGATCCACAGCAAGATCTATCCAGTATCATCCGCTTGATTTTTGCTCAGGGAGCCAGTTCTCCTGCGGATGAGCTGTTTGGTTTTCTGAGCGGTCTTAAACTCTTTGGCTTTTGAAGGATAGCTATATGTACACAAAAGCAAAAAATGTGCAGGGTAAATACCTGGACTCTGTAAAACTGATGTTGATCTCAAAGGAATTGCGGGCTATGGACGAGGTGGAAGATGCCGTGGTGATCCTGGCAACTGGCGAGAACAAGCAAATCCTGGCTGCGACCAACATGCTGGTGGATGAGATCAAAGATGCGGCTGAGAATGAGATTGTGATAGTGGTAAAGGCAGCTTCCCCAAAGGCGGCTGAGCAAGCCATGCTGCACGCAGATAGTCTACTGGAAGCACCTGCTCAAAACAAAAACAAAGCAAGATCCCACTCTCTGAGTGCAGCATATCACAAACTTGACCCGGCAGATCTCTGTCTGATCTCTGTGGCAGGAAAATACGCGGCAGCCCAAGCTCACGAAGCCCTGAACCTGGGCATGCACGTGATGCTGTTTTCGGACAACGTCAGCCTGAAGGACGAGCTGGCTCTCAAACAAAAAGCCCTGAGTAAGGGACTATTGATGATGGGGCCGGATTGCGGCACAGCGATCATCAACGGCTGTCCTTTGGCCTTTGCCAATGACGTGCCTCGCGGCGGGATCGGCATCGTAGCTTCCTCCGGCACAGGCTTGCAGGAGATCACCTGTGGCATTGCCAATCGTGGATTTGGCATCTCTCAGGCTCTGGGGACCGGCGGCAGGGATGGCAAAAATGAGATCGGAGGCCTGATGCTATTGGCGGGGCTTGACTATCTGATGCAGGATGAAGAGACCAAATGCATAGTCCTGATCGCCAAAACTCCGGATCAAGCTGTATTGGACAAGATCTGGCAGAAACTGGCGGACAGCAACAAGCCGGTGATAGTGAACTTTTTGCAGCTACTGCAGGTGCCAAAGCTGCCACAGGTCTCATATTGCACAGCTTTGGATGAAACTGCACTCTTGGCTTGCCAAAGCTTAGGCTATCAGAGAGATGAGACCCAGGCTGAGGATCAGCTCCCCCAGATCTCGCCAGGACGAAGATACATCCGTGGTCTATATAGCGGCGGCACTCTGTGCTATGAGGCACAACAGCTTTACTATCAGTATTTTGACAGGTATCCTCATAGCAATGTAGCCCTGCACTCAGCTGCAAGCCTGGCCAATGCCATGAAACCGGAAGCTGACTCCTTCATCGATATGGGCTCCGATGAATTCACTGTGGGACGTCCGCATCCCATGATAGATTTTAGTGTAAGGCTCAGTCTGCTTAAGGCCTTGGGACAGGATAATGAGACCGCTATATTCCTGCTGGATGTGGTTTTGGGCTATGGCGCACATCCGGATCCTGCCTCAGAACTGGTGCCGGTATTGCGCACACTACCCCCCGAGATTATCGTGATCTGCAACGTCCTGGGCACAGCAACTGATCCTCAGGATGCTGCCGGGCAAGTGCAGCAGATCAAAAGCACTGGGGCTCATGTATTCCGTTCCCATCATGCAGCGGCAGATTTTGCCATGCAGATCTTGTCCAAACACAGGGAGGAGAAATGATTAAACTGGATATGAAAAAGCCAAAAATCGTCAATATCGGTCTGGAATCTTTTGCGGCAGAACTCAGTAAACGCGGTGTGGCAGTGGAACATGTAGAATTTCGTGCACCTTTGGATATTGGAGCAGAGTATGTGGATCTGGTGCAAGAGCAGCGAGCAAAGATCGAGCAAGCCAATGCCCAGGCACTAAAGATCATCCAAGCCGGAAAGCCTTATCTGGTGGGCATGGGCATAGCACAAGAGCTGATTCCCGGAATGCACAGGGACCTGATCCTGCATGCCGGTCCGCCGGTGAGCTGGGACAATATGTGCGGCCCCATGAGGGGAGCCATCATCGGCGCCTTGATCTATGAAAATCGGGCAAGCACCCCACAGGAAGCAGAGCAACTGGCTGCCTCCGGAGAGATCCAATTTGCCCCCTGTCATGAGCATAGTGCAGTGGGACCGATGGCGGGGATCATCAGCGCTTCGATGCCGGTCTTTGTCATCAAGAATGAAGCTTTTGGAAACTATGCCTATTGCACCCAAAACGAAGGCTTGGGCAAAGTATTGCGCTATGGCGCTTTTAGTGAAGAGGTGATCGAACGCCTGCGCTGGATGGACAAAGTGCTCTACCCCACTTTGCAGCGGGCTATTGAGCATCTGGGCTCTATTGACCTCCAAAGCATCATTGCCCAAGCTTTGCACATGGGAGATGAAGTGCACAATCGCAATCGGGCTGGCACTTCGCTCTTGATCCGGCAATTGGCTCCCGCCATCCTCAAGAGCATGCAAAATCCTGAAGATAGCGCCAAAGTGCTGGAATTTATCAATGGCAACGATCATTTCTTCCTGAATCTCTCCATGCCGGCAGGGAAGGCAATCATGGATCCCGCGCGGGGGATCCCGCACTCCAGCATCGTGGTGGCAATGTGCAGAAACGGTTATGACTTTGGCATTCAACTCAGCGCTACCAAAGACACCTGGTTCACCGGTAAAGCCCTGGTGCCGGATGCTCTATATTTCCCCGGCTATAGCAAGAAAGATGCCAATCCCGATATCGGAGACAGCACCATCACCGAGACCTCGGGCTGGGGCGGCTTTGCCATTGCCGCAGCTCCGGCTATCGTACAGTTTGTCGGTGGCAATGCCGCTGATGCTCTGGATTTTACCCTGACTATGTATGAGATCTGCTCTGCCGAAAGCACTGCCTACCAGATTCCTGCGCTGGATTTTCGGGGAACTCCTTTGGGAATAGATGCTACCAAGGTGATCGAGAAAAACCTCAGTCCGCTTTTGGATACGGGAGTGGCGCACAAGGATCCGGGTATTGGTCAGGTGGGAGCAGGGGTGGTAAAAGCACCGCTGGAGCCCTTTATCAAAGCCTATAAGGCTCTGGCAGAGAGTCTCAGCAAAAAATAAAGCAACTCAGCAAAAAAGGAGATAAACATGGATATGAACCAATTCTTTGACTATATGAAATCACTCAAAATGTATGATCTTACCCAGAGATTGAGCATTCACACTCCGCCCTGGCCCAGCTATATGCCCTTGGGAATACAATATTTCAAACGCATCGCCGGAGCTCATATGGGGCAAGGCGCCAATGGCCAGATCATCACTACCAGCAACCATGTGGGTACCCATATCGATGGTGAGATCCACTTTCATGCTTCAGGACGCAGCATAGGCGATGTGCCCATGCCAGAATGGGTAGGCCCCGGCGTGGTGGTGGACATCTCGGATGCTGTGGGCGATTATGATCTGTATAGCCCAGAGCTGTTGATGCAAAAAGCTGAGATCAAAAAGGGCGACATCCTGATCATCAATACCGGATATCACAAATATGCCTGGGATCAACCGGAATCAGACGAATTGCGCTATTTTGTCAAGCACCCGGGACCAGATCCTACTTTTCACAAATGGGCTTTGGAAATGGAAATCAAGTGGATCGGAGTGGATTGCGGCTCCGCGGATCATCCTATGAACACCATCATCAGAGATTGGCATCCCAAAGACTTCATCAAAGCAGAACAGAAGCTGCAGGCAAAATATGGCAAGGCTTGGGACGAGATGTATCCTCCCGAAGAGTACTATCAAGTGATGCATCTCAAGCTTTTCCCCAAAAAGCTGGTGCACGCCGAAAACCTCGGGGGTGATATCGCCCAGCTCTCCAACAAACGCGCCTGGATCGGACTCTTCCCCTTGAGGGGCATAGAGCTGGAATCCTCCATGTGCAGAATCATCGCCTTTGAACCCTAATCCTTACACAAAGCACTCCTGAGGAGGATGTATGTCGATGTCCCATGTATTTGAGTATCAGCGGCCGGAATCCCTGCCAGAACTACTCCGGCTGAAAGACCGGTATCAGGATCAAGCAAAGATATTGGCAGGTGGCACGGATTTGATCGTGAATATGAAAGAAGGCCAGATGCAACCAGCTGTGGTGCTGGATATCAAAGCAATCCCAAAGATCCGTAAGTTTGGCTTTGAGGAAGGTAGATTCTACATCGGAGCCGGTATCACCTTTAGCGAGCTGATCGAATCCCCACAGCTGCAAGAGCACTATCCCATGCTGTGGGATGCAGCTCGTACGGTGGCTTCCACCGGAGTGCGCTCCCGTGCTACTCTGGCAGGAAATATCTGTTCGGCTGTGCCTTCTCTGGATTCCGGACCACCCCTGCTCTGTCACGAAGCTGTGGTGCATTGCGAGAGTGTCTCCGGCGCCAGGGAGCTGCCGATTCGACAGTGGTTTGTATCCCCTCGCCGTACTGCTCTAAAGGACAATGAAGTGGTGACCGGCATTAGTCTCGAGACCAAAACCGGCAGACACAGCGGTATCTATCTGAAGCTGGGACGCTACAATGGTGAAGACCTGGCTCAGGCCGGATGGGGATTTTGGCGGGATGAGCAGCTGCAATACAAGATTGCACATTGTGCTTTGGCTCCCACTCCCAAACGGGCAGAACAGCTGGAAGCCTTGCTCAAGGGCAAAGAACTCTGTGCAGAGCTGATCAAATCAGCTTGCCACTTGCTGGAACAAGAGATATCCCCGATCAGTGATATCCGCTGCTGCAGTGAATATCGCATCCACGTCTCCAAGGTGATGCTGCGTCGCGGCTTGTCCGCTCTAACCGACCGCTACCAGGGCAAAACAGTTGATCCCAGAAAGCTATTGGGAGGCATCAAATGAAAGAGATTCACTTCATCCTGAATCACGAAGCACGCAGCGTCTATGTGGAACCCAATGAGATTCTGCTGGATGTATTGCGGGAAAAACTCGGGATCAAGAGTCCCAAATGTGGCTGCGAAAGAGGCGATTGTGGAGCTTGCACAGTGATGCTGGATGGCAAATGTGTGCGCAGCTGCCTGGTTCTGGCTGTCGAGGTGGAAGACCACGAGATCATCACTGTGGAAGGCATATCACAAGAGAAGATCAGCGCACTGCAGGAAGCTTTTATCGAATACAATGCCTTTCAGTGTGGCTACTGTGCCCCGGGCATCATCCTGGCCATCACCGAACTGCTCGAGACTCATCCGCAGCCCTCCCTGGACGAGATCAAGGAATCCATCGCCGGCAATCTCTGCCGCTGTACCGGATACACGCCTATCTTTGAGGCTATCCTGGCTCTGGCACACAAGGAGGAGAAATGAAGGACTACCGCTACATCGGCAAATCCGTAACCCGCATCGACGCGCTGGAAAAGATCAGCGGAGCAGCTTTGTATGCGGATGATATAGATTTTGGCCCCAATCTCCTGTATGCTGAGATCGTGGCCAGCACCGAAGCCCATGCTATGATCACTAGCATCGATGTCAGTGAAGCGCTCAAAGTACCTGGGGTCTACAAGGTTTTTACCGGGGCGGATTTCCCATACAAATTTGGGCTCTATATGAAGGATCGCTATGTCTTTGCCCAGGACCGGGTACGCTTTGTGGGAGAACAGGTGGCCGCAGTGGTGGCCCGCAGCCCCCAAGCAGCCAAGCAAGGAGCCCGGAAGGTTAAGGTGCAATACACTCCCCTGCCTGCGGTCCTGGATCAGATGTCGGCCCTGGCGGAAGACTCTGTGAAGCTGCATCCCGATGTGGAAAACTATGAGCGAGTGCCCTGGTTTTTCCCAAAAGCAGGAAGCAATGTGGCTCACTGGCGCAAGACCCGAAAAGGGGACCCTGAAGCCGGATTTGCCCAAGCAACGTACATCCTGGAAGATACTTACACCGTGCCCCGCTATGCCCATTGCGCTTTGGAAACCCACGTGGCGATTGGCAAATACGATCTGGGCGGACGCCTCACGGTATGGAGCTCTTCCCAATCTCCCCACACCCAACGTCACCTGTTTGCACAGGCTTTGGGACTTTCTCACAAAAACGTAAGGGTGATCGCCCCCCATGTGGGTGGTGGGTTTGGGGGCAAAGCCGGAGTCACCATGGAGATTCTGCCTGCAGCATTGGCTACCAAGCTCAAGGGCTATGCCGTGAAGATCCGTTACAGCCGGGAAGAGGAATTTATCAATACTTATCAGCGACTCGGGGTGGTAGCCAAGCTCAAGATCGGGGTAAGCGAAGACGGCCTCATCACTGCTCTGGATCACAGGCTGTATTGGGATGCCGGTGCTTATGTGGAATATGGGGCAAATGTGGTGAACGCCATTGGTCTTTCCGCCATCGGTCCTTACCGCATTGATAACGTGTTGATTGATAGCGTTTGCGTGTATACCAATCTGCCTCCGGGAGGTGCTTACCGAGGTTTTGGCTATTCTGAAATGCTCTTTGGTCTGGAATCTCACATCACCCGGCTGGCCCAGAAAATGGGCTGGGATGAGATCGAATTTCGCCGCAAGAACGCCATCAAAGTGGGAGATAAGACTGCTTATGGAGCCAAGATGAACCCCAATGGTCTCCTGGAATGCATCGACAAGGCAGCGGCAGCCATAGACTGGGGCCAGAAGCTGGAATCCCAGGACCCAAACAAGGCAATCGGCAAAGGATTCTCGCTATTTTGGAAAGCTCCTGCCATGCCTCCCAATGCCTCCAGCTCAGCGTTTTTGAAGTTCAATGAAGATGCCACCATCAATCTCTTGATCTCCGGCATGGACATCGGTCAGGGCTATCAGACCGTGATGGCGCAAATAGCGGCAGAGGTCTTAAGTGTGCCGCCGCACAAAATCCGGGTGGAGACTCCGGATACTGATCGCAATCCCTACGAATGGCAGACCGTGGCTTCTCACATCACCTGGAGCAGCGGAAACGCGGTCAAAAAAGCTGCTCTGGATGCCAAGACCCAGATTCTGGAGCTGATCAACCGCGTGTTCTACTATCCGATAGACGAGCTATATCTGGCAGATGAAGCGGTGAAATGCCACACGGATCCGCAGTTTTGCCTGCCGCTGAAGAACTTTGTGGTGGATGGCATCATGGCTGGTGACGGCACCTTCAAAGGAGGCCCGATCAATGCCAGAGGGATGTTTATGCCCGAGTTTTCCTCTACCAATGCTGATCCCGAAACCTCGCAAGGTGGCCACCCTAATGTCCATTACACCGTCGGCGCAGCCGGGATCATCCTGGAAATCGACCGTGAAACAGGTAAGATGCGAGTGCTCAAAACCGCCCTTGCCGTGGATGCCGGGAAAGCCTTGAATCCGGATCTGGTACGAGGTCAGATCACTGGTGGTCTTTTACAGGGTCTGGCCACAGTGCTATATGAGGATATGCGTTACGATGCCAAAGGACGGCTGATCAATCCCAATTTCACAGATTACAAGATACCCACAGCCATGGATGTGCCGGATGAGATCATTCCCATCATCGTGGAAGTGCCCCAACCCGATGGTCCTTATGGCGCAAGGGGAATCGGCGAACACACCATGTTGCCGGCAGCACCCATGATCGCCAATGCTGTGGCCGATGCCTTGGGGATCCGCATCAAATCCATGCCCATCACCGCCGAAAAAGTAGCCTTGGCGACATTGAAAGCAAATGAGCAAGACGCTGGAATCCGACAGTAATCCTGACTAAAAATGCAAAGGAAGTAGTATGCCAAAACCCTTGACTGATATAAAAGTGCTGGATCTGACCCGAGTGCTGGCCGGACCCTTCTGCACGATGATATTGAGTGATCTCGGAGCTGAAGTGGTAAAGCTGGAAATCCCCTCCACGGGTGATGATTCCCGTGCTTTTGGCCCCTTTATCCACAGCCGCTCGCTGTATTTTCTCAGCATAAATCGGGGCAAGAAGAGCATCTCGCTCAATCTCAAAAGCGCAGCCGGCAAAGAGATGTTCAAAGCGCTGATCCCCCACTTTGACGTTGTGATAGAAAACTTCCGTCCCGGCACCATGGAAAAGCTGGGGCTGGGATATGAAGTGCTCAAAGCGCTGCATCCCGGCTTGATCTATGCTGCTTCCACCGGCTTTGGCCACAGTGGACCGGATAGCAGCAAACCCGCCTATGACATCCTGGCGCAAGCCCGGGGCGGGATCATGAGCATCACCGGCAATCCCGATTCCGAGCCTACCCGTGTGGGCATGTCTTTGGGCGATATCACCGCTTCACTGTTTACCGCTATCGGCATCAATGCAGCTTTGTATCAAAGACAATTCACCGGTACAGGACAAAAGATCGATGTCGCCATGCTGGATGCTCAGGTTGCGATCCTGGAAAACGCCTTGGTCCGCTATCAGTCTGATGGCATCTCACCCAGTCCTTTGGGAACCCGGCATCCTACCATTGCACCATTTCAGGCATATCGTGCTGCTGATCGTCATTTTGTGATTGCAGTGGGCAACGATAATCTCTGGGTGACCTTCTGCACAGCAATCGGCAGAGAAGATTTGGCCAAAGACCAGCGCTTTGCTACCAACCGTCTGCGCACCGACAATCTGGAAAAACTGAACCAGATCCTGGAGCCGATTTTTGGCCGCAACACTGCCGCTGAATGGCTGAAGCTCATGGCCGCTGCGGGCATCCCTTCCGCCCCGATCAACGATGTGGAAGCCGTGATGAAAGATCCTCAGGTGCTGGCTCGCAATATGATCGTGGAAGTGCCAGATGACATTGCTGGAACCATCAAAATCGCCGGTAATCCCATCAAGATGAGCTCCCTCCCTGAAAGCTCGACCCGCGGCAAAGTACCCGAAATCGGCGAGCACAATCTGGAGATCTATGGCTCACTTCTGGCACTGGACGCCGCAAGCTTGCAAAAGCTACAGGACGAAGGAGTGATATGAGTTTTTGCGATCTCAGCCTTTCTCAGCTCTTGCAGGATCTCAAAACGGGCAAGCTCCCGGTGGAGGATTATATCCAGCGCAGTCTGGCTCATATAAAGAGCAGAGAAACTGAGATTCGGGCTCTGCTACCCGAGCCCGAGCGCAGATCCAGACTTTTGCATGAGGCCAAGACCCTGGAAGCCAAGTTTTTGGGCAAAGCCAAACCTGCCTTATATGGCCTGCTCATTGGGGTAAAAGACATCTTCAATGTCGATGCTTTGCCCACTCAGGCTGGCTCAAGCCTGCCGCCACAGGAGTTTGAAGGACCCGAAGCAAGTCTGGTGAGCAAACTCAAAGCCGCCGGAGCCCTGGTTTTGGGCAAGACCGTCAGCACCGAATTCGCCTATTTCACGCCCGGACCCACCCGCAATCCGGCAAATCTCAAACACAGCCCCGGCGGTTCTTCCAGCGGTTCGGCGGCGGCTATTGCCGCGGGATATTGCCATCTGGCATTGGGCACCCAGACCATCGCCTCGGTAATCCGTCCTGCTGCATATTGTGGCATTTGCGGTTTCAAGCCAAGCTCTGACGGCAGCTTGTTGCAGGGAGTATTTCCCTTTGCTCCCAGCATGGATCAGATCGGCTTCTTTACCCGCAATCTCAGCGATATGCAGGAGTTTTACACACTGATACATCCGGCCAAACCGCAGCCTGAGTGCCGACCCCGGCTGATCATCCCCAGGGGGCAATTTCTGGAGCAAAGCAGGGGAGCAGTGAGAGCTTGTTTTGATAGGCTTTGTGATCAGCTCAGAATCAGCGGATGGCAGATCTGCGAAGAGGATGTGTTCCATGATCTCAATGAGATTATTGCAGATCACAAGGCCTTGATCGCCAAAGAATTTGCCCAGGTGCATGCCCCGCTGTATAGAACCTACCACCAGCAATACTCTCGCGCCTCAACAGAACTGTATCACAAGGGGCTGGAAGTGGAAGAGGATATTGCCCTGCTCAAAGCTAAAAGCCTTGCTCTGCGTACCCGTTTGTCTGCTGATCCCCAATGTGTATATCTTAGCCCTGCCACCACCACACCGGCTCCTTGGGGACTTTGTTCCACTGGCTCGCCTTTGATGAGTTTACCTTTTACAAATGCAGGTTTGCCTGCTGTAACAATTCCCATCGGCAAAGACCACCAAAATCTGCCCCTCGGGCTACAAATGTGCGCCGCCTTTGGTCAAGATCTATGTTTGCTAAAGGCAGCCACTGAGTTAACTTCTATCTTATGAAGTGTATATTTTGCAAGATCCCAAGTAGAGACTTTGTGTTTGAAAACGAATACTTTTTTGTGATCCCGGACAAGTATCCTGTAGCCCAGGGTCATCACCTGATCATTTCAAAACAGCACCGGCAAGACTATTTTGAGCTGAGTGAGCAGGAGTCTGTAGCTCTGCTTGATATCAGCCGCATAGTTAGATCCTGGCTGGATGGCAGGTATCAGCCCTCAGGATACAATCTCGCCATGAATTGTGGAAAAAGCGCTGGACAGACCATCTTTCACTTTCATCTGCATATCATCCCAAGATACTAAGGATCAAGCTACCGGACACATCCATTGCTAAGCTAATAAGGAGTGAACAATGTTTAAACGCCTGTTTTTTATTTTTCTGCTCACACTCAGTTTTTTGGCTGCCCGGGAACAGCGCCTTGAGCCCGGCAAAGCCGTAATCAGAATCCATAAAGACACCAGCATTAAGGCTTTGCATAGTGATCTGCTCGCTCTGGGCATCACCGACATCAAACCCCGCTTTCATACCATCAAAGATGAGCAGGGCCTTTTGAAAGATATCTATGAGCTGGATTTTGCTGCAGACATCAGCCCCTATAGCCTGATCAATGCCTTGCACCAGATCCGCGGTATCGTCTATGCTGAGCCCATATTCATTGATGATATCCTGGAAAGCCCGGATGATCTTTATTATCCCAGCAGCCTGAACTTTGCCTCGATGCAGGCAGAAGCCGCCTGGGACATCCACAAATGCGAAGACGGCACCGAGCCCACCATCATCGCTATTGTGGATACCGGAGTGGCCTGGAAGCATCCTGATCTGGCGGAAAACATCTGGCAAAATCTCGCAGAAGACGCCAATGGTAATGGCTATACCATGTATCACAATGGCACAACCTGGGTGATGGATAGTGGAGATCTGAATGGAATCGACGACGATAGCAATGGCAAGATCGATGATCTCATCGGCTGGAATTTCCTGCTCAATGCAGGAGGAGATCAGAACAACGATCCCAATGATCCCGGAGGCCATGGCACCAGGGTTGCGGGACTCGCCGGAGCTCGCACAAACAACGAAATCGGCGTGGCATCACTAAGCTGGAATCCCATCCTCATGCCCATATCCTGTTCCCGCAGTGGTGCTACCAGCAGCATCGTAAGAGGCTATGATGCCATCATTTATGCGGCGGAAAACGGAGCTAATGTGATCAATTGCTCCTGGGGCGGCACCGGCTATGCTCAAGCCAACAAAGATGCCATCGACTATGCCACAAGCTTGGGCGCCATCGTGGTGGCTGCTGCGGGAAACAGCAACAACTCCATCCCCCTTTACCCTGCTGCATATCCCAAGGTAGTGGCTACTGCTGCTTTGAACAACGACGGCAGCAAATGGACTGGCTCAAATTACGGCGCTTACCTGGATCTGGGTACACCCAATCAAAGCGTTTACTCCACCACCACTACCTCATACAGTAGCAGCAGTGGAGCTACTTCCTATGCCGCTCCGATCGCATCTGCACTGGCGGCTTTGGTAAGATCCTATCATCCCACCTTCAGCAGTGCGGAGATCGTGAATCAGATCAAAGCCAGCTGTGATAACATCGATAGCCAAAACCCTAATCATCAATACCTTCTGGGAGAGGGCAAGATCAACGCTTATCGCGCTCTGTCTGAAGTAGAGCCCACTGTAGATCCCGCTCTCAAGCTGGAGCTTTTTGGCGTGAATCCCCCCAACGATACCAATGCCAATCTCGCCATCGAGCCCAATGAGAGCTTTTCGCTCAATCTCATGCTGCGCAACTATAGTGAATTTTCGGCCACGGCTGATTTCGTGTTGAGCAGTGATGATCCGGATTTGCAGATCCTGAACTCTGTGCATCAGACCACGATTCCCCAGGATGAGTATTTTAGCCTGGAAGATGCCTTCGAGGTCCTGGTCGCAGAGACTGCCAGCTCACATTACGCCACCCTGACTCTTGAGGTCAGCTCGGCTTTGCCGATTCATAATGGTCAGAGCCTCAGCTTTGAAATCCTCATCCAGTGCGGTGGGATCTTTGTCTGGGAAGCCAAAGCCGGAGCCAGAGATCAAAGCGGCACCTTCATTCGCAATCAGCTTTCCGCCGAAGGCAGACAGGTGGTATATGGTAATACTTTCCCCGCTTCTTTATATGGTTTTGATGCTGTGTTTTTATCTTTTGGTGCGATCGGCAGCAACATCCAAAGGCTCAATGAGTCCTGGATGTATGAAGCGATCAGAGACTATCTCTTCGATGGCGGTAAGATCTATATCGAAGGAGCCGATGCCATCGGCTTTGACCTGGCCTATTATCTTGCCCTGGAAGAAGGTGGAGCCGGAGCACACACCGTCCTCTGGCCGCTTTTGGGCATTGCCGATGCCAGTGATGGCACTACCAATGCCATCGATCTTTTGAGCGCTCAATTACCCTTTAGTGAGCTGGAGTTTAGCTCTACAAATCAAACCAACCTGGACTATATCGATCTCTTTAGTCCGCATCTGCAATATGGATACAGCGCTTTACTTGAGGATGGTTACGGCATTGTCGGCATCGCCGGACAAGGTGATTATGGGCAAAAAAGCATTGTCTTCAGCTATGCCCTGGCCGAGCTGGCTGATGCTGCTGAACCCAATACCAGAGCGAATCTGCTGCGGGACATCGTGGTCTGGTTTATCGAGCCACCAAAGCTGGAGATCCAAAGTAGCCTCGATGAGCTGAAACTGCTGTGGGAACCGGATCCCCTGGCTCGCAGCTACAGAGTGCTGCATAGCCCGGATCCTGGTGCGGAATTTGAACTGCTCGCAGATGAGCTGCAAGATCCTTTGTATGTAATCGATCCGATCGAGCAACAAGGATTTTTTAAGCTGCAAGCAATGCCTTAGATCAGATTTCAAGGGGGGGGTAACATTTTGACGTGGTGACGTTTTGATGTGGTGGCGTTTTGGCGTGGCTGTGGCGGATTGGATGGGTTCCTGGGTGGATCTGTGTGCAGTCTTGCGGAGCTTTGGAAAGACTCCGCTACGGAACACTCGGAGCTTTGGAAAGACTCCGCTACGTAGCGTAGCATTCCGATGCTGCAGCGTCTATATGCGGCGTCCACACATAACCCCGCCACTTAAACCAACAACCCACCTCGTCATTCCGGAATTCGGAACTGGGCTGAGTGGAGCGAAGACCAGTGGAGAATATCCGGAATCCATTCTAAAACAATGCATTAGGCATCTTAATGCTGCGAGACACCATCCACACGTCGACACGGCGACGTGTCGAATCCTGCAACCCGCTTTGGAAAGACTCCGTTACGTAGCGTAGCATTCCGATGCTGCGGCGCCATCACATCCCACGGAGCTTTGGAAAGACTCCGCTACGGAACACTCGGAG
>CAZCRD010000128.1:0-23595 GCA_964501025.1 uncultured Candidatus Cloacimonadota bacterium | reverse complement strand
CAGGCTTGTCAATTCGGCATTGGGGGATGGATACTTGGCCTTTCGTCCACTTTTTCGTCACCTTAAAGCGCTAAGCCATTGTAAACTGCTCAGGTCTTAGTGAACAGTCTCCAGGCTGATCCGCAGATTCTACAGAGCTGGGCTATAGCTCACTTTTTTTTGATAAGGATCAGCACAGATAAGCCCAGAAAGACGAGTCCTGAAAGCAACAGTATCAATATCATCACAAGTGGTGGGCACTGATAATCTCCCAAAAAGAGCTGTGCCCCAAAATACTTTTCAAATCCCGTTATCATATCTTGAGGAGCTCCGGCAAACATCCTGCTTGTGGGTTCTTGCATAAAGACCTGCCTCATAAGAGCAACACCATGTGTGACCGGAACCAGCTTGGTGAAGTTCTGAATGGTATCAGACAACATCCCAATTGGCACATAAGTGCCAGTGATAAAGCCAATCACGGTGCCAATGATGGTAGAGAAAGTCTGATAGGCACCTTCAGATTTCATCAATGCGATCAGACAAAAGATAATGCTGGTGCTGGAAAACACATTGAGTAAGATCAGCCCGATCACCTGGAATATTCCCAAAAACGATAGCAGCTCGCCACCATTGAACACAATGTAGATCTCACCCAGAACAAAAGTGACAATCGTCAGGATGGTGCCGATCAGCCAGGCTGCTACCAGATAACCCGATACGATCGTGAGGCGGCTGATCGGAGCGATCAGGAAGCTGCGCAGCCGATTTCCCGTTTTGTCTGAAATCATTAAACCCAAAACCCCCAGGGAAACCGTGATCGAATTCACCACCACCAGCCCTGCCATCAGCCAGCTATCTACGAACCAGGATACATATTTTACATCGCTGGCTTCCGCAGTGACCGCTGCCACCAAATTGCTTCTCAAAAACAAGGCATACAGCATGATGATGATGAGCGCAGAAAGGAAAGAGAAAAATACACTTAACCTGTCGCGCAGATACAGCTTGATGTTGCGCTTGACCAAAATAAACAATGTCGTCATCATCCCTCCCTTCAGTCCTCTTCCCGGATGGCATGTCCGGTGATATTGATATACAGTGTGTCCATGCTGCCCCGGATCACTTCAAAAGCCTCAAATTTGCCTTCGATTTCCTTCAACAGACGATAGGCTTCCAGGCTGTTTTTTACTACTATCTTCAGCGTATTCGTGTTTCTAATCAGGCTATAGCCCTTCTGCTGCAAAAGCTGATACATCGCATCCATGTCCCCCGGCACCAGATTCAAAGTGTCGCTGGAATACTTTGCCTTCAGCCTATCCGGAGTATCGTATGCCACTATTTTGCCCAGATCGATCACTGCCACCATATCTGCATTGGCGGCTTCCTCCATGTAATGTGTGGTGAGAAACACGGTCATCTTCAATTCCCGCTGCAGCTTCTCGATGGTATTCCACACGCTGATTCTGGTTTGGGGATCAAGCCCGGTGGTAGGTTCATCGAGAATCAAGATCTTGGGATCACTCATCAAGGCTCGGGCTATCTCCACCCGACGCTTCTGACCACCCGATAGTTTGCCAAAGCGCCTGCTGATGATGTCCTTGATTCCCATCAATTCTGTAACGGTCGCCAGCCGCTGAATGGCTTGCTCTTTGCTCTTGCCATACAAGCCTGCTCGCAGGATCAGGTTTTCCCGCACCGTGAGCAAATCATCCAGGATGTTTTCCTGAAACACGCTGCAGATAATCTCTCGGATCTGTTTATCTGCTTTACCCAGCTCAAAGCCCGAAACAAAGACTTCGCCCTCATTCTTGGCCAGCAGAGTGCTGATAACGTTGATGGTGGTAGATTTCCCGGCTCCATTGGGTCCCAAAAAGGCAAATAGACTGCCTTTTTCCACCGCAAAACTGATGCCATCCACTGCCGTGATTTTTCCATACTTCTTTGTAAGATTCTTTACTATGATTATCTCGTTCATAATTCCTGCTTGTTCAAGTTTGTGGCATATTACCAGCTCAGTAGCCCATGATAAAAACAAGGGGATTTGCATCTGCCGCAATCTGACTTTGCGGCAGCTCTAAAGCAAAAAAACTGCTGCAGCTTGCTTGCTCCGCCCGGATTACAGAAATAGCACAATGGCAATCTTCGCCCTGCTCGCAAAAATTCTCCATCTGATGCATGCATATTCTTCAAAGAGCAGATGTCAAGAATTTTCCTGCCTTGCAAGCCTTTATTCCAGGAAATTTCGCCAAAAAACCCATAACAGTCAGCCACATATTTTTCTCTCAAACACACTTTTTTCTTGACGAAAAACCCACCGCAGATATTTAGTCATTTAACTAAACACCTAAGGAGATGCTATGTCCGATATGCTCTTTAAAGCGATCGCTGATGCCAACCGCCGCAAGATCCTGCACTTGCTCAAACAGCAACACTGCATGACTGCCGGGGCCATCGCAGAGCATTTTGAGATCAGCAAAGCCAGCCTCAGCGAGCACCTCAAGATTCTGCGCCTGGCGGGTCTCATTTATGCCTCCAAAAAGGGACAATTCATCCATTACCGCCTCAATACCAGTGTGTTTGAGGAATTCCTGAGCTGGACTCTCAATCTCATAAACAAAAGTGAGGAATCATCATGACTCGTATCACTCTTTTTCGCAGCAGCCTGATCATCCTTATCATCTACCTGGTGATCGTAGCATTTCTTGCCACCATACTGCCAGCAGATGCCAGCATCCCCATCCATTGGAATGCCCGCGGAGAAATCGACGGCTGGGCTTCCAGGACAACCGCAGTGGTCTTTGCCCTGGCTCTGAATGCCGCGTTCTTCCTTCTGATGTATCTCATGCCCTGGTATTCACCCAAATACCGCAAACAACAGAAGAGATTTGACAGTGTCCTGCCCCGCATGACCAATATCCTGCTCATCTTCTTTGGCCTGGTCAATATCTATGGCTTGTCCTGGCCTCTGGGAGCAAAGCAGCTGCCGGCAAATCCCATCCTCTTGATTCTGGGATTACTCTTTGCCCTGATTGGCAATCTCCTGCCCAAAGTTCCGCGCAATTTCTTTGTGGGCATCCGCACTCCCTGGAGCATCACTGATGAAGATAACTGGTACAAAACCCACCGTTTGGGTGCCTGGCTCTTCGTAATCGGCGGCATCCTCATGATGCTGATCGGCCTTCTGCCACTTTCTTCGAATCTTGTGATGATCGGCACCTGGAGCATTATCGCCATCATGCTCTTCCCCGTGCTCTATTCCTTTATCCTATTTCGAAAAAGTCAATAGACCAGAAGCCAGAGTGAGGTATCCTGCACTCCAGACTATGGACTATGCTGCACCCTCAGCCCTTTTTGCGGACTGGATTCCGGATCGATGTCCGGAATGACAGGGTTGTAGCTCTCGGAATGACGGGGTAGCGGCTCTCGGAAAGAATCCGTTACAGGACATCCGGAGCTTTGGAAAGACTCCGTTACGTAGCGTAGCATTCCGATGCTGCGAGTGAGCATGGACATCCGAAGCTTTGGAAAGACTCCGTTACGTAGCGTAGCATTCCGATGCTGCGAGTGAGCATGGACATACGGAGCTTTGGAAAGACTCCGCTACAAAACACTCGGAGCTTTGGAAAGACTCCGCTACGGGAAAGATTTCTCTTGACTTTGTAGCGACCTCAATAATAATATACAAAGAAGACCAAAGATCATACTCCAAGGAGGAATATCATGTTTTTAAGCGGAACGCAGCTCATGGAAGTTTTCCAAAAAGCAAAGAAAAACCGGTTTGGCATCATGGCTTCAAACGTCGTATTTGACACCCAGATCCGAGCCATCATTCAAGGATACAATAGTGTAGGCAGTGACGGTCTCATGCAGATGAGCTCCGGCGCCTGCAAATATGCCGCGGGTGAAAGTAAGGACATGAAAGCTGGGGCAAGGCTGATCTCGGCCATGATCCAGACTTTTGCTGCCCAATTCCCGAAATGCGGGATTGGCTTGCACATAGATCATGCCACCCCAAATTACTTTGATTTTATCGTATATTGCATCGAAAACAAGCTGGTGACTTCGGTGATGATCGATGCCTCTCAGGAAGATTTGCCGGAAAACATCCGCGTCACCAAAGAAGTGGTGGATGTAGCGCACCGTCACGGCATCCTGGTGGAAGGCGAGATCGGCCACATCAAGGGCACTGAGGATGAGATCGTCTCCGAGACCGAGCTTTATACCCGTCCGGAGGAAGCTCTGGAATTTGTAAAAAAGACCAATGTGGATCTCTTTGCCGCCTCGGTGGGCACCAATCACGGCGTCTCCAAAGGCGAAAACATCGTGCTGCGGCTGGATCTGATCAAAGAAATCGATGACCTGCTGATCAAAAACGGCGTGGAACGCGGCCTGGTATTGCATGGCGCTTCCGGGCTCACCGATGAACAGCAGATCAAAGCCATCAAAAACGGTGTGGTCAAGATCAATAAAGACACGCATTATCAGATGGATATGGCCCAAGAGATTCAGGCTTATTGGGAAAAAGAGAAGTATGCGATCGTCTGCCCTGCCGATGTGGATCCCCATGACTATGTGCCAAACAAAGGCAAATTTGACCCCCGCAAATGGTTGATCAAAGGGGAAAACAAGATGCAGCAGACCGTGAAAGACTTCTGCCTGGTTTCGGGCAGCGCAAACAACAGCATTTTACTATAGTTAAGGAGTTACAAATGGCAAAAGTAGCAATCAATGGATTTGGACGCATTGGCCGCCTTGTGCTGCGTGCTTTTCTGAAATACCATCCCGAAATAGAGGTGGTGGCGATCAATGATCTCACCGATGCCAAGACCCTGGCTTACCTCTTCAAATATGATAGCGTACACAAGATCTTCGACGGCGAAGTGAGCCACGATGCCGACAGCATCATCGTCAATGGCAAGCGGATTCGGATCTATAGCCAAAAAGATCCAGAAAGCCTGCCCTGGAAGGAATTGGGAGTAGAATATGTGGTGGAAGCAACCGGTATCTTCAGAACCCGGGAAAAAGCCGGTAAGCACCTCAAAGCCGGTGCCCAAAAAGTGATCCTCACCGTTCCAGCCAAAGACGATGTGGATGCCACCATCGTGATGGGCGTGAATCACACCAGCCTCAAAGCCACAGACCAGATCGTATCCAATGCCTCCTGCACCACAAACTGCCTGGCTCCCGTAGCCAAAGTGCTGCACGACAATTTTGGCATCGAAAGCGGAATCATGACCACCATCCATTCTTATACCAACGACCAAAACATCCTGGATCTGCCTCACTCGGATCTGCGCCGTGCCCGCGCTGCCGGCATGAGCATGATCCCCACCACCACCGGTGCCGCCAAGGCGATCGGACTGGTGATCCCGGAGCTCAATGGAGTATTGGACGGTCTGGCTGTGAGAGTGCCCACCCCGGATGGCTCTCTGGTCGATCTGACCGTGAATCTGAGCCGTGAAGCCAGCAAGGAAGAGATCAATCAGGCCATGAAAGAAGCCGCAAATGGACATCTGAAAGGATATCTGATGTATGCCGATGAACCCATCGTCTCCATCGATATTGTGGGCAATCCGCATTCTTCCGTGTTTGATAGCGGCACCACCTATACCAAAGGTAAAATGGCCAAAATCCTGAGCTGGTATGACAATGAATGGGCCTACTCCTGCCGCGTGACGGATCTGGTGAAATATATGACGACCCTGGGTTAAGGGTTGTGCATGATGCCTTAAGGCTTATGCGTGATGCGTGAAAATTGAGGGGGTGCAAGGCTGCGCCCCTTCTTTTGTGTGGTGGGATTCTTTTGTGTGCCAGGGGATTCTGGGGATGTGTCAGGGGATTCTGGGGGCATCGGGCAGAAACGGCCAAAGCCCGCCTTCGCAGCATCGGAATGCTACGCTACGTAACGGAGTCTTTCCAAAGCACCGGATGTCCTGTGGCGGATTCTTTCCGAGAGCCCCTACACCGTCTTTCCGAGAGACACAACCCTGTCATTCCAGAACCGCTACACCGTCATTCCGGACATCGATCCGGAATCCAGTCTGAAAGGGGATGACGGCATATTGCCCCGGGTGGGTGATTGATGGTTTTTTTAAACTGGATTCCGGATATTCTCCACTGGTCTTCACTCTCACTCAGCCCAGCTCCGAATTCCGGAATGACTAATGTGGGTTGGGTGGCGGAGTCTTTCCAAAGTCCAGGAAGGGACCACACCTTCGCAGCATCGGAATGCTACGCTACGTAGCGGAGTCTTTCCAAAGCTCCGTGGCAGACCACGGCTTCGCAGCAAAGGCAAGCTCCGATTTTCATTGACATAATCCCGCCGGCAAATTAGTATGAAACAAATAGGTTAATGATATCTAAAATACACATCATAAGGAGTTTACCATAATGGCTAAACAAAGAAAAGCTACGATGGATGGAAACAGCGCAGCCTCGCATGTGGCTTATGCATATAACGAGGTGGCAGCTATCTACCCCATCACTCCGTCTTCCGGAATGGGTGAACTTGCCGATGCCTGGGCATCGGAAGATCGCAAGAATATCTACGGCACGACCGTGGACGTAATGGAAATGCAATCCGAAGCCGGCGCTGCCGGAGCCGTGCACGGAGCTCTTTCCGCTGGTGCTTTGACCACCACCTTCACCGCCTCGCAGGGGCTCATGTTAATGTTGCCCAATATGCACAAGATCGCCGGTGAGATGTTACCAACCGTTTTTTATGTGACTGCCCGTTCCCTGGCAGCGCAATCTCTGTCTATCTTTGGGGATCACTCGGACGTAATGAGTGCCCGTAACACAGGCTTTGCCCTGATCGCCTGCAACAGTGTGCAGGAAGTGATGGATCTGGGCATCGTGAGCCAATTGGCCACCCTCAAAAGCTCGATCCCCTTCCTCGTCTTCTTTGATGGCTTTAGAACCTCGCATGAATTGCAGAAGGTGGATGTGGTGGATTATGAGACCATGAACTCTCTGCTGGATCATAAGCTGGTGGAAGAATTCAGGATGCGCGCCCTCACTCCGGATAAACCCCGCGTCAAGGTCGGACAGCAGGGACCGGATGTATATTTCCAGGGCCGCGAAACCGTGAATCCATATTATCAAAAAGCTCCCGCCATCATCCAGGAATGTATGGACGAAGTGGGCAATGCCCTCGGTCGCCAATACAAACTCTTTGACTATGTGGGCGATCCTGATGCCGAAGATGTGATCGTGGCCATGGGCAGCGGTTGCGAGACCGTGCAGGAAACCATCGAATATTTGAACAAAGAACGCGGCATGAAGCTCGGCTTGATCAAGGTAAGAGTGTATCGTCCCTTCAGTGAAGAGCATTTCCTCGCCACTCTGCCCCAGAGCGTGAAACGCATCGCTGTGCTGGACCGCACCAAAGAACCCGGCTCCATCGGCGAACCTCTGTATCTGGACGTGGTCTCGGCCCTGCAAGGCAAAGACATCAAGGTGATCGGCGGACGCTATGGACTCTCCAGCAAGGAATTCACTCCCACCATGGTCCTGGCTGTTTACAAGCACCTGCAAAAGGGTGGTTTCCATGGCTTCAGCGTGGGTATCGAAGACGATGTCAGCAAGCTTTCCCTGCCTCTGGATGAAGAGATCTTCACCGTGCCAGAAGGCACCATTTCCTGCAAATTCTGGGGCTTGGGCTCCGATGGCACCGTGGGTGCAAACAAAAACAGCATCAAGATCATCGGCGACCACACCGATTTGAATGTGCAGGGATATTTCCAATATGACAGCAAAAAAAGCGGCGGCATCACCCGCAGCCATTTGCGCTTTGGCAAAACCCCGATCCACAGCCAGTATCTGGTGACCAAAGAAGACTTCGTGGCCTGCCACAATCAAGCCTTCATTGGCAGATTCAATATGCTGGGCGGGATCAAAGAGGGCGGTGTCTTCCTGCTCAATTCAAACTTTGACCGGGATGAGGCTTTTTATCATCTCACCTACGATATGCAAGAGATTATCATCCAGCGCAAGATCAAGTTTTACAACATCGATGGTCTCAAGATCGCTGAAGAAGTGGGCTTGGGTGGCCGCGTCAACACAGTGATGCAGACCGCATTTTTCCTGATCTCCGGCGTGATGGATCGTGAAGAAGCGATCAAGCTGATCAAGGAATCCATCAAAAAGACCTATGCCCGCAAAGGCGACGATGTGGTTCAGATGAATCTGGACGCCGTAGATAAGGTCAATGAGGCCCTCAGAGAAGTGGATGTTCCGGACAGTGTGCCGGATCGCTGCACCCCGCGCAAGCAACTGGTTCCAGAAGGCGCTACCGGCTTTGTGAAAAACGTGATCGAGCCCATCATGCGCGAAGAAGGTGACCAGATCAAGGTCTCTGAGATGCCGCTGGATGGCTATGTGGAAAGCGGAACCGCCAAGCTGGAAAAACGCCGGGTAGCTCCCGCTGTGCCCAAGTGGATTCCGGAAAATTGCATCCAATGCAACCAGTGCTCCTTTGTCTGCCCGCATGCCGCCATCCGCGCCAAACTGATGACTGAAGAAGACCTCAAGGACGCTCCCGAGAGCTTTAATACCCTCAAAGCCATGGGCGCCGAAGGGTATCAATACAAGATCCAGATCTATATCGACGATTGCCAGTCCTGCCGGGTGTGCGTAAACGAATGCCCCAAAGCTGCCCTGGTGATGAGTCCTATCGAAGAAGAACGAGAAGCCGGCGAACAGGCCAACTATGAGTTCTTTGAAAGCCTGCCCAATGATGTGCTGGCAAATTACAAAGCCACCACCGTCAAGGGAAGCCAGTTCAAGCAACCCCTGCTGGAATTCTCAGGAGCCTGTGCCGGATGCGGAGAAACTCCGTATATCAAGCTCTTGACCCAGCTTTATGGGGATCGCATGATCATCGCCAATGCCACGGGTTGTTCCTCAATCTGGGGCGGCACCTTCCCCACCATTCCTTATACCAAAAACAAAGATGGTAAAGGTCCGGCCTGGGCAAACAGTCTCTTTGAGGATAATGCCGAATACGGTTTTGGCATGCGTCTGGCGGTAAATTCACATCGCAAACAGCTCAAACTGGCTCTGGAACAGCTCACGGATAAGGCGATCGACGAAGAACTGAAAAAAGCAATCCAATATAGCCTGGATCATTGGGATGCCATCGATGAAGCCGCCAAAGACAATGCCGCCAAAATCAGCTCGTTACTGCCCAAAGCCACCCAAAACGCCTGCGAAGGCTGTGCCAGGCTGCTCCGCCGCGTAAGCGAACTCCAGGATTACCTGATCGAGAAATCAATCTGGGCGATCGGTGGAGACGGCTGGGCTTATGACATCGGCTATGGTGGTCTGGACCACGTAATGGCCTCAAATCAGAAGATCAAGATCTTTGTGCTGGATACCGAGGTGTATTCCAATACCGGCGGTCAGGCTTCAAAATCCACACCAATGGGCTCCATCGCCCGCTTTGCCGAATCCGGAAAAGGTACCAACAAGAAAGATCTGGGTATGATGATGATGAGCTATGGCTATGTATATGTAGCCTCCATCGCTATGGGAGCTAACAAGAACCAGGCTCTGCAGGCGATCAAAGAAGCCGAGGAATATCCCGGCCCCGCCATCATAATCGCCTATGCCCCCTGCATCAACCATGGCATCGATATGTCCATGGCACAAAAGCATGAAAAAGCCGCTGTGGAAGCAGGATATTGGCTCTTGTACCGCTACAATCCGCAAAATCGTGCTGAGGGGAAAAACCCGCTTACCCTGGATAGTAAAGAGCCCAAGCTGAGTATCGGTGAATTTATCAAAACCGAAAAACGCTATAGCGGACTGCACCGGATCTTCCCGGATCGGGCAGAAGAATTTGAGAAACTCTCTGAAGAGTTCTTCAAAGAACGCTACGAGCAGTATAAAAAACTTAGTGAACAATAACGAATAAAGTTCAAAATATGGGGATGCCGCGAGGTGTCCCCTTTTTTTGTGCATACAAAAGTTTCCTGCGGGTGAAAGCGGCTGTGCCACTTGGTAAACGGGGACCTTTACCATCCTGTGGGCGGCCGGTTTTGCAGGGGGAGGCTGCTTCCTGCTGGACTCTGGACACTGAAACTCTGGGCTATAAATCTTGAAACTCTTTACCAAACAAAAAGCACACGCTCTGCGTATCGTAGCTTTCCGAAGCTACGCAGCTATGAATCTGGTAATTCTTTACCAAACAAAAAAGCCCCCAAGCGGGGGCTTGATAGACTTTTTGTGCTGCCAGTGGATCACTTCATCAATACCATCTTCCGGGTTTTGGTATAGCCCTCGGCACTAAGGCGATAGTAATATACGCCGCTGGCCACAGCGCGTCCGGCATCGTCTGTGCCCTGCCACACAAATTGGTGGTTTCCGGATTTTTGTACCCCAGGCATGTAGCTGATTACTCGCTGACCCTTGATATTGAAGATCTCCAGCCTCACATCCTGTGGGCTGCTCAGGCTGTATTTGATCGTAGTCTGCGGATTGAAGGGATTGGGGAAATTCGGATATAGTGCTGCGACCTGGATCACTTCATTCACCTGATCCACATTATTTGTAGCCGTGCCGGAGACGATGTGGATATTGTCGATAGTCCAGCCGGGATCGGTGAGATCATCGGCGATGCTACTATCCTGCAATCTAAAGCGCAGATAGATACTGGTTCCAGCAAAATCTGAGAGATCCACATATTCCTTTTGCCACCAGTCATGGCGTCCGGATTTTCGAAAAACTTCTATCCACTGGCTGCCGTCGTAAGATACTTCTACCGTCACGGGATCATGAGTCCATTCGGTATAGAGATGGGAATCAAAATACAAGAGCGGTGCAGATTCGGCGGGTAGCGTGATGAGATCTTGTGAACTGATCCAGACATCGCAATTTTGAGCATAGTGTCCGCGTCCACCCCAGCTATCGGTAATGGCAGATCCCGAGGCTGAAAGCTCGTTTTGCAACACCCAGGGACCCTGAATCTCCCAGGCATCAGTACCGTTTTCCCAATCCTCAGCAAACAGTGAAGTGGCGGGACTGAGATCAAAATAAGGATATTGATAGCCTGCACTTAGCTCGATTGTGCCCAGATAGGGATAGTAGCCATCGGCATGGATCTGGATCGGATATACGCCTTCATACCCAAAATATACAAAGTACCCATCCACATACAGCGTATCCGGCTCAAAATCCTGGATCAGGATGCGCGCGCTGATATCCTGTCCATTGCTGAGCACCTTTCCGAAAGCGCCGGCTATCTCCTTGGGCTCGAGTTCGATGGCGACAGTAGTCCAGCTGCTGTTGTTCACACTCACCGTCTCCAAGGTGGTATCCCAATAGCCCTTTTTCCGGGCTTGAACCGAGTAATTACCCATGGGCAATACTTTGTAAAACCGCCCGGTATCAGCAAAGCTGGTGCGGGGAGTAAACCAGGGAGCGTGTTTTTGGGGAATGATAATTTCCGCTTCGAGGGGAGCTCCGCTCGCGGCAGAGCTGATGTGTCCGGTCAAAAGAGAATTTGATGGCACTGCCGTGGAAAACACCAGAGCCCGGTTCATCATCCACCACACGCCATTGGTGGCACGCTGTATGGTATCCAGCATCAAAGTTTCTTCGGGCTGCAGGTTGCGGGTACCCACCTCGATCAAAAGCTGAATGGTACCATATTCTTTGTACATCCAATCATGAAATGCGCCCCGACGGCTGGCATTGGGATAGTATTCATACGGAGCGCCGGATTCGGTCATGATCTGATTGGCAACGCCCTGCGCGATGGATTCGGCAAAAGCTAAATCCGGAGAAGGGCGCACATCCTTCCAATTGAAGGAGTAATACACTTTTTCGGAGAAATTGCCACTGCGGGATGAGTGCCAGCAGATGCTGTAGATAAATTTCTTCTGATCCGAAAGCTGCTGGATGGCCTGAATCTCACTCTCACTCATGGGAGCAGGACCGCGATAATAGTCATAGACCTCAGTTCCACCCGGCTGCATCAGGGTATCCCCATGAGCCCAGTTGAAGTCAAAATTGCGGTTGATATCCACACCATCGATATCGTAACCCACCAGAGGGGAAAAGTCGAAGCTGCCATTGCCGTTGTTATCTCGTTTATTTTTGCGATAAGAAGTATCCAGATTGGCGGTAACCACCTCATGTCCTTCGGGATTGAGCGAGGGCACCCACCAGCTATCGAGCTGAGTGATCCACTGATTGTAAGGTGATTGATAGCGGTGCTCCAGGATTTCCTGGATGTTGCTGAGCGTGATCTCTACTCCCAGAATTTCCTCTGCATGCACCTGCCCCACAAAGAGCAGGGCTGGACGCTCCCAGGAACCTTCCACATCAGCAGATATCTGCATGGCATAAATGGGCAATTCATCTTCCTGAGAGTAGCCAATCAAATGCACTTTGGCAATATCAGGATGCTGATCCTCCAGATCAAAGAGGATGGTGGTGATCTCATCATAAGTGTGATAGCATTCGGGTAGATCCGCATTCAAGGTCAGCGGCACCAGGGCTACCATCAACAAGGTTATTAAATATATCCGCATGTTTTCTCCAGTATTTTTCTTATTATTTGTTTAGTAAATATGCAATTTATGCTCCAAAGCCGAATTTATATTGCCTACCAGCTTCTGTGCCCTGAACTAAGTCGCAGCTAAGTCGCATTTGTCCCACCAATCGCTGGGTTGGCATTGATGGATGAACTTCTATCTTAAGCCAAAGCTCATTCCTCCTTCCCTTTACCAATACGGGATCAATACGGGTCGCAGGCGTAATGATGCCGTATTGATGCTGTAATGCAGATAGGGTAGCCACGTCATCTTGACGTGGGATATGGCTTAGCAAATCGATTTGCCGCAGAGCGTTTGGGCTGCCAATCACCGAATTGGCAGAAGCAACTGATTATAGGCACTTATAGCAATATCCCCAGGCGATCAGGGTAATTGCAGATAAGCTTCCAGCAACTTCAGAGTATTTTCGATGCCCTGGGCATGGGTGCGTTCATAGCCGTGAGAGGCGAATACTCCGGGGCCGATCAGCCCATGTTTGATATCATAACCCGCTCTGAGAGCGCCTTCCACATCGGAGCCATAGAAGGGATAGATATCCACTGCATACTGCAATTGATGTTCTTTGGCCAGCCGGATCAGGGTGTCGGTCACATCCCAGTCATAGGGTCCACCGGAGTCTTTGGCACAGATCGAGACCCGATATTCGTCAGTGCCCAGATCGTCACCCACTGCGCCCATATCCACCGAGATCATCTCCGCAGTATCGGCAGGAAAACCTGAGGCAGCGCCATGTCCCACTTCTTCGTAGGTAGTAAAGAGAATGCTGAGTTTGCGCGCCGGCTTGAGCTTGCCCTCGGCAATTTCCCGAGCCAGAGCGAGCAAGATTCCGGCACTGGCTTTGTCGTCCAGATGGCGGCTCTTGATAAAACCGGATGGGGTAAGGATGCTGCGCGCATCCAGAGAAATAAAATCCCCTGGAGCGATGCCCAGCTTGAGGGTTTCTTCTTTGCTTTTGACGATCTCATCCAGCACCACTTCCATGTGTTCGTCATCGCGCTTGCTGGCGCCGGAATCTTTGTAAACATGGGCGGCAGGGCCATTGATATATACCGTTCCGGTGTATTCTTTACCCGCTCTGGTGTGGATGATCACGTTTTCATTCTCAATATTGTTTTCGGGATAGC
The DNA here is from genome assembly GCA_964501025.1 of uncultured Candidatus Cloacimonadota bacterium. GTDB lineage: Bacteria > Cloacimonadota > Cloacimonadia > Cloacimonadales > Cloacimonadaceae > UBA5456. The sequence goes on along the minus strand of CAZCRD010000128.1, from coordinate 9,932 downwards.
CGCCGATCTTGGTAAAACGCAGACGACCATTGGATTTGACGGCTCTCACCATTGCACCCAGGGTGTCCACATGAGCTGCCAGCACCAGGGGATTGTCTCCCTCGCTCAAGGTTGCCAGCACCGAGCCTTTGCGGGAAAATTGAGCTTCAAAACCCAAAGTTGCCAATTCTTTTTGCAGATATGCAGTAGCCTTTTTGGTAAAGCCGGAAGGGCTGGGGGTTTTACAAAGTTTCAAAATCTGTTCGATGGCATAAGTAGTGTAGTCCATGTGTACTCCATATTATTTTGTATTCAACGCGGATTATCGGGATTGAGCCAGAATCCTCGCATAGTAAGCCTTATTGGTCTGAATAATGGTTTGCAGATCAGGATCGAGGATCTGTTCGGCTTGCTGGATGGCATTATCTACCAGCGGGTAAATATCGGTAAAACTGATTTTTTCACAGAGAAAGAGCTGCGTGGCGGCTTCCACGGCAGAGTTCATCACCGTGGGCAGGATACCGCCTGCTCTTGCTACTTCGAGCCCCAAGACATACAGGGGATAGCGTTTGGGCTCGATCTCCTGAAAGTTAAGGGGGCTCAGGCTCAGCAGATCCGTCTGTACCAGCCCGGAAGCCCAGCGCTCTGGATAGCTGAGGGCATACAAAATGGGGAGCTTCATATCCGGGGTACTGATCTGTGCCAAAAGCGAGCCATCCACAAATTGCACCAGAGAATGGATCACGGACTGGGGATGAATGACGGCTTCGATCTGCTCGTAGGGAAGCTCAAACAGCCAGTGCGCCTCCATCACCTCCAGCGCTTTGTTGAACATGGTGGCGCTATCCAGGGTGACCTTGGCGCCCATGTCCCAATTCGGATGCTTGAGCGCCATGGCCGGGGTGATGCTACCAAATTTTTTGAGCGGAAAGTCTCGAAAAGCCCCACCAGAAGCAGTGATGATCAGCTTTTTTACTTCGGACAAGGGGTGCGGTCCCAGAGCTTGAAAGATGGCAGAATGTTCGCTATCCACCGGGATGATCTGATCCTTGCGCTTGATTTTCTGCACCAGATGACCGCCCATGACCAGGGATTCTTTGTTTGCCAGAGCCAGTTTCTTGCCGCGTTTGAGGATGGTAAATGTGGCTTCGATGCCGGCCGAGCCGCCAATGGCATTGAGCCCGATATCATAGTCTTCCTCTTGCAGCAAGCGGGTGAGCTCGCTTGCTCCGAAATAGAGCTTGAGCTCAGGAAATTCCGCGCGTATCTTCTCTTGCTCGGCAGCTTCATTGATTCCGGTGAAGACCAAAGTCTGGATCCCACTTTCCAGTGCCAGTGGGCAGAGCTTCTGGTATTGGCGATAGGCTGCGGCAAAAGTGATGCTGAGCCGTTCTTTCTGCTCCCGGTAAAGCTGCATAAATGAGCTTCCGATCGAGCCTGTAGCACCCAAAAGGGCGATACGCTTTACCATGAGTAGCTCAAAGATACCTTCTGAGTGTATCCCAACCCCTCGGCAGGACGATTTTTGAACGCGTAATTCAAGCCCAGGGCTTTGAGCTGCAGCCCCAGCCCGGCGGTGAAGCTATCTACATCATAACCTGCCATCAGCTTCAGGGCAGGAATGGGCTGCACCAGGAAGCCTGAATGCAAATCCGCACTAATGCCGGAACTGCTGAGATTCGAGGCTGACCCGCGCTCTTCGGCAAAAGCTTGAATCCTGGCCAGCACTACTATGGGAATATCATATTTTAGCATGGTGAAGCCATAAGAGCTTTCAAAATCCAGATTGGGCAGCGCAATCTCATGTTCGCCGCTTTCCCACAGGATCTGAGTGCCAAAGAAATCCCGCAGATTTACACCCAGCGAAACTCCCTTTCCAGCATTCCACAAAGCCCCCAGATCTGCACCAAAGCCGTAGCCACTGTGTTCAGCCAGGTCCCGGTAAGCCAGTTTGGGAGAGATTCCCACATAGAGATTCTCCCGCAGCGCCCGCGCAAAACCACCATAGATGATAAGATCCTGATTGGTCACGGTCTTCCAGACATAAGGACGGTTGTCATTGCTAAGGGGATCGTCTTCATGCTCGAGTTTGGTAAGCTTGACTTTATCGATCGCCAGATGGTTGACAATCAGGGAAGTGTCTTTGCCCAAACGCAGAGAAATCTGGTTTTGACTCAGTAGCCCCTCGAAGTGTTCACTACGCATTAGTTCCACTCCGGTATCTGCGCGTTCAGCTAAAAGCGCTGGATTCCACCATCCGGCTGCCATAGAGCCGGCAAAAGTGAGTCCGGTATTGCCCATGGCCTGATTGACCACACCGGGGCTGAAGCTGAATATCTCACCGGCGTATTTGGTGGCTCCCAAAGGTGACATCAGCACCATAAGCAAGAGGATAATCTGGATATATTTCATAATGATTCCTTAACATATAAGATAAGTCTTGCGGCGCAGAAGAAAAGAAAAAAGTGGTGGGCCCAGAGGGACTCGAACCCCCAACCATCCGGTTATGAGCCGGAAGCTCTACCAGCTGAGCTATAGGCCCCCATCACTGTCTAATCCTTAGAATTCAATCCGCATTTTTTGTCAATCAGTTTTATCTGCAAAGATCCGAAAACCCGCAAGACCTCTTCTGGTTTGGATGCCACTTGGGGGCTACCTGGAGACTTCCTGAACCCGGCTCGAGAACTATTCAAGAGGCATCTTGGCGGCATCCATGCCCGCAAAAGAAAACAGATATCCCGGGATCTTTGTAAAACTATTTGATCAGGATGATTTTCTTGATGCCAATCCGGAATCGGCCCGAATCAAATACTCCCATCGATCTGTCGCCCACAAGTGACTCTGAGTGTAACTCTCAGCCACTACTAAAAGACAAAAGAAGCTACTTGCATCATATACTCTGCTTGTCCTGGGAAGCGGGAGCTTTCAAACTCTTTGCTATCTTTCTTTGCAGGCGGGAGATGCGCTTCTCCAGCTTTGAGATCAATCTGTCATTGGGCCGGTATCTCCCTGTTTCGAGGCTGAGCATTCTCTGGCTCAAGCTCAGGGCAAGCTCAAGGCGTTTCTTTTTCTCATAGAGTTTAGCGCATTCCAGCATGGAGGGTGGATGCTGTAGATCTGCTGCAATCTCAAAGCTTTCCAAAGCTTGCTCCAGCTCTTGCCCGCGCTTGTAGATCAGACCCAATTCATAGAGAACTTCTGCAGAGATCATCCCTTGCGCCAGCATATCGATCAGGATGCGTTTGGCAATATCGTGTTGACCTTGACTCAGATACAGCCGCGCCAGAGCGTGATAATCTATGCGGGGGTCCATGCCGGATTCGGGAGGATAGTGGCAGCTATCACAGATCAGGGCAAAAAGTGCTGCAGTATGCAGTATATCATGATGATTGTGGACAAAGATGCGTTGAATCAGATCTGCCTCTCCGGTCATCAGATAGTGAAAATAGGTCTGCGGGATGTCTCCACCCTCGATATCCAGCTCGCGATCACGAATGTGCCCCAGCACATAGTATTCTATGGTTTCCAGAGCGCAGGAGGGCAATTTCCGTTTCCACAGCCTTCTGGCGATATGCAAGAGATCCAGATGCTCCAAGTTCCTCAGATTCAGCCAGATCTGATGATAGAGCAAACGGGATTCCAGCACCGGCAGATCAAAGCTTTTGCCATTGAAGGTAATCAACAGGGAATGACTCTCACAGAGCTCTTGCAGGCGTTCAAAGCTGTGCTCCTCAGCATCCGGATCCGGTAAAAAGAGCTGCTCGACGATGAACTCCCCGTTTTCGTAATAGCCCAAACCGATCATGAATGCCAGAGTTCCGCCCCGTCCTAAACCAGTGGTTTCCAGATCCAACACCAGGATATCTTCCTGCAGCCGCTCAAGCTCTGGATCCAGCTTCGCCCAGGAAAGAATCACCGGAGGAATGGCTTGGGGATATAGGGGCAGATTGTCAATTTTGGTCTGCATGGGATAGCTCTCGCGGGTGATGTAGATGGGATCATCTTTGTGCGGGGAATACTCTCCCGGGATCATGCGGCTAATGCTTTCCCGCAGCAGCTCCTTGAGCTCCTGGGAATACATATCCCGATCCTCGTTCATATCCATATTGCATCCAAAAACAAGGGGCGAAACCAGTTCGCCCCATAGCTATTATTTGCCAATCCCCCGAGACACATCATCTCAAGCTCTGGGCAAAGTGAATATCACACATGACATTCAGCCTTATACAATGTGGCCTTTGCCCACACCGCGTACCTTGCAGCCGAGACCCTTATATTTGTTTATGGTGCTGTCATCCAGGAAGTTTGAGCAATCAATGATGAGAGGACGGGTCTTACACATATCGATCACATCTTTGGGCTCGAGATTTCGGTATTGATCGTGTCCCACGGCAAAGATCACCACTTCTGTCCCTTCCAGGATGGCGGGGAGATCTTTTTCCACGGTTACTTCTTCGAGTTCGTCCCAATGCTCCACATAAGGATCATGGGCGCGCACCATGGCAAGGTCTTTGCGCAAAAACTCCACCAAAGTCTTGGAGGGACTGTGACGGGTATCGCCCACGTTTTCCAGATAGGATACTCCCAATACGGTTATCTTCAGATTTTTGACTTCCGGATACTCCTTTTTGATCAGCTCAATGGTATGCAGGGGCATGGTATCGTTGATATTCACGCTATTGATGGCGACCGAGAGTTCACCGGGCACTTCAAAGAGTGCACCCATCGCCCAATTTGCCAAAACGGGATCCTTGGTCAGGCAATATCCGCCTACTCCCAGAGAGGGGCGCAAGAGATTGTCGTGCGTGCCCTTACGTTTGCGGATGGCATCGCGCACCTTGAAGATATCCACCCCGATCTGCTCGGCAAAGCGTGCCCATTCCAGGGTGAGCGCGATATTGGTGGCACGGTAGCTATTTTCCATGGTTTTGGAAAGCTCGGAAGCATTGGTGCTATCAAGCTGGGTAAGGGGGTAGTTTTCCACATCCAGCACATTGCTCAGAAATTCCCGGCACATATCAATGCTCTTCTGGTTTACACCGGAAAACACCCGCCAAAAATCACGGATCGAAGATACATATTTGGCTCCCGGCATCACACGCTCGTAGGAATGTGCTACCAAAGGAGGATTCTGCGCGATATCGATGCCACGCTTGGTAAATTCTTCTTCAAGGATGGGCTTCACCACTTTCTCACAGGTTCCCGGAGGCACGGTGGTTTCCACCAAAACCATGCAATCCGGACGGATGTGCTGACCCAGCATGCGGATGCCTTCACGGAAGGCAGTGATGTCGCAAAATCCCTTTTCAGCCTGACCAAAAGCCGGCTTGGTGGCATCCAGCTGAATATCCACCACCACGATATCTACCAATTCATATACGCTGTCTTCACTGGTAGCTCTGAAGTTCTGCTTTTTCACCACGGTGCGGTGAAAGATCTCCGGCACTTCGGGATCGGATGAGCTGACCGGCGGAACTCCGGTATTGATCACCGGAACTTTCCAAAACGACCGTTTGGAGGCACGTTGATGTCCGTGCACATAATAGATGGGATTGCCGTCTTTGTCTTCGGCATCAGCGACCACAGAGGCCATTACACATCCTACAAATCCCAAACCCTGCACCGCTACAATCTTTCTGCCTTTGGCACGCTGTTCTTTTGTAATCTGGATTAGTAATTCACGTTCCTGTTCGTTTTCAGCTTCAGTGGGAAGAGAAAACTCTTTGCCATCGGGAGCAATAGACACTTTTAACATATTCCCGTTTCTCCTTAAAGACCTTTTTATTTAGATTCTCGCATTCTTGACGATAGCCCATGCTGTCAAGCATTTTTTGCCGGATTGCCAGCACTTTGCTGCAGAAAAAGATCAACAGTGGGTTGCGCTATCAGATTCCTTTGAGCAGATTTATGACCTCAGCTTTGATCTGATCCCGCACTTCACGAAATTTGGGCAGAGCAAGCTCATCCCTGGCATCGGTATAGGGCGCCGGATCCTCAAAGCCGATGTGGATCTGCCGCACTGGCTGGAAAAACACCGGGCAAGTCTCTTTGGCGTGATCACATACGGTAATCACCAGATCAAGATCATCTCTGGTCAAGAATTCGCTCACGGATTTGGAATGGTATTTACTGAGATCAATACCCACTTCCTGCATCACCTGGACAGCGCGGGGGTTGATGCTGGAGGGTTGCACCCCGGCTGAAAAAGCAGTCCAGGCATCGCCAAGATGATGATTGATCAGAGCTTCTGCCATGATACTGCGGCAGGAATTTCCGGTACAAAGGACCAGTACTTTTCTCATTGTTTTCTCCTTGATAAACATTACTTTAGTGTGTTGATGCTATTCGCCCCAGTTTCCGCCGTAAACCAGCCGCTGGTTTTGTTTGCAATCTTGACCAGGCTCAGCATGACCGGCACTTCCACCAATACCCCCGCCACGATAGCCATGGCCACGCGTGAAGTGGTGCCAAACAGAGATATCGCCACTGTTACTGACAGCTCATGTTATAAGCTCTGGCCACATGCAGGGCAATGGCCAGATCCAAAGACATCTTTCCCACATTGCTGGCTCCAGCACAGGCATAGACCTTTGCGGGAGCATCATTGGCGGCGCAGGAGCCAGCCCCGTTGCAGCTGCATTTGGAAGCTGTCATAATCTTAGTCCTTGTTGAATATTTGTTTGATGTCATCAGCAGAGAGGATCTTGCCTGATGCCACCACTTTCTCATCAATCACCAGAGCCGGAGTCATCATCACACCATAATCCATGATCTGGTCCAGATCTGTTACTTTTTCGATTTGTGCGTCAATGCTCAGTTCTGCAACGGCTTTGCGGGCGTTTTCTTCCAGTTTTTTGCATTTGGGGCATCCTGTGCCCAGTATTTTGATAATCATGTGTTCCTCCATAGATCAAGGGTAGTTTATACATTCCATTATTAAGAGTGATGCCTTGTGTTTCTCAAAGTGGCAGATCAGGCTTTTTTCAGGCAGAAAATACTCCAAAGAAGTATCCGGTAAAGGTGGACATTAGCACCACCAGAGATATGAAAGCGACGGTCTTTTTAGGGCCCAATACAGTATTGATCACCAGCATGCTGGGTAGAGAAAGTGCAGGACCCGAAAGCAGCAATGCCAAAGCCGGACCCTTGCCCATGCCACTGCCCAAAAGACCTTGCAGGATGGGAACTTCGGTGAGCGTGGCAAAATACATGAAAGCTCCGGCGATCGAAGCAAAGAAATTTGCCAGAAGGGAATTACCTCCTACCGCAGTTTCCACCCAATAGGAAGGTATCCAGGCTTCGTGCCCGGGCCTGCCAAGCAGGGATCCAGCGATCATCACGCCGATAAACAGCAGCGGCAAGATCAGCTTGGTATAATCCCAAGTGCTATCCAGCCAATCCTTCAGCTCGCCTTGTTCTCGGGCCAACCACAGCGTGAGCATGATCACTCCCGCCACAAAGGGAATCAGAGGCTGGCCCGGAAAGAGCAGCGCCGCGATTACCACCACCAGTCCGCTGAGCAGTACTTTCCACAGCTTGAACGCATAAAACAGCACCAGAGACAAACCCAAAGCCAGAGCCAGGATACCTGAAATCACCCATTTTTGAGCGTACATAAAACTCATGAATCCCGAGGCGGTGGCACTATCTGGCTTAGCCCAGTTTAAGGTAATCAGGATCAGGATCATCAGGGCAAAATAGGCAATTCTCTGCCACAAGGGCTTGCCATCATCACTTTCGCCAAAGACCATGTTGCCCTGCCGCTCAAGCTCTTCCTTGCGAAAGATCAAGTGCATGATGAGCCCGATGATGATGCTGAAAACCACTGCCCCAACTGCTCTGGCAATGCCGATCTGCAAGCCCAGAATGCGTGCAGTCATCACAATGGCCAATACGTTGATGGCCGGACCGGAATACAAAAAAGCCACCGCCGGACCCAAGCCCGCTCCTCGCTTGTAGATTCCGCTAAAAAGTGGCAAAATCGTACAGGAACATACCGCCAGGATTGCTCCGGATACCGAGGCCACTCCATAGGCCAACACTTTCTTTGCTTTGGGTCCCAGATATTTCATCACCGCAGATTGGCTGATGAAGACACTCACCGCTCCCGCGATAAACAGCGCTGGAATCAAGCACAAGAGCACATGCTGCCGGGCATAATCCTGCAGCAAAAAGAAGGCTTCGTGCAATCCCGATAAAAAGCGCGGTGCCCCAAAGGGGATGAAATATGCTGCCAAAAATACCGCCAGCATGATCCCCAAGGTTCTGAGTTGTTGCAATCTCTCACTCATTTTTTTATCCTTTGGAAGTATTATTTTGCACATCCAACACGCATTGATAGACATCCAATACGCAAGGGCAGAGCAGCTTGTAAAAAACCTGATTATTCACTTTTTTGCTGCCGATGATTCCGGCATTTTTGAGCACGGAAAGATGCCGCGAGACCGTGGACATATCTGCCCCGATCAGCTCCTGCAATTCACAGACACAATGCTCTTTCCCTTTCAGCTGATCCAGAATGAAGAGCCGGGTCGGATGAGCAAGGGCTTTGATGATCAGAGCCACCTGCTCGTAATATCTATTGTTTTCCATTGTTTACCTCTTAGCTTCAGATTCTATTTGCACATTTTGACAAATAGCCAAATATGTCAAGTATTTCCTTGCCAATATCCCGAAAATATTGGGTCCTTCTGAAATGAACCTGTATGCACAGCGTTAATGTACACTCCAGCGGAAATCACCGAGACTATCGATACCTGCATCCAACCTCTTGTTTAGAATGAATAAGTGACGACAGTAGTAGAAAAAAAGGCAATTACAGATCAAGCATAGTGCTGTGTATCCGTCACCTGATCAATCGTGGAATCATCTTTTTATTCTCGCTAGAAGGTGGAAACCAGATGCACGATTCTTCAAGGTGAAAGTACTCACAAACTGATTAGAACATCGCCTCTGGTGTGAAATTATGTAGCAAAGAAGCGAAAACCTCTCGGGTGTACCTCTTCTACGCAAATGAAGCCAGACAGACCCGTACTCTGGTCTCAACACATATAAACCGATTTCTTTCAGAGCAGATCAGGGCATGATCTCACAATTGAGTACCAGAGCTGTCAAGCTCAATAAGATCATACCCAGCAATCACGTCAGGATGACGTGTCTACCCTCTTAGCATTACGGCAGCACTGCGCCACCAATACGCCTCGCAGGCGCAATGCTCCCGCTATGCTATTGGGCAACAAAGAGTAATAGATTTCAGATAATGATCCAGTAGTTTTGATAATGATAAACACGATAAGGGGGGGGGCATATTATTCTTGCATCGGCATGTAAGATCCAGGGGATGAATTGTATCGCCCGTAAAGGGCTCGATGGAAGGGATGCCACCTGGGTTCGAGGGGTTCCGCTTCGCTGCACACCCTCGCTATGTTCTTTCGCCCGCAAGGGGCTAAAAGATGAAAGGCTCCGCTACGTAGCGTAGCATTCCGATGCTGCGAATGCGTGGTCACTTCCCGGTGCTTTGGAAAGAATCCGTTACGTAGCGTAGCATTCCGATGCTGCGAATGCGTGGTCTGCCACGGAGCTTTGGAAAGGCTCCGCTACCCAACCCCCAACCCACATTAGTCATTCCGGAATTCGGAGCTGGGCTGAGTTCAGCGAAGACCAGTGGAGAATATCCGGAATCCAGTTTAAAAAAACCATCAATTCCCACCCCGGGCAATATGCCGTCATCCCCTTTCAGACTGGATTCCGGATCGATGTCCGGAATGACGGGGTTGTAGCTCTCGGAATGACGGTGTAGCGGCTCTCGGAAAGAATCCGTTACAGGACATCCGGAGCTTTGGGAAAGGCTCCGCTACGGAACACTCGGAGCTTTGGAAAGGCTCCGTTACGTATTGCAGCATTCCGATGCTGCGAATGGATTGGTCATTCTACGGAGCTTTGGAAAGGCTCCG
>CAZCRD010000127.1:0-1590 GCA_964501025.1 uncultured Candidatus Cloacimonadota bacterium | reverse complement strand
CGCGCCCGCTTCACCAGGATGTTCCACACACTCTTCCAGAAGTACCTCCAGTCTGTCAGAAAAGGCCGCTCCAATTTCTGCAGCAGATACCGTCTCTCGGATTCCACGATCTCTTCAAAGGTGGTGGGCATATCTGCATAGAAGGGTGGCAGCAAGCCCGGTTTCACTTTCAGCCGCAGCTCCTGCATATCGGGTGGATAGAGGCTGAAGTAATGTTCACTCAGCGCGCGCACGCCCACCAGGGACAGCTCTCCGGCAAAGAAATTGAGGAATTGCGGCAGCTCATCGATCCAGAGCTTGCGCATCACTTTGCCCCATGAGGTCACGCGGAAGTCGTCTTTGAATTTTCCACCCTCTTGCAGGTCGTTTGTGGCATGCACATAGGCTTGCAGGTATTCGCTATAGGGATGCATAGTACGGAATTTCTTCACGTATATGGTTTTGCCATTCAGTCCTTTGCGTTTCAAGCGGATCAAAGGACCATAGGTAGGATTCATATCTGTCTTGGGCTCACGACCCTTGCGCAGGATAAAGTGCATCATCCCGTTGATATCCCGCTTGTGGATCAGATCAAAGCCACAAAAATAAAAGCGTCCCATGATCTCCGTTTCGGAGAGGGCGCGATTTTTCCCTTTGGTGAGGGCAAAGTACCAGCCTTGCAAAAGGGGCAACTTGGGAAACATCCGGCGATAGATGAAGTCAATGCCGTATATCAGGCGTCCCAGATATGGGGTATAACGCTTGAAATATTCTGCCTTGCGCTGGCTGATGGTTTGACCGTGGCAGATAAAGACTCCGCCCATTTCCAGCATTTCGTTAACGCGGATAAAATAGGCGTTAAGCCGACGAAAGTCATTGATTTTGTGTAAATTCATAAAGAGCTGGCGCGAGGCATCTGCTTCATTTTCAATGTTGAAATAGGTCTCGCTATCCAGCACCAGGGTCTGTGCTCGGTTAAAATGAACCAGATCCAGATAGTCATTGATAAAATCAAAGAGTTCACTTTTTTCAGAGAGATATTTCTGCCAGAGCGGTAGCAGGATACTATCGGCATCAATCGCCTTGGAAAAGGGTGGGATGTATGCTTCATGGGAGATTACCGGAATCTCGAGGCTTTCATCCAGAAAAAACTTGGGGCTCTGAGATTCTTCCAATACACTGGATTTTGTGATCAACCCGGTAGAAGCAAATGCTCGATTTTCCTTATGAAAACGAAAGGTGTAATAGATTCCAATGAAGATAAATAGCTCGATCACGATCACACTGAGGATGGTGCCCAGTACGATATAGCGGGAATAGTGGAACTTGCCGAAAATATACATTGCCACAAAAAGCAACATGATCGCCACCGCGTCGCATTTGAACAGCCGTTTGATCAGCTCAGCGCCATTGGCGACTGATTTGAGCGAGTACTTCAGCCCCCAGATCCCAGAGCCGATCCAGATCAAAGTGAAGGGAATCAGGCTACGCCAGTAACTGGCAATGATGATCCGGGTCCCACTACGCAGCTTCGCCACAAAGAGAAAGGCAAAGAATACGATGATGATATCCAGGAGGAAGAGGCAGTACTTGGTAATCTTATATTTCATA
>CAZCRD010000126.1:0-4329 GCA_964501025.1 uncultured Candidatus Cloacimonadota bacterium | reverse complement strand
GCTGTCAAGCAAAATCTCTGACTCTCTTTTTTACAAGGGGTTCCGGCAAGCTTGGGCTAGCCATAGGAGCAGCAATATGAGGTAGCGGTATGTGCTGACAAGCTGAATCTGCCACAAAGGTCGAAGGCGTTTTCTTGAATGAGACTTTGCCACCTCTACCCAATCGGAGTCCGGAAGCTCGAAAAACCCAAACAATCAAGTTTTGCTTGACATCCCCGGCGATTTAAATTTGCTTGGGATATCAAAACATAGCTTGTGAGGTATCACATGGAACTAAAGATTCTACCCTTGAGCTTCCCGGAAGATTGCAATATCATCCTGGGTCAAAGCCACTTTATCAAGACGGTGGAAGATCTCTATGAGGCGATGGTAAACAGCGTTCCCGGCATCAAGTTTGGCCTGGCATTCTGCGAAGCATCCGGCCCCTGTCTGATTCGTAAGGACGGTACAGACACCGAATTGATCGAGATTGCGGTGAAAAACATGCGCACTGTTGGCGCTGGTCACAGCTTTATCATCGTGATGAAAGACGCCTTCCCGATCAACGTCCTGCCTGCGGTGAAGGATTGCCGTGAAGTGCTGCAGATATTTTGTGCTACTGCCAATCCCGTGCAAGTGATAGTAGCAGAGAGTGAGCAGGGTCGCGGCATCCTGGGTGTGATCGACGGTAGCTCGCCCAAAGGTGTGGAACTGGATACAGATATCACCCACCGCAAAAAACTGCTGCAGGATATCGGATACAAGCGCTGATGCGTCTTTTTGTAGCTCTGGAACCCCCGCAGCTGCTTCATGCAGAATTGCTCAAGGCCTTGCAGCATTTCCGGAGCCTGAAACATCAAGGGATCAATTGGGTAGCGCCGGAAAACCTGCATCTCACGGTGAATTTCATCGGCGAGGTGGCAGAGCACCGGGTAAATGACCTGAAACGGGTGATCGCAGCTCAGGCCGCTAAACATAGCGCCGTAAAACTCGTTGCCGAGGGATTTGAGCTATTTCCTGCCCGCTTTCCCAGATTGCTCTGGCTCAAGCTTAGGGGAGATCAAAAAGATCTCAGCCTGTTAAACCGGCAATTGCTGAGCAGTTTGCGTGAGCTCAAGATCGATGCTGATGCCAAAAAGCTAAAATTGCACGTGACTTTGGGAAGGATCAAAAGCCAGCAGGATCCGGATTTTGAGCGTGAAGTGCTGGCATATCAGATAGCCAAGCAAGAGATGATCTGGAACATCCTCAGTCTGTATCGCAGCATGCTGCGCCCAGAGGGGCCCAGATACGAAGTAATCGAACAGTATAATCTAAAATAAAACGGAGGAATAATGCTGGATAAAAACAAAGATGCAGCCCTGAAAACCGCAATGTCCCAACTCGAGAAGAGATTCGGCGTGGGCACCTTGATGCGCCTGGGCGACAAACCCTATCAACAAGTGGATGTGATCCCCACCGGGGCGTTCAATTTGGATATCGCTCTGGGCATTGGAGGCATTCCCAAAGGCAGGATCATCGAGATATATGGTGCCGAAGCCAGTGGCAAGACCACCCTGGCCCTGCATATCGCCGCAGAATGTCAGAAGCTGGGCGGCATAGTGGCCTTTGTGGATGCCGAGCATGCCCTCGACGTAGCTTATGCCAGACGCCTGGGTGTGCAGACCGACAACATGCTGCTTTCCCAGCCCGATGGTGGCGAGCAAGCGCTGGAAGTCACCGAAACTCTGGTACGTAGCTCTGCAGTGGATCTGATCGTAGTCGATTCTGTGGCCGCCTTGGTGCCCAAGCAGGAGATCGAAGGCAATATGGGCGATAGTCACGTGGGTCTGCAAGCCCGTTTGATGAGCCAGGCTTTGCGCAAACTCACCGCCATCGTATCCAAGAGCAATACAGCTGTGATCTTTATCAACCAGACCCGGATCAAGATCGGAGCGCCGGCCTTTGTGAATCCCGAAACCACTACCGGAGGCGTGGCGCTGAAGTTTTACTCTTCCCTGCGCCTGGAAGTCCGCTATGGTGGGGCGATCAAAGATGCTGCTGCCGAAAATCAGGTGATCGGAGCCCGCACCAAGGTAAAGGTAGTGAAAAACAAATTTGCACCCCCCTTCAAAAACGTGGAATTCCCCATCATCTTTGGCCAGGGGATCTCGCATCTGGATATCATTTTGGACATGGCAGCTCAAAATGATATTGTCAAGAAAAGCGGTTCCTGGTATGCTTACAATGAAGAGAAGCTCGGCCAGGGCGCAGAGAAGACCAAGCAGTATCTCAGCGACAATCCGAAACTAATGCAGGAGATCGAAGAAAAACTCAGGAAAAAAGTAACTCCGGAAGAATTCATCGAATCTCCGGCTCATGATGAAGCTGAACTACCGGAAAAAGAATGAACGCCGGGCTTATCTCAGCCTGAATGACGAGATTTGGGGGGTTCTGAGCCTCAGGACCCTCCACAGATTTGCCCCACCTGATCAGGATCTTGAGCTTTCGGACCAGGCAGCACAAGATCTGATCAGTGAGCTGGAACAGCGTGCCTGGTGGCAGATCACAGATTATCTGGCCAAAGCGGAACATAGTGAGCATCAGTGCCGAAACTTCCTCAGCCGCAAAGATTATCACCCCAGCATCATCGACAAATGCATCACGCTCTGCAAAGAGAAGGGCTATCTTGACGATGCCCGTTTTGCCGAAATCCTCATTCGCAGCCTTTTTGAGCGCGGTAAGAGCAAGCGTGCCATCATCACAAAGCTGTATCAAGAGCGGATCCCTGCTGCTGTGTATGAACCGCTGATCTCTCAGCTGCAAGACCCTGCCTTAAACCAGGCTCAGCTCATTGAGCAGATTCACAAATTGCGCTATCGGCATCGGGAAGAACAGCCTTACAAGGCCAAGGAAAAGATTTTTGCCTCGCTCTTTCGTAAAGGTTTTGGCCTGGATGAGATCACGCAGGCCTGGGATGCGGCAGATCAACCCTCAGGGATGAATTAAAAAACCATGAGCAGGATTCTGGCATCCGGCTGGCCAGCTCTGATACTGCTGGTTTTGACTTCCTGTGCCTGGCAGGGCGTGAACAAATATCCCTTAAGCTCAGCCTATCCCAAACAAGAGGATTTGGTCTCCCGGATGAATGCTTTGGCAAACCGCTATCCAGAGCTGGTCTTGCACCGCATCATCGGGTTTACCGAAACTGAATATCTACCGATTCACGTGGTGGAAGTGGGCAAAGGCAAGCGCAACATCCTGATCATCGGTCAGCATCATGGAGACGAAATGCTCGGTGTGGCCTTGGCTTTTCACCTCATAGAAAGCTGGAGCGAAGGCTATCACAAAGATCCCCAAGTGCAGGCATTGCTGGATCAATATAAGTTTTGGATCATCCCCAGCCTCAATCCGGAAGCCTGGCGCCTGGTGGCTGATGGGCATGCCCGCATCAAGCGCAAGAACAACCGCGATACAGACGGCAATGGCAAGCTCGATATCCGCACAGATGGAGTGGACCTGAACCGCAATTATCCGGTTTTTTGGGATCTGGATCCGGAGACAAATCATTTGAGTTCCTTTTACAAAGGCCCTTCACCGGCTTCGGAAAAAGAGATTCAAGCCATCATTGCCCTGGGGCGTAAAGTCAGCTTTGATCTGGCCATCTTTTACCATTCCTCCCTTACCGGCGCCATCAATGAGATGATCTTCCTGCCTGCACTTGAGCAGGAAGATGAGCAATATCTCCGGCTGCAGGAGATCGCTGATTACTACGCCAAAAACGTGCCTCGAGATTACAGCCGGGGTAGCTACACATTGCACAAGGGAAATACATCACACGTGGGCAATGCCCGGAATTTCTTTTATCACAGCCTGAGCGTTCCCGCCATACTGATCGAGATCGGCGGGGTAAACAAAGATGGCAAAAGCATCATCCATCCTCCGGATCGCATGGTAAAAAGCCTCAACCGCCGCCATGAACAGGCTCTGATCAAAACGATCTTGAAAGCGCTGCCGGATTAGTAAAGTGGCGGATTCCCGTGACGGAGTCTTTCCGAAGCTCCGTTTTTATTGCACTGTTTATTAGACTGGATTCCGGATATTCTCCGCTGGTCTTCGTTCCCACTCAGCCCAGCTCCGAATTCCGGAATGACGAATGTGGGTAGTTAATATAGGTAAATGTGGTTAGCTGGTTTTGGTAGCGGAGTCTTTCCGAAGCTCCGGGTGGTTCGTGGCGGAGTCTTTCCGAAGCTCCGGGTGTTCCGTAGCGGAGTCTTTCCGAAGCTCCGGGTGGTTCGTGGCGGAGTCTTTCCGAAGCTCCGTTTTTATTGCACTGTTTATTAGACTGGATTCCGGATATTCTCCGCTGGT
>CAZCRD010000125.1:0-15856 GCA_964501025.1 uncultured Candidatus Cloacimonadota bacterium | reverse complement strand
GGCGGGGTGAAGACCTCGTCACTGCTCAGATTTGCCAGGCAGGATAGCACATCGGGATTGTAGGAGGTGTTTAGCATGGCTGCTCCGTAGCCACGTCATCCTGGCGTGTGGGAGTAGAAACGTCATCCTGACGTGCGGGGGTGGAAACGTCATCCTGACGTGTGGAGGTGGAGACGTCATCCTGACGTGAATTGGTAGTGTTTAAGCGACAGGATGTCGCTACCACGGTTGGGGGTGCTTCTGGGGTTGAGGGATGAGATGTTGGTACTGCTTTATCATGGTTTCTAATGTATTTAATGAATCTCATCAGCTGCTCTTCACTTCTAACTATATGATCAAAATACTCTTTCTGCCAGAATTGTCCTCTATTCCCGGTTGCTTTGTTTAACTCATTTGCAGTATAGGACTTGATGGATTGAATAATTCTTGCAAGCTGATGAGATTGTAATGGCTCAATCAAGAGATGAACATGATTTGCCGCTACCGTGTATGCCCAGAGCCGGTATCGTTCTTCATTAAAGTATAGCAAAGCATTATTTACGATCTCATGACACTTTTTATCTGCAAGGAAGCAGTGCCCGTAGTTGCGATCCAGCCAGATCTCAATTCTGCGGGAAAAAAGCCTGTTGTATTCGGTGATTTCTTGTTCTGTTCTGGGTTTTGGATGCTCGAGGAGCCATTCATCACGTTGGATGAGCCACTGCTTAATCTTAGCTTGCGGAATGGAATCTGCGCAGCGAAAAGTAACGAAGTAGCAAACACTATCTTGCCTCCAGTGTGGGAGTTTTCCATAATAAATATGATGCTCTGCTTGTTTGTCAAAGAAGTTCATCTTTACTTCCTGTGGCTGTATCATCTTGAGGGAGGATGGGGGATACATCATTTTGAGGTGCGATGGTAGACACATCATTTTGAGGGGGTTTTTCGTTTATGCGACAGGATGTCGCATCCACATTTTTCGCATCCACATTATTCGTATCCACTTTACTCAGCTCCAGAAAGTGCGTGGGGAGATAATCCTGCTGAGGTGTGGGAATATAGACTTCTTCGCCTTGATCCGAAATATAGGAAAAGAGCTCAAGTTCACTGAGAGACTCGTTTTGGATCATGCTATGAAAGGTAAAATCCCGCCGTTTGATCATGCTGCCATTGATCGGTGACCATTCGGCAAACACAATGTAATCTGGATTATCCCCCACAGTCATTAGGGTGAGGGCATCGCCCCAGACGATGTTCAAACTAAGGATAAAACGGATTGATTCCCGACAGGTGCTTTTGCACGCATCCTTATATAAGGGGAGGTAGTATTCATCATCGAATATGCTGAAGAGCCTTTGCCGGCATTCCTGAACATTATCTTCCTGAATATCGATGCCGTAGATGGAAGATATGGCAATAACAGAATTGCGCTCAAAGTCAAACTGAGATTTGGCATAGCGGCTGCGAACAATATTTAGCTTCCGCCTCAGAATCTCAGAGAGAAAATTCCCCGTGCCGCAAGCAGGTTCCAAAAAGCGGGATTCTATGCGCTCGGTTTCCTGCTTCACCAGATCCAACATGGCATTTACCTCACGCTTTGAAGTAAAGACTTCTCCATGATCAGCTACCCGCTGTCTGGATTTTAGCTGTTCTTCCATATCTCCCTCAATAAGCTGCTAACATTTTATTACACCTGCAGAAAAATATTTCTACCAGTATCTGTCAATTGAAATCTGCTTCAGCTTGAGATTCATCGCAGTTAAATATCAGAAGTTACATTTCAGAGGAAGAGAAAATGTCTGGAAAGTGTCCAGTCCTAAGAGAATAGTAGCACTATAAGTCAGGATTCTGACTTGACGTTCCCGGATATTGCTAAAAGACCATCGTTGCTTGTCATGATCTGCATAAGCGACGTGGCGAAGCACAGCTGGCGAGTACGGGCTTTGGGATGGGATATGTGGACTGCCAAAGAGATTTCAGTTGACAATTTTTCCTGCTGTGATTATCGTATAAAGAAAAGCTAAATACATTCCATAGGAGGAATAAATGGTCACCTACTCAGTAAACGAAGTAATCGAATTTGCCGTTCAGATCGAGAAAAACGGCTATGCCTTTTATCATGAAGCCAGCAAACGCAAAAATCTGGATCCCAAAGCCAAGGAATTCATCGAGTTTTTGCGCGACGAAGAACTGAATCATGAAAAAACCTTTTTGGCTCTGCGTGATGACAAGGAACTGCAGAATCTGGAGCTCACTCAGGATTGGGAATTGGTCTCGGAATATCTCAAGACCATCGTGGATGCGCGCATTTTTAATAGTGAAGATGCTGCGATCAAGAAAGCTGCCGGAGCCAAAGACCTGATGGAGATAGTGGATTTTGCCATCTCCTTTGAAAAGGATACCCTCTTGTATTTCCATGCGCTCAAAGATGCCATTGTTTCCGAAAGGACGCGGAAAGTGCTGCGCAAGATCATCAACGAAGAAGTATCTCACGTACTCAAACTCACTGATTACAAAAAGACTCTGCGCTAACGAAGAACGGCCTTTAGCAGCAAGCAGCACCCGCTTGGGGATATGGCAAAGAAAAAGAAAAAGCGCAGACTGATTAGCCTGATCCTGGGGATCTTGCTGCTGCTGGTGATTCTGACCTACAATCCTATTTCTGTGCGGCTGACGACGATATCGGTGGCGGTCTATTACCGGATTGATCCCGCCCTGTTTTATCGGCTCATCCGCACGGAAAGCAATTTTCGCAGTTTTGCCATCTCCCCCAAAGCGGCAATAGGTCTGGGACAGATGCGGGAAAATACGGCACAATATATAAACGAAGGGCACAAGCGTGGCTTGCTCTTTGTTCCGCTGTACAATCTGCGGCTTTCGGCCAGATACCTCAACTATCTACGGGCAAAATACCGGGGAAACTGGAGCTTGACTTTGGCGGCATACAATTGGGGAGAGACCAATGTATCACGCCGGATGAAATCCCAAAGCATCGAACCGCAAAAGGACTATCGCGAGCGCTTTCGAGATATCCCGGAGACCTACAAGTACATTGGCAAAATCCTGCCCAGCCGAAAAAAGGCTTGACGGAATATGGCCTTTCCCCAGAACATATCTTTAGAAATCAAGAGGAGCGTAAAATGCTGCGTAACCAAAACGGACTCTCGGTATATACCGTCCTTAGTATAATTCTTTTTGCCGCTTTGATCTTTGTCCTGGCATTGCCAAATTTTTACAACCTGGATAAAGAGCAAAACGTGGAAGATTGTATTAACAACATGAAGGAAATCTGGGTAGCGACCACAGATTACCTCAGGGACACAAATAGCGATTTTGCTGGTGATCTGGAAGTGCTCAGAACCACCCGCAAAGCTACAGACAATTCGAGCTACTATCTCGAAAGCACAGAGTATTGCCCGGAAACTTCCCGGCAAAAGATCGAATACAAGGTCTATGGCAAATACATTGCGGATCAGATCGGCGATGAGATCAAACACAACTACGGCGTGATCGTATATTGCCCAAATCTGGATGACTATCCCAAGCACTTTGTGCCCAAGATGTTTTATGAAAACATGGAGCCCACTCAGCTGCAAAACTACATGATTGATGATATTGACTATATCGACGATGAAACCGGCACAAACGGCAAGAGGAAGATGGAAATGCTGGAAAAATACATCGAAATCTGGCAGACAGATGAAGACGCCTTTGCCAAACGTAAGGAAGACAGCACTGCACTGAGAGCCATGCTCTTCCCCGAAAAATTCGGGTTGGCAAATTAAAGGCTCGGGAAGATAAAGATTTCACTTTAGCGGGTATAGCTCTTATGCCCGCTAATTTTTTCTACTTTGCCGATACCCGTCAACACCATACAATGAAATAGAGGAATCATGCAATATCAGGAATTTTTGGATCATATCTATCAACGCTATTCGGGTAATATAAAGCTGGAACTGGGGCGCATGGCGGGGCTGCTGCAAGATCTGGGTTCGCCACAGCTAAAGCAGCAAGGCTTTCATATCGCCGGAACAAATGGCAAAGGCAGCATCTGTGCCGCCCTCGAAGCTCTGGCTCTGGCCCATGATCTGAGAACTGGACTGAATACCTCCCCGCATCTGATCAATTATTCTGAACGTTTTCGGATCTGCGGCGAGGAAATCCCAATCTCTGATATCCTGGAGCAGTTTCATGCTCATCAAGAGCTTTTTGATAAGTGGGAAGCGTCCTTTTTTGAGATCACCACGGCGATTGCCTTTTCCCTCTTTGCCAAAGCTGAGCTGGATCTGGCAATCATGGAAGTGGGCTTGGGCGGAAGACTGGATGCCACCAATCTCTTTGTGCCCGATGTGGCAGCCATCAGCACCATCGGGCTGGATCACATCAAGACCCTGGGCGGCTCTTTGGAGCTGATTGCGGCAGAAAAAGCCGGGATCATCAAGCCAGAGATTCCCCTGGTCCTGGGCGAAATCGAAGCCGGTCCGCTCAAGGTGATCACCGATATCGCCGCTGCCCAAAAGGCTCCCCTGCATCTGTATAACCAGAGCTGGAAAGTAAAGGTGAGCTCAGACGATACTGCCGGAGTGTGTTTTGACTACCACTTCCAAGGGCGGCATTTACGGCAGATCAAGGCGAATCTGATGGGAGAGCATCAGGCACTCAATCTGGGTGTAGCACTCACCGCCTTTTTCCTGTATTGTGAAAAAAGGGGGATTCAGCCCGATGAGCACAAGATCAGACTGGCTCTGAATCAAGTGAAATGGCCCGGACGGATGCAGGTGCTGAGTACTGCCCCCACCGTGATCGTAGATGGAGCGCACAATGTGCATGGCGTGCGGGCTTTGCTGAAGAGCCTGAATCAGGTCTATCCCCAGCAAAAATTGCTCTTTGTGTTCTCGATTTTGGCAGACAAAGACTATGCCGAGATGATAAGCCTGATCTGCAGCAAAGCAGCTAAGGTATTTGTAGCTCAAAACCACAGCGACCGCGCCGCCAGTGCCGGGGAACAAGCTGCAGCGGTAAGCGCAAATGGCATCGAAGCAGTGACCTGCAGCTCGGTGGCAGCAGCATTTCAGGCGGCATACGCCGAGGCCGGCAAAGATGGTGTGGTGATCGCAGGTGGCTCGCTATACACCGTGGGCGAAGTAATCTCTGCTTTCCGAGCTTATGTCTAAAGAGATCCAGCACTATCTTTCGCATCTGATCCCGCTTTTGGAGCAACGCGGGATCATGATTACCCAGCAAAAACAGATCGACTATGGACTGCAACTCAAGCTGCAAAGACAGTCTCAAAAAGCTAACATCAATCTCTATTACAGCGAAAAACGTGGCCTCAGCAAGGTGATCGGAGCTCCGGATGGCTCGGAACTCAAGCCCGAGCTGGAACTGCTGCTTTTGGCAGAGACTCAGGAGCTTGTCCAGCCCGGTCTGCATCTCTGGCATGCCTGGATCGGCAGTGATGAATGCGGTAAGGGAGATTATTTTGGTCCCCTGATTGTTTCTGCCTTCTATTGCAAACGCGAGCAAATGCCGGCTTTGCGCAAGCTGGGGGTGCAGGATAGTAAGAGACTGAACGACAAACGCATCCAAGATATTGCCAGGAAAGTCTATACAGGCTTCCCGGCACAGGTGGCCACCCTGATCCTGAAACCTGCAAAATACAATGAGCTGATCGCCAGATTCAAGACGCAAAACCTGAATCTCAATGATCTTCTGGCCTGGACCCACGAAAAAGTGATCAGCGAGCTTTTGCAAAAGGGGCTTCCTGCCGAAGGAGTGTTGATCGATCAATTTTCCAAAGCCCAAAAAGCCAAAGCTCGCCTGATTCGCAGATTTCCAGAA
Organism: uncultured Candidatus Cloacimonadota bacterium; assembly: GCA_964501025.1. Classification (GTDB taxonomy): domain Bacteria; phylum Cloacimonadota; class Cloacimonadia; order Cloacimonadales; family Cloacimonadaceae; genus UBA5456. The sequence goes on along the minus strand of CAZCRD010000125.1, from coordinate 10,036 downwards.
ACCCAGATTATCGAACGCACAGCTGCCGAGCGAGATCTGGCAGTGGCAGCAGCCTCCATCCTCTCCCGCTATCAGTTTTTGGAAGCCAGAGCGCAATTGGACAAAAGATATCAGATGGTGTTTCCCCTGGGCGCAGGACCAGCGGTGAACGAGGCAGGACGGGAGTTTGTGAGCAAATACGGCAGCGATCGGCTCGCAGAGGTGGCAAAAATTCATTTTAAGACCACGGGTAAACTGTAGTGTGCCTGGAAGCCATCCTGCAATCACATAAATAAAGCGCAACGAAGCTGCAAAAACCCATTCCCCACTCGCCAAAATCAGGTAAACGACAAAATACTTGACAGATTTTGCTATCTTGGGATAAAGGAGTTGATACTAACGTAGCGCATCCATCCACAGCCTCCTGGCCACTTTCAGTTACGGGTAGATAATCTTTGCTATGGCTTTGTGCCAGCTTTTGAACCGGACATGGTTCCACTATTAAAAAACATTGGGATAGCTATGTGCTATCTTTGGAGAATATATGATTAAAGAAGTAGGACGTCTGAACATAGACGACTATAAAACCTTAGACGCTCAGGTAGAAAAAATCTTTCGCAATATCGACAAGAAAAAAGACGAACTGGCGATCAAGCAAATCAACGAATTAGGCAACACGGCAAACTACTTTGTCCGTGAAGAGCTGGGCAAACGCCTTGCGGTATATAATGGTAAAGGCAATCTGGATAAGATCTGTGGAGATCTTTTGGAGGATTTTATCTATGGGGTTCGCGCCACCGGACTCTTCTATTTTTACTACAAATATCAGGATAGCCCGGAACACATCATCAAGACCCTGGAAAAAACCTATGAGAGCGTTCCCTGGGAAAGCGAAACCATCTGTTTTGAGCTATGGAAACGCTATCCGGATGCGATGCGGGAACACATGCCCCTGTGGGCAGAAAGCGACAACGAAAAGAAGCGCTCCATCTCAATGCACGGCATGGAAAATATCGCCGCCAAAAACCCGCAGTATGTGCTGATGTTTATCAGCAAGCTCCTGGATGATGAAAGCGAAGAAGTGCAAAAGAAGATCTCGCACATCCTCACCCAAGTGGGCAGAGTGCGCCCGATCCAGACCTATACCAACGTCAAACGCTGGCTCGTGGATGCCGATGAAAATAGATTTCACACCATCTGGCAGACTCTGAAAAAGCTGGCCAATATCTTTACCCAAAAAAGTAAGCGCGAGCGGGGGAACGACTTCATTAGCATCACCCAGCGCACTGTGGCGGAATGGAAAAAAGATAAAAACCCAAACGTGCAGAATATGGGAAACAAGCTCGGTTCCATCATCCGTATGCGCCATAAGGCTAATGCCCGAAAATAAGCTCCGGATATCTGTCATCCTGGTGGAGCCCATCTATGCCGGAAACGTGGGTGCCATTGCCAGGATCATGAACAACTTTTGCTTTGATGATCTGCGCATCGTGGGCAGTGTTCCCCAGAAAAACGACTTTTACCTGGCTATGCATTCCGAACACATCCTGGATGCTGCCAAAATCTATGACAATCTTGCCGCTGCCATCTCGGATCTGGATCGGGTAATCGCATTTTCTCGCAGGATCGGAAAGAACAAACCCGTGGATATGTCTCCCATGCAGATGGCGGCTTATGTGCACGAGCTGCCACAGCTCAAGCTGGGTCTGGTCTTTGGTCGTGAGACCTTCGGGCTCACCGATGCTGAAGCGGATCTCTGCCCTTTGCGATGCCACTTTAGTGCCAATCCAGATTTTCCCTCGATCAATCTCGCCCAAGCCGTGGCTCTGGCCAGCTATGAGGTCTTTAGCTATGACCAGCGTCGGCAGGAACAAGGGGGGCACAAAAAGATCGATGCCGTCCCCGGCGCAGAACTCACCAGAATTGAGCACTATATGCTCGATGTGATGCAGGCTATCGGCTATTTCAAAGATCATGAGACCACCAATTGGGAGATCTTTGTCAAAAAGCTGCTGGCTCAGCTAAATCCCAACAAAGAAATGGTGTATCGCCTCAGACAGATGTTTAACCGCATCCACGTCCTGGTCAAGGGCACGGGCAAGGGCTACGACTAAAGCGATCCTTGCGGATTTGATACGCTGCTGCAAACTTCACCCTTGCTGGATTCGATACCTCCGATGCAAACATACCCTTTACTGGATTCGATACGTCCCCGTATCGCCGCGGCCAATGGCCGCTCTCTTTACCCCACTAAAGCCCACAAGTTACGCTCTCTTACTTGATCAGACTTACCTTCTTGATCTGCCCGGCACTGCGGACAAAGTAGATCCCATTGGGACTGGGCAGATTCTTCGCATCCAGCCCATTCCAGCTAATGCTGTAACCATTTGTTTTGCTAAGTTCCAGGCGCCTTACTAATTGTCCTTTGAGGTTGTAGATCTCTACTCTCTCGATCCCCTTCTGCGGGTTTTCGAGACTAATGACCAGGCTGGAGCGCATGGGATTGGGATATGCCTTGAGCTGGCTTTGCGGCATCGGCAATTGCTCATCGGCATTGCTGACGGCTGCGATGACCTCCAGTTTTTCCAGGATCAGAGTGAGCAGGTCTGTAAGCCCAGGATCGCCGTCTTCTACATCAATGAGCCGAAAACTGCTGCCTATCGTATTGTAGTCAGCGGTCTGATTCCACACTCCCACTACGGCATCGGGGAAGCTATCATTTGCAGTCTGAAACAAGGCAGAAGCGGTGGCGGCAAAAGGCACCAGGACATCGGTCCCAAACTCGGGATTGGCGTAATCCCAGATCCAGTCTTCCGCTGCGATTCTTTCGATATTTACCAGCATATCCAGAGGAGCTTCAAAGCCAAATTTTCCCAGGAAGGAATCGGAGGAATCCCAGGGCAGACGTCCTTCCAGATACATCCTTCCACCGGTTTCCAGATAATCGTTCAAAAGCTCATATTCAAAGCTGCCGCTACTGGGAGCTTGATCTTCCAGCAGGCAAAAGACCGCTTCAAAGCCAGAGAGGTAGTCATAATCAGGGATCAAGCGATTGCTGTAGATCACGTTGAAATCCCCGCTTTCGCGGACTGCATTGACTACCGGATAGGCGTCATTATGCGGCGAATAGACCAGGATCTCACCTTGGGGTTCCGGAAAATCACTATGTCCTAATACCGGATCTCCAAAGAGCAGGTAGGCATAGACGTTTTGCAATTCCGGCCAGATGATGCCTCCCGCGTCGATGGGATCGCCAAAGAGATAATACTCTGTGTGCAGGAGATTGGTGAAAGCATGTGCGGCTCCGGCACTATAGCCGTGCTCGGCATAGTTTTCCAGAAAATGGTAGTTGTAACTATTGAGTCCACCCCAACCGGGATTTTGCCAGCCCACCTTGTACCATCCGGTTCTGCTGGCTGCTATCACTGCCACAGCTCGATTGATCAGGGCTGTTTCAGCCAGGCATTGGTTTTGGTAATCCAGATAACCGTTGTGACAGGATGCGGCAAAGATTAGCGTGCCATAATCACTCTGGATATTGCTAAAGCTATTCCCATTTACCATCCCCTGCCATTGCATTTCGTAAGGATCCGGAATCTGGTCGCCGTCGCTATCCTCCATCCAGATTTTGCGGGAGGATGAGACCGGTGAGCCATGGGCACTCCAGCTGATGATGCCATAATCTTCTGTGCGAATCAGATTGCCAAGATCCGCCTCATTCAGCGGATAGTCCGAGGGCATCGAAGGCAGCACACCCAGCTGTTCATACAGAGTAGTGGTCTGAAAATCCCTAAGCACGGTGCTTTTGGCCAGCTCCATGAAGTCGGCTCCATCGGTTTGGGGCATGCCGTATTCGGGCTCATGCTCATAATTTAGATAAGCTGCAGGCAGCAGGGCTTTGTGCTTAAAATCTGCGCTGCTTTGTTCAAAGGCCACAATACGGGCAGCAATCTGGCTTACTTCGGCGGGGATATTGGTGCTAAAGCGCCCCACAAAAGCTTCAGGGGTGTAATCCACACCATAGTCCTCTTCCCCAAATTCGCTGTAATACTCACCCAAGCGTCCATCTTCATCCGTATCCCAGATGCTGCTGAGATCGGAATAGTAAAAGTCTGAAGGCACCGTCTCAGAACCATCGGGTTCAGGGCAGAGATAAGCAATCGGCACCAGATCATGATCTCCCACCAAAAGCACATAAGTAAAGGGACTCAGCACTTGCTGAGCGATCAGGTGATTGCGCAGTTTTTCGGCATCGCTTTCTCCCACTTCGTTGATCAGGACTTCCGCAATATCCGAAAAATACACGCTGAAACCCTGGCTTTGCCGAAAACTGACCCACGCACTTAAGGCATTGTAAAGCTCTGGTGTACTGATCACTATGATCCCCATGCCTGGTCTGGACGCTGATTTATACCATTGAGTTAGCTGGTTGGGATTGGCAAAGAAATCCGGCTGCGTGAAGCTGGCTGGGATGATCCCGCTGGCGTTTGTCTGGGGCTGGTATTGGATGCTGATGCGGGCTGTCTCATAAAAGAGTCCACTGTCTTCAGCATAGGGCTTGAGCCGGAAACTCACATAATTCAATTCCCCCCACTTTCGTGGACCCAGATAGCTGCTGCGCCTGGCAGATGCAATACGGCTATCACTATCCAGGATCCCGGCACTGCTGATGAAGGGAGGATTAAGCTCAGAATAGCTTTTGTGTGCCGGGCGTGCTGCTCCGAATTCCACCGCATAATCCAGAATCTCGGCTTGGGGAGGGAGCAGGATGTTTACACTGTGCACGGGTACCCTTCTGCTTTGAGGAGCAGTGCTGTAGCCACTTTCTTCGTATTCCGAAAAGCTCACATCGATGTTGATGCTGGTTCCCAGACACAAGATGGGCAAAGCTATGACAGCTATCATCAGGTAGTATTTCATGGTTTCTTTCCTTTGTTTTTGCGGGGCGCTTTGTTGCCTTTAGGACGGAACATTTTTGCCTTGCTTAGCGGCATTCTGGCAGTGCTTTGCTTCATTACATATCGATCTATGCTGTCCTTATGCGCTGTCAAAAAAGCCTCCACCGGAAGCGGTGCCTTGTTCCAGAGATCTCCCAAAAACCAACCGAGGGCTTGCTGCACTACTTTTTCCTGATCCGAAATCAAAGGCTCGATAAATCTCAGCATGGCTTCGGCATCGAGGGCTATCTTCTGATACATCAGAGATATGATCACCGCTCGACGGGTATATTTGCTGCGCGAATCCCGCCAGGAAGCATAAGACTCGAGATCGCAAAGCTCCAATTCAAAGAATACCGGCAGGATCTTGCTGCCCAAAAGATCAGCATGAGCCCAGTTTTCCACCGCAGTATCCAGCCATTCTTTGATGCGCTCACGCACATAGGCATCCATGCGGGGACGGTGCTTCTTGATCAGCATGATGGCCAGAGTGCCAAATTCGTACTTGCCGGTCTTGAGCAGGATCAACCCCAGATTCGAGATCTCTCTGGGAGTGAGCTTGTGCTCTTTGAGGATCCGGTCACGCAAGATTTTGAGCTCTTCATCTTCGATGCCGAAAGCATCATATCCTTCGGTAAAATCTCGCATATTGCGGATAGCAAGCACGGGATCTTCACGATCAAAGCAGAATTTTTCGACCTTGGCATATATGTTCTTAAACTTCTTGTTCATCACGGACTTCGTCATCTTCACGTACTCCTGTATTAAATTGCCGGACAAGTCTATCCGGACTTTGGCTGTATCTCTTATATTTTAAGCAAGGATCGTTCCAAAGCTGCGGCGAGATGGCGATGTGAAAAGAGATGAACTCGCTGCTCAGCGGCATTTCTTTTCAGTTTTAGAGTTTTCTGGTTTGGGAGGTTTTTTATGGAGACGGGCACTGGCAGGCCACAGATAATTAGCAGACTCCTGGCGAGACTGCTTATTTTGCTTGACAACTATGCTGGAGCCACTTATCTTGTCCTTGTATCCAAAGGAGGTAGATAATGAATACACAACGTTTAACCATAAAGAGCCAGGAGCTTATCAATGCCATGCAGAGCTTGGCCACTGCCAACGGACATCAGGAGATTCGTGACCTGCACCTGATGGCGGCCATGCTGGAGCAATCCGAAGCCTTGATCCATCCCATCCTGGCAAAACTGGAGATTTCGGACGCAGAACTGGCGGCTGAGATCAATTCGGCCCTGCAAAAATTGCCCAAAGTGCAGGGTGGACAGGTGTATCTGGCGCAAGAAATCCTGGACATTTTGCATGCAGCCGAGAAAGAGGCGGATCGCCTGGGGGATGACTACATCAGCGGAGAACACATCCTGCTGGCTCTGCTAAGTGGCAAGGGCAAAGCCGCACAGATCCTGAAAGCGCATGGCCTGAGCCCGGACAAGCTGCTGCATGCACTCAAAGAAGTGCGGGGCAATCAGCGGGTGAGCGACCAGAATCCGGAAGCCCGGTATCAAGCTCTGGAGAAATATGCCCGCAATCTCACCAGATTAGCCCGCACCGAGAAACTGGATCCGGTGATCGGCCGGGACGAAGAGATTCGGCGCACCATGCAGATTCTTTCCCGCCGACGCAAGAACAATCCCATCCTGATCGGCGAACCGGGTGTGGGTAAGACCGCCATAGCCGAGGGCCTGGCGCGCCGAATCGTGGCTCGCGATGTGCCAGAAAACCTGCTGGACAAAGAATTGCTGGAGCTGGATATGGCAGCCCTGGTGGCAGGAGCAAAATTCCGCGGCGAATTTGAAGAGCGGCTGAAAGCGGTATTGGCAGAAGTGGAAAAATCCAGCGGAAGGATCATTCTTTTTATTGATGAGATCCACACAGTGGTAGGTGCCGGCGCGGCCGAAGGCTCTGTCGATGCCTCAAACATGCTCAAGCCCGCCCTGGCCAGAGGTTCTTTGCATTGCATTGGCGCCACCACCATCGATGAATATCGCAAATACATCGAAAAAGACGCAGCTTTGGAGCGCAGATTTCAGCCCATCATGGTAGCAGAACCATCCCTGGAAGATAGCATCTCCATTTTGCGCGGCATCAAGGAGAAGTATGAGGTGCATCATGGGGTGCAGATCACGGACAACGCTATCGTGGCAGCGGCAAGCCTCTCTGAACGCTATATTTCGGATCGTTTTTTACCAGATAAGGCCATCGACCTCATCGATGAAGCCTGCTCCCGATTGCGTCTGGAGATAGACTCCATGCCTGCAGAACTGGATGAGATCGAACGGCGGCTGCGTCAGCTTGAGATCGAGAAACTATCGCTGGCCAAAGAGACTGATCCCCTTTCCAAGACCCGTAGGGACAAAGTCAATGCTGAAATCGCCGAGCTCAGCGAAGAGCGCAACCGCATGAAGATGCAGTGGGAACACGAAAAAGCGGGCATTGAGAAAATGCGGGCACTAAAAGAAGAAATCGACAGCCTCAAATCTGCAGCAGAAAAAGCAGAACGTGAGGGAGATTATGAAAAAACCGCCCAGATCAGATACGGCAGCCTGAATCAAAAAGAGCAAGAGCTTGCAGCTCTGAGGAAACAGAACAAAGCAGGACAGGACACCTTGTTGCGGGAACAGGTAGATGAAGAGCTGATTGCCGAAGTAGTATCCAAATGGACTGGCATCCCGGTTTCCAAATTGGCCGCCAGTGAGATGAAAAAGCTGCTGCAGCTGGAGGACGTCCTGGCCCAAAGAGTGGTGGGGCAAAAGGAAGGCATCACCGCCCTGGCCAATGCCATCCGCCGTAGCCGTAGCGGACTGTCAGATGAAAACCGTCCGATTGGTTCCTTTATCTTTTTAGGACCCACCGGTGTGGGCAAGACCGAACTTGCCAAGAGCCTGGCCAGCTATCTCTTTGATACCGAAAAGGCTTTGTTACGTTTGGATATGAGTGAGTTCATGGAACGTCATTCAGTGGCCCGGCTGATTGGAGCCCCACCCGGATACGTGGGTTATGAAGAAGGTGGCTACCTCACTGAGGCAGTGCGCAGAAGACCGTATAGCGTGATTCTCTTTGACGAGATCGAAAAAGCGCATGCCGATGTCTTCAATCTGCTCTTGCAGATCCTGGATGAAGGAAGATTGACCGATGGTAAAGGCCGTACTGTGGATTTTCGGCACAGCGTGATCATCCTCACGTCAAACATCGGTTCTCAGGAGATCTTTGCCCATCACGGCGATCTGGATGAGATCAGGACAGATTTGATGAGCATCCTGCAGCAGTATTTCCGTCCCGAATTTCTCAATCGACTGGACGACATCATCCTCTTCCACAGATTAGATAAAGAGCAGATCGTGGCCATTGTGAGATTGCAGCTGGAAATCCTCGCCCGGCGTTTGGCCAAACAGGAAATTGTGATCACTTTTAGCGAGCGTCTGGTAAAACATATTGCGGATGTGGGATTTGATCCACAGTTTGGGGCGCGTCCCCTCAAGAGAGCCATTCAGACCGGCCTGGAAAACGAACTGGCCAAAGCTTTGCTCAATTCTGAACTACCCGAAAACAAGCAGGTTTTTGTGGATTATGATGCTGGTCCGGGCCAGATAACATTCGCTTTTGGTCAAAATCCTGCTTGACAGAAATCTGGATAGAATATTAAGTGACTGATAGGTTATCTTAGCCTCCAGCATAGAGTATGTAGTGCTGAGCCGAATAGGTTTTGGCATTTATAGTATGGTGAGATCAAATTCAATCCCTGCCTCAAAAGCAGGTTGAAGATAAATGTGATTATCCACTAATACTGTTTTGCGTCAACATGATTGATGACAGCATTATGAGATATGCACCTAATTAGAAAAGAAAGAAAGGAGAAATGCAATGAGAAAAGTATTGCTTTTCGCACTGCTGCTGATTTTTGTCAGCCTTAGCAGTAACATCTTTGCCCAAGTAACCGTGACCTTGGGAGAGGGCACAGCCACTAATACCACTACCGGCTCCCCCACTCCTTATGGCACTTGGTACAAGAACTTCCGTCAACAGTATCTTGTGCTTGCCACAGAGCTGAATGACATCGGTGGAGGCCCGGGAAACATAAATTCCATCGCCTTTAATGTCGACAATGTGAATGAATGCTCACCCATGCCGAATTTTAGAATTCGGATCAAAGAAACCGATCAGACAGCTTTGAGCACGGATTTTGAAGCCGGCACTTACACCGAAGTCTTCGTTCAAAACGATTTTATGCCTGTAAATGGGTGGAACATCCATACTTTAAGTGCTCCCTTTGATTGGGATGGCGCATCCAACCTTTTGATCGATGTCGTCACCGATATGATTCCGGGAAATTATACCCAGAACGCCTCGGTGTTTTACAGCCCTACTACCTTTAATAGTGCTTTACGCTACCAAAGCGATAGTAGCCCTGCCATCGATGCCACTACTGGAACTACGAGTATGAATCGTGCCAACATCCAATTCAATATGGAACCGTTGGACATCACAGACCTGGCTTGCATGAGTATTGTAGGTCCGACCACTCCGAATGTAAACACTACCGCCACATACTCTATTGCAGTGAAAAACTACAGCCAGATTGCTGTAAACACTTACACTGTGAAGCTGATGCAAGCTGATGTGGAGATTGGCTCGATAGCCGGAACTTCGATCGAACCTCAGGAAACTCTCAGCTTTGACATCGACTGGACTCCCACCGAAATTGGTGAGACTCAGCTGCATGGCAAAGTAGTCATGGCCGGAGACGAAAATCCTGCTAACGACGAATCCGCTCCTCTGACCGTGACTGTGATGGAAAGCGGACTGCTGGTTGCCTCCATTGGAACCGGTACGGATTTCAATTCCACTACCGGTACTCCCACCCCTTATGGTACCTTCTACAAAAACTTCCGTCAGCAATATCTGTACAAAGCAGATGATTTTTATGCAGCGGGCGCAGCACCTGGCATGATTCAAGCTCTTGCCTTCAATGTGCAGGCCATCAACGAATGCTCACCGATGCCAAACTTCACCATCCGTATCAAACACACCGATGCTGAAGCGCTGACCACTAACTTCGAAACCGGTGATTATACCACCGTGAAAACCTACACAGAATACATGCCCACAGC
>CAZCRD010000124.1:0-8711 GCA_964501025.1 uncultured Candidatus Cloacimonadota bacterium | reverse complement strand
TGGCTTATCCACACTTTTTTGTTGACATATTGGGCACAATCAAGCCAATGGCATATACAGGTGGAAAAGTATAGTATTATGGAAATCATCAAGACCAATGCTTTGATCAAGGATTATTTTTTGGGCAAAGTCAAGGTTCGAGCTCTGGCTGGGATCGAGCTTAGCATCAGTGCCGGTGAATTTGTGGCTATTATGGGGCCCTCAGGATCTGGCAAAAGTACGCTGATGCACATCGTTGGCTGTTTGGACAGCCCGAGTGCAGGAGAGTATTATCTGGATGGTGATCTGGTAAGCAGATTGCCCAAAAGAGCTCTGGCCGGGATTCGTAATCGCAAGATTGGCTTTGTCTTTCAATCCTTCAACCTGTTACCACACTTGAGCATTCTCAAGAATGTGGAGTTACCCTTGATGTATTCAGGTTTTTCAGCCCGCAAGAGAAGGGAGAAAGCAGCGCAGATCCTGGATAGTGTGGGTTTGTCTGACCGTTTGAAACACAAGCCCAATGAGCTTTCTGGAGGACAAAGGCAGCGGGTGGCGATTGCGCGTGCCATCGTCAATGATCCTTCCATCCTCCTGGCAGATGAGCCTACCGGCAATCTGGATACTCAGGCCGGAGGGGACATTCTGCAGATCTTCAGTGATCTGCACAAAGCTGGCAATACCGTGATTATGGTGACTCATGATCCCAAAGTAGCCGAGCGGGCAAACAGCATCATTTACATCCGCGACGGGATGATAGACAATGGCAATTTCACTGACTGAATCTGTACATATCGGGATCAATGACATCCTCTCGCGCAAAGTGCGCAGTGTGGTTACCATCATTGGCATCATCCTCGGTGTGATGTGCATCATGGTGGTGCTGGCGATCATCAGTGGGATGAATGAAAGCACGATGAGCTGGATGGAACAACGAGGCGGCACGAGCAAGGTGGAGGTGGAACGAAACTGGAATTACGATTTTCGCCAGGGGGGCTATGCCGCACTTACATTGGCTGAATTGAGGCAGATCCGGGATCAGATCCCCGAGGCTGTAGCGATCAATCCCAGTGTGACGCTGTTAAATGCCAATCTGCAATATCGTGGCTATACTTACTCTGGCCACATCTACGGAGTCTTGCCCGAACAGCAGATTGTGGAAAACTGGTATCCAAATCAGGGTAGATTTTTTGGCGAGCTTGATATCCGTCAAAATTCAAACGTGATCGTGCTCGGTTCCACCGCAGCGCGTGAGCTTTTTGGCCAGAGAGATCCGATAGGCAAAAGCCTGATGATCAATTCCCATATCTTCCGGGTGATCGGCATCATGGAGCCAAAGCTATGGGAAAATCCGGGAGGGAGCTTTGGGGGCAATGCCTTGGAACATATGAATCGCCAGTCCTATATACCGCTCTCAACTATGATGAATAAGCTGAATGCGGGCAGCTTGATCCATGAAATGCAGGTGATAGCATCAAGTCCACAAGCTGCACTGGAATTGCAGGCCAAGCTTACGGGCATCCTGCTCAGGCTCAAGCATGGACGCCCAGTCTTTCGGGTAAGCTCAGCCCAGGAGATGATGCAACAGATGGAGCAAAACAGCCAGATATTTAGCATGATCTTTGTCATGATCGGCATGATCTCACTGCTGGTGGGAGGAATTGTGATCATGAATATCATGCTGGCCTCGATCAAAGAGCGCACCCGGGAGATTGGAGTGCGTTTGGCGATTGGAGCCCGCCGCACGGATATCTTTGTGCAGTTTATGGTGCAGACAGTATTGATCACGGGCCTGGGTGGCGTGTTTGGCATCATCCTGGGTTACCTGATCCTGGATCTGGTGAGTGGGTATCTGCAGATGCCGATGCTGGCAGAGCCGCAGATGATATTGGTAGCACTACTGGTATCGGTGGGTGTGGGTTTGATATTTGGCATTACACCGGCAGTCAAGGCCAGCAATCTGGATCCGGTGATCGCTCTTAGGGAGGAGTAAGATGGGCAAGAGAAAGACAGGTTTTTGGACCAAGATCAGGAAACTCTTTACTCCGCTCACCCGGAGGGCCACGATTTCTGTTTACAAGCTGTGGCTACATCTCGCCATTCCCAAACGCAGAGCCGCTCTGATCGCAAGAGTCATTGGCTTTTTACGGTTATGGATCGGACGCATCCTCAGTGAACGAGTTCCCCGGGAGGCCGGGAGTCTGGCCTATGTCACCATATTGGGCTTCATTCCCTTTATCACTTTCATCGTGATGCTGGCTCCGGATCTACCCTTTTTGAATCTCAAGGAAAAGATCGGCGATGTGGTAGCCCAAAACTTCATTCCCGGTTCGGCGGAACAGGTGATGGAAATGATCAACGAGATGATCGCCCGCCGGATGGGGCTCAACATCATGGTCTTTGTGATCCTCTTGATCTCATCTTATCTGCTATTTAACAACATCCGTTCCACTTTTGACCGCATCCTCAGCACTCATGCTCCGGAACATTCGGATCTACTCAGCCAGTTTGTGAAGTTTTTTGGCACGGTGGTCTTTGGGCTGTTGATCATGGTGCTGCTTTTTTCCAGCTCTTCGCTGCCTATCATCTCGAGAATGCTGAAGCTGAAGGTGTTTACCTGGCTGATGTATGTCTTGCCGTTTTTCCTGCAGTTTTTGGCACTATTTTTCCTCTACATGCTCATGCCTTCGATCAAAGTGCGACGCAAGAGTCTGATTCGAGGTGCGTTTTGGACTACGGTGATCTGGGTCTTGATCAAAAGCGGATTTGATTATTACATTTACAATCTCACCAGCTTTCAGGCAGTCTATGGAGTGATCGCTGCTTTGCCCATCTTTCTGTTTTGGATCTATATCAATTGGATCATCATCTTGGGCGGCATAGTACTGGTAAGCGTTATCGACAAAGGAGTGCGCCAGGATGTGATTCACAAAACTCCGCAAAAAGTGATTCGGGTCACCTTGGAGATGTACAGCGACAACAAGCTCAATCAACGCTTGGAAAACTATATAAACAAAAAGAATATTAAAGAATTAGTCGAGCAATTCGACGAGGACGGAAACTCATGAAAAAGTACGCCTTGATCAGTGTATCCGATAAATCTGGAATCGAGACCTTGGCCATGGAATTGGAAAGACTGGGCTATACCATACTCTCTACTTCAAATACCGCCAAGCACTTACAGCAATTTTGCTCCTCTTTGCAGGAAGTAAGTGATTATACAGGTTTCCCGGAGATTCTGGAGGGACGGGTCAAGACACTGCATCCCAAGATTCATGGTGCCATATTGGCAGATCGCAACAAGGATAGCCATGCAGACTGTTTGCGGGAACACGATATCGGCCGGATCGACATCGTGGTGGTAAACCTCTATCCCTTTGCCCAGGTGCGCATGAAAGAGGGTAGCAGCCATGACGAGATCATCGAGAATATCGATATCGGCGGACCCTGTCTGATCCGCGCTGCTGCCAAGAACTATCGTAATGTCACGATTTTGACTGACTCACGGGATTATGTGCCCACCTTGGAACACCTCAAGCAAGATAGTCAGATCCCGGAATGCTGGAGTAGTTATCTGGCTCACAAAGCCTTTGCCTTGGTCTCAAACTACGACGCCATTATCGCAGACTACCTGGAAGACTATCGCAATGAATGCGCTCCCCAGACCCAGATGCCACCCTTCATTGATATCAACGCAAATCTCAAGCAAGCCCTGCGCTATGGTGAAAACCCGCATCAAAAAGCAGCTTTTTATACCAATCGCCCAGATGGATGGCAGGTACTGCACGGCAAGGAACTTTCCTTTAACAACATCCTGGATGTCGATGCTTCACTCAGAGCGATCCGGCTCTTCAAAGAACCCACAGTGATCATTGTCAAGCATTGCAATCCCTGTGGAATAGGCAGTGGGGAAAGTCTGGCTGAGGCATATCGCCATGCCTTTAGCACAGATACTATTGCACCATTTGGGGGCATCGTGGTGGTAAACCGCCAGCTGGATCTGCAAACTGCGGTGATGATAAACCGCATCTTCACCGAGATCATCATCGCCCCCGGCTATGAAGACGGAGTCCTGGATGTATTGCGCAAGAAAAAGAGCCGACGCCTGATCTCCTATGAACCGAGCTTTCTGAGCAAGGCATCAAACCCGATGGAGATCAAAACCATGCTCTGGGGATACCTTGCCCAGGAATGGGATCGGGTGATCGAGAAGATGGATAGCTGGCAGGTGGTGACCCGAAGACAGCCGACACAGACTGAATTTGACGCCTTGCTTTATGGCTGGAAAGCAGTTTCGCTGCTGAAATCAAACGCCATTGCCCTGGCTTATCCATCTTATGTAGTAGGCTTGGGCATCGGGCAGACCAGCAGGATCGACAGTACCTCGATTGCGATCTGGAAAGCCAACAAGTTTCAGCATGATCTCAAGCGGGCTGTATGTGCTTCAGACGGATTTTTCCCCTATCGCGATAGCATAGACGAGCTGTATCAGGCAGGGATCAAAGCAGTAATCCAACCTGGTGGTTCCAAGGGCGATCCGGAATGTATTCAGGCTTGCGACGAGCTGGATATGGCGATGGTCTTTACCGGATATAGACACTTTAAACACTAAAATGTTTGACAGATTACGCCCTGCGAAAAGATTGACCTTTGCGCTTGCGGAGATGTGTCCGAGTTGGCTGAAGGAGCACGATTGGAAATCGTGTAAACGTGTGAGCGTTTCTAGGGTTCGAATCCCTACATCTCCGCCATCTTTTTGTTTGGAAACGGGGTCTATCACTTTTTCAATCCGATCCTCAAGCAGATTGCCTGGGGATCTTGTTTACTTTTTACCAATTTTACAAAGGAGGCTCTCATGAGCACCAAAAAAATCGTTTTAATTGTAATCATCGCACTAATCTTGCTGATTGGTCTGTCATATTGGACCGGACGGCAGATGAGCAAATTTGCCTTCAACGCCCAGCCCTCGATCAGTGTTGGGGACGGGAGCTGGCTGAGACTCAACGCCGAAACTTACATTCCGGAATACAACGAAGTGTTGCCGCTAAATCTCTTTGGCAGCAAAAGCACAAATAGTGTGCAGAACATGACGGCAAAGATCAAGAAAGCCAAAACCGATGGCCGGATTACCGGGCTGATGATCGAGCCCATGATGGTCTCACTTTCTTTGGCCTCTTTGAATGAACTGGGACTTGCCATCCAGGATTTTAAGACCAGTGGAAAACCGGTGATAGCCTTTGGCGACATGATGGGGCACGGAGATTATCTGCTGGCCAGCTATGCCGACGAGATCTATATGGAGCCTTCCGCTTCGGCGGGGCTGATGCTGAGTGGCACTGCAGCAAACATCATGTTTTTCAAGGAGCTGTTTGACAAAATCGGCGTCAAGATGCACATCATCCAGGCGGGAGAATTCAAGGGCGCCAGCGAACCTTACAGCCGGACCTCTCTCTCAGAAGGAACCCGGCAAAATATCGAAGATGCGCTGTCGGATCGCTTTGATCTGATTTTGAGTGAGCTGGCAAAACGCAGGGAACTTACTTTCGATGATGTCCTGAGCGTATACAACAATCGTGAAGACTATATATTGAATGCAGAAACTGCCCTGCAAATCCGACTGATCGATCACGCAATGCCCCGCACCCAAATGCTGGACGAGCGTAACATCGATGAGGACAAGATAGTCAGCATCAGCAAATACTCGGAGCGTCAAAAGCCCGTACACAAGGAGAATGTAGCGGTGGTATATCTTGGTGGAAGCATCATGCCCGGCTCCGGATCCTTTAGTCAATCCATCATTACTCATGCCAAAGTGCGCAAGATCGTTGAGCAGATTGAGCAAGACGAGAGCATCAAGGCAGTAGTGCTCAGGATCGATAGTCCCGGTGGCAGTGCTTTGGAAAGTGAGCTAATCTATCAGGCTTTGCAAAAGCTGAAATCCAGCAAACCGATGGTAGTCTCGATGGGAGGCACCGCTGCTTCGGGCGGATACTACATCTCCTGTGCAGCAGATCACATCATTGCAGATCCTGGCACCATTACAGGTTCGATCGGCGTGATCATGATGTTGCCCGAAGCTACCGGCTTGGGCCGCAAGCTGGGGCTGAGATCTCAGACCATCAAGTTTGGCAAATTTGCCGGAGCCATCAATCCCCTTGAACCTTATTCTGCCGAGCTGTTAGCTTCCCTGAAGCGCAATTCTCAAAGCACTTATTCCGAGTTCAAAACTCGGGTCATGACCGCCCGCGAGATTAGCCCGGACAAGATCAATAGCATTGCTGAAGGCAGGATCTATAGCGCCGAAGACGCCATGGCTGTGGGTCTGGTGGATGAGCTTGGCTCCCTGGATTTTGCCGTGACCAAAGCTGCCGAAATCGCCGGTATGGCAGAATACCAAGTCCAGAATTTCCCGCGTAAGATAAGCTTCTTTGAAGCTCTGAAGGATTCTGATTTCATGCAAATGCAGATCTCCAGCCTCATCAAAAAACCCTGGTGGGATGTTGATACCCGGATTCTACAGCATCTGGAAGATATCGAACCCTACAAATGGCAATATCTCATGCCGGTAGTGGTGGTGGATTGACATGCGAAAGAACCGAGTAAATACTGAAATCATCGTAAACGTTCACCCTCTGGAAAAAAGGGTGGCAGTCCTGGAAGACAACCGGCTGGTAGAGCTCTTTGTAGAACGCAAAGATCATCAAAATCCAGTGGGAAACATCTATAAAGGCATTGTCAAAGACGTGCTCCCCGGCATGGGAGCTGCTTTCATCGAGATTGGATTGGAACGCACGGCCTTTCTGCATTATAGTGATATCGTGCTGGATTTTTTGGAAATCTACGAGGATGATAAACCCCGCAAACGCCCCAATCCTTCCGATAGCTCTCAGATCGGTAAATTGCTCAAACCCCAACAGGAGATAGTGGTACAGGTGCACAAAGGTCCCATCGGTTCCAAAGGTGCCCGGCTCACCGGGCAGATCTCGATTCCGGGAAAATATCTGGTGCTGTTTCCCAACAAAAACAAAATTGCCATCTCGCGCAAGATCTATTCTTCGGGCGAACGTAACCGCATTCGAAGTATCTTGAGCGAGATCAAAGACCCCGCTTATGGGCTGATCGTCCGTACCGAATCCGAAGGTGCAGATGAAGACGATATTCGCAATGAATACAAAGCGCTGGCCAAGACCTGGTGCTTGATCGAAAAACAGCTTCAATATGCCAAAGCACCGGTCTGCGTATTTGAAGAAAACGCTTTGGAAAACTACCTGATCCGCGATCTCTTTGGTGAGCATGTGGACCGTCTGGTCATCGATGATAAGGCTTTTCACAAAAACATTATCAGCCAATTGGAATCAATATCTCCCGATCTGATCCCCTCAGTACAGCTTTACAAAGAGGATTCCCCCATTTTCGATGCCTGGTCGATTGAGAAGAAAATCGAAACCATCTTTCACTCCCGGATCTATCTTCCCTCCGGCGGCAATATCAAGATCGAACAGACCGAAGCCCTCGTCGCCATCGATATCAATACCGGCAGCTTCACCGGCAAAAGCCATTATGAAGAGACAGTGCGCAAGACTAATCTCGAAGCCGCTGCAGAATCTGCGCGGCAGATCAGGCTCCGTGATCTCTCTGGTGTGATCGTGATCGATTTCATTGACATGACAGATGAAAAAGCCAAAAATGAGGTTCTGGAAATCCTGCGCAAAGGGCTAAAGCGCGATCGCGCCAAAAACAAGGTCTATCCCTTTACCGATCTCGGCATGGTGGAAGTTACCCGCAAACGCATGCGTGCCACCATCATGGCAAATTTTTCCGAAGCCTGTCCCTTCTGCAATGGCAGCGGCCGCATTGTCAGCAAGGATGCAGTGATCATGCGGATCTATCGCTGGCTGGTACGCAGCGAATACTTCATCAAAAACAAACGCCTGCGCATCATGGTCAATCCCGAATTGCTCAGCCATATCAAGATTCACAATGAGGATTTTATCAGCTATCGGGATCAGATCGAATTTGGCGAAGACAGCGCCATTAGGGTAGATCAATTCAGAGTGTTTGGCCTTCCCGGGATGGAAGATGTAACTTCCAAATATTCCTGATTGGCCTGAAAATTCAAAAAGCCCGGTCGCTACACCGGGCTTTTTGTTTGCTCAAATGGCAGCAATGAGTGCTTGAATCATGCTCTCGTGCCCATTATGTGGCTTTTGCCATTTTGCTGGTCAATCGATTTCAGAAACTTGTTCAGGACGGCACTCCCCCCATATCACTACGGGATCAATACGGGTCGCAGCCGCAATGATGCCGTAATGATACCGCAATGCGATGGGGGTAGCGAGGTCTTTTTGAAGCTCCGGAAAGTGTTACCCTACCAGACTGGATTCCGGATATTCTCCACTGGTCTTCGTTCCCACTCAGATCAGTTCCGAATTCCGGAATGACGAATGTGGGTTGTTGGTTTAGGCAAATGTGGGTTGTTGGTTTAGGTAGCGGAGTCTTTCCAAAGCTCCGTGGGATGTGGTGCCGTCGCAGCATCGGAATGCTATAATACGTAGCGAGGCCTTTCCAAAGCTCCGGGTGTTCCGAAGCTCCGGGTATTCCGTAGCGGAGTCTTTCCAAAGCTCCGAGTGCCGGAGTAGAATAACTATCTGCAGGACTCAGTCGGTTTTGATGCTAAGGGGCAGGCTAAAGCAGAATTTTGCGCCGTGTCCCGCTTCGCTCTCTACCCAGAT
>CAZCRD010000123.1:0-11118 GCA_964501025.1 uncultured Candidatus Cloacimonadota bacterium | reverse complement strand
GGTCGAGATATCAGATAGCGTTATGCCTTGTCTTTGAGTGCCATCGGCACGCTATTTTAGATAGCATCCAGTAAACCACACATGATTCCCGAGTGCCATCGGCACGGCATATTTGTGTGTGTTAAGCACCTGATCTAAAATGCCGTTCCTACGGAACTCAAATCTATTGTGTGACAATCGTATGCTATCTGAAATGCCGTTCCTCTGGAACTCAGGATGATAATCCCGGGTATCGTGGGGGTATACTGGATGCTATCTAAAATGCCGTTCCTCTGGAACTTAATCTGTTACTGATCCTAGTTATCGTGATGCTATCTAAGATACCGTTCATCCAGAAATCAGGCTTGTCAATTCGGCATTTGGGGATGGATACTTGGCCTTTCGTCCACTTTTTCGTCACCTTAAAGCGCTAAGCCATTGTAAACTGGTCAGGTCATAGTGAACAGTCTCGCCGCATAGCATTGGGGGATCAATGCGCTACCAATACGCATCTGACCCGTATTGGTAGCGTAATGGTAGAGGGGAAGGAGCTCAGCAGCAGTGCCGACAAAAGTCAGCATCGTTTCCGCCGAAAGATGCTTGAGGATACAGCAAACTATGGCATTGCGGCAGAGCAGCTTATGCGAGCTTTTATATTACTCCCAGACGCTGTTGTTGATAGCTTTTATCCTGGATGTTTTTCCACCATTGGCGATTTGTGAGATACCACTGAACGGTCTTGCGAATGCCGGAGGCAAAGGTTTCGCGGGGTTTCCAGCCCAATTCGCGCTCGATCTTTCCGGCGTCGATGGCATAGCGCAGATCGTGGCCGGGGCGATCGGTGACAAAGCTGATCAGCTCTTTGTAGCTACTGAGGCTGGTGGAAGGCTCCAGCTCGTCCAGGATCTCACAGATCTTGTGCACGATATCGATGTTCTTCATCTCATTGTGACCGCCGATGTTGTAGGTTTCGCCGCTTTTACCCTGGCGGATGATGATATTGATCGCTTCACAGTGATCTGTCACATAGAGCCAATCCCGCACATTCAGTCCTTTGCCATAAACCGGCAGAGCTTTGTGTGCCAGGCAATTCAGGATCATCAGCGGGATCAGTTTTTCGGGGAACTGGTAAGCACCATAGTTGTTTGAGCAATTGGAGATCGTCATCGGCAAGCCAAAGGTGCGCTGCCAGGCTCGCAGCAGGTGATCGCTGGCAGCTTTGGAAGCGGAATAAGGTGACGAAGGATCATAAGGGGTAGCTTCGGTAAACATCCCGGTCTCACCCAAAGAGCCATAAACTTCATCGGTGGATACGTGGTGAAAGCGGAATGCCTGGCGTTGGGATTCCGGCAGGCTCTTGTACAGTTCCAGGGCAGCAGCCAGGAGGGTGGCAGTGCCCATCACATTGGTTTGCACAAATTGCAGCGGACCATCGATGGAACGATCAACATGGGATTCGGCGGCAAAATTGACGATGGTATCGGGTTGAAACTCGTTGAAAATCCGGTTGACTTTGACTGCATCGCAGATATCAGCCTGCTCAAAAAAGTAGCGAGTACCACCGTGTTTGGTATTGATATCTTCCAGGGATTCCAGATTTCCGGCATAGGTGAGAGCATCGAGATTGAGGACTTTGCCACCAAAATCCGGATCAGTAAAAAGGCTGTGGATGTAATTTGCGCCGATAAATCCGGCACCACCGGTTACTAAAACTTTGTGCATGGTTTACCTCAGTTTTTCCAATATTTTCATTAGTTGTTCCAGCTCTTGCGGGCTTTTGTATTCCAGAGTGATCTTGCCCTTTCCCTGGGCTTCGCGCACACTGACCTTGAGCTGAAACAGGGAGCTTAGTTCCTGCTCAAAACTGCGGGTGAGCGGGTTTTTGGGGTTAAGCTGATCGGGTTTTTGCAAGCTGCTGACGAAGGTCCTGGCTTTGGCTTCGGCCTGGCGTACGCTGAGCTTATACTTGATCAGATGGTGAGCAAAGGGGATCTGGTATTCGGGCTCCACCATCAATACCGCTCTGGCATGACCGGCGCTGAGGGCTTCGGCGGCGACCAGTTCGATCACCTCCGGCGGCAGTTTTAGCAGGCGCAGACTATTGGTGATGGTGGCGCGGTCTTTGGCCATCACGGTGGCGATCTGGGCATGGGTGAGGCCAAAATCCTCGGCCAGAGCCTGGTAGGCAAGGGCTTCCTCGATGGGTCCCAGATCTTCACGCTGGATGTTTTCGATAATTGCCATCTGCAATTGCTCTTTTTGGGATACCGAGCGTATCACCACAGGCACAGAGGTGAGTCCTGCCAGTTTGGCTGCTTCCAATCTGCGTTCTCCGGCGATCAGCTCATAATCGCTACCTTCGCTTTTGGTTACGATCAGGGGCTGGATGATGCCGTGTTCCAGAATCGAGCTTGAGAGTTCTTGC
Organism: uncultured Candidatus Cloacimonadota bacterium; assembly: GCA_964501025.1. Lineage (GTDB taxonomy): Bacteria > Cloacimonadota > Cloacimonadia > Cloacimonadales > Cloacimonadaceae > UBA5456. Next base: position 8,714 of record CAZCRD010000123.1, on the reverse strand, counting down.
AAACGCTCGGGATTGAAGCTTTTGCGGGGTTGATAGCGATTGGCTTTGATCCTGTCGATGGGCAAAGTGCCGATTCCGGCATTGATGCTATGCTCCTTATTTTCACCAGGGATCAGAGCCGAAAGTCCGCGACCAAGATGTTCATTCATCAATATTCCTCATTTAGTGAGAGCGCTCCAGCACTTCGTTGCCCAGATTCAGATAGCTCATTGCACCGGGAGAACGGATATCATACAAAAAGATCGGTTTGCCAAAACTCGGGGCTTCGGTGAGCTTGATATTACGCGGGATCACGCTGCGAAAGACTTTTTCTTTGAAATAGCGGTGCACTTCTTTGGCCACCTGCATGGAGAGATTGACCCGTTTGTCAAACATGGTGAGCAAGACACCCATGATGTTGAGCCCGGGATTGAGGTTTTTTTGGATCAGGCGGATCGTGGTAAGCAGCTGGCTAACCCCTTCCAGGGCATAGTATTCACACTGGATGGGTACGATCACATCGGTGGAGGCGGTCATCGCATTCACGGTGAGCAGTCCCAAAGAAGGTGGGCAGTCTATGAGGATGAAATCCCAATCGCCCAGGATGGGCTGAAGTGCTTCTTTGAGCTTGTGTTCGCGGGCAAATTCATGCACGAGCTCGATCTCTGCTCCGGTGAGATCAATATTGCCAGGCACGCAAAAGAGATTTTGGGTATCCGTGGGCAGGATGCACTCCGAGATCGAGACGCGGCCGATCAGCGCATCATAGACCTGCAGCTTTACCTTGTCTTTTTCGATTCCCACTCCGCTGGTGGCATTACCCTGGGGATCAAAATCGATCAGCAAGGTGCGTTTTTCCAGCACCGCCAGTGCCGCAGCCAGGTTTACGGTGGTAGTGGTTTTGCCCACACCACCTTTTTGGTTGACTATGGTTATTATCTTTGTCATAAAATCTATTTCAATCCTTAGCTTATCTTTTCATCAGGTCACGTTGCGCTATTTTGAGCAATTTGCGTTGCCCCAACCCATCATCATCGCGGCTCAATATTTCTATATAGCAGATTCCATCCACATCGGTCAGCGTGCGGGATTTGTACATCACCAGATGCCCGGAAGGTTTGAGCAACCTTCGCAGGGGCGGCAGGTAACGCTGTTGCAAAGCTACCGCACGACACAGGATCAGATCAAAACTCGGGCGTCGGGGCATGAAGGCATAATCCTCCACCCGGGAGCAGACCACACTGGTCTTTGATAAAGATAGTGCTTCCACCATCTCGGATATGGCTTTGGTCTTTTTGTTGATGCTATCCAGGAGCACCATTTCACAATCCGGCACTACCAGTTTGATGGGAATGCCGGGCAAACCGCCACCGGAACCAAAGTCCAATACAGTTTTGTCTCTAAAATCCAAACATTCTACTGCCAACAAGCTGTCAAGGAAATGCTGCACCCAATAGTTATCAGCAGGCATTTTGCGTGAGATCAGATTCACTTGCCGGTTGTGCATTACCAGGAGTTTGTGATAGTGTTCAAATTGTCCCATCAAATGGGGGATATTCGGCAGTTCGAGCTGCACCAGATAGTCTTCAAAGCACTGTTTTTGCTGGATCATGGTTGTTCCTTTGGCAGATTACGGATTAAGGCTTGAATCAGAAAGGATTCATCGTCGGTAAAGGATTCAAGCGCTGTTTTTGCAGCTTCGCTTTTGTGCCTGCTGAGGGCTCTGACTACCAGAAAGCGGAGGCGCTCATTATCTTGATTTTGGTGACGTTGCAAAAGCCACAGACTATGGGGATCATCCAGATATCCCAGCACCGAGAGGCAGGTGGCGAGATAGCGTCCGGCATTCAGATGCTGTTCCAGATATGGCAGCAGCCGCAGATCTTTGACATCGGCCAAAAGCGAGATGGCGGTCTTGGCTTTGAGCGAATCGGAATCCGAAACAAAATCTAACAAGAGATCGGGAAAGTCTGCATTTGCTTTGGTAAAAGCTTCCAGAGCGCGATATTCCAGCCCGGAAGTATTGGCCAATTTGTGTTCAAGGATATAGGCAGTGCTCTCTGGGGCGCGGTCAATCAGGATCTGCCGCGCGGTGCGTACCCGCTGAACTGCAGAGCCCACTTCCCACTCTGCCGCAGCGGCAAAGATCTCAGCGATATCAGCATCTGCAGCCGGAGCTGGGTCTTGCGCCTGAGTAGCCTGATCCTCTTGAGGATGTGCTGCGTTCAGTTCCAGATCACGGCCGAAGCCATATTTGCCTTTGGTCCACTCAGAGTTATTGGCTTTGAGGGTATCCGGATAGCTGTCCTCGCCACCGGCATCCAAAAAAAGCCCGATACCTCCGGTGCTCCGTGCCAGGTTGGCATTGCCATAGTTTTGCGGATTATTGCGCTCATAGCGGTCATTGCCTTGTTTGTCCAAAAAGATGCCCAGGGAATTTGTGAGTCCCAAGCCATTGCCGCCTTCGATGCTATAAGCATCGTTTCCGGCAGCATCGATGAGCATGCCAAAACCCCAATCATGCCCGGCACCCTGTCCGGGACCGTGTCGGCTATAATAAGCATCGTTGCCCTCATGATCATAAAGAATCCCGCTGGCCAGGTGAATTCCCGAACCCTGGGGATAGTATATGGCGTTGTAGATATCGTTTCCACCTTCATCGATGAGGATCCCGGTGGCATACCAATAGCCCACGCCCTGAGCGTAGATGCCGCCCAGATACTTGTCGTTGCCCGCCTTATCGTACAAAAATCCAAGTCCGCCCGCCAGATAAGGACGCAGACCAAAGCCCATCCCCTGGCCCATGGTGCGATAGTCGTCCGGCATCAGGGGGGCATGGTAGTATTTTCCACCCAGATAGTAGGTATCAGCACCATCGTAATCTGCCAGGATTCCGGCAGCACAGGTAGAAGCAAAGGCCTGAGCCATGGCATGGGCGCGATAGGAGTCGTTTCCTCCTTGATCGATGAGCAGGCTCAGCCCGGCAATAGCTGCACCCTGAGCAAAGAGGCCTCCCACATAAACATCGTCACCGCTGGCATCTATATGCAGCTGAGTGCCCAAGACCGCGGCAAAGCTAAAATCTGCAAGTTGATAGATATCGTTCCCACTGCGATCTGCGGACAGACCGATGCCCCCAAAGGCAAAAAATGCCGGCTCCTGAGAGCGGTAGAGATCATCGCCGCTGTGGTCAATATGCAGGTAAAAAGGGTGGTCCCGGCTGGTGGCCAAGCTAAACTCGTAGATATCGTCGCCATCGGGTTCGATGAGCAAGCATACCGGTGTGTCTGTGAGGGCTTTGAAAGTGGCTGGTGTATAGCGGTCATCCGTGCTGCTTCCCATGATCATCAGCCCATATTTGCTTTGGTATATGGTGGTATTCTTGATTTTGGGGCGATATTGGGAGATCTGGTGATAGAGCTGAGACATCGCCAGGGTGGCGGCACCCAGATGGGCAAAATCTACCTTTTGTAAAAGCGGGATAAATTGCTTGATATCGATCTCTTCCAGATAGGGAAGCTGGCGAGATGCCAGATAATCGCGATAGCTTTCGGCATCTTCACTTTCGGTCATGGCCAGCAGCAAAAAAGCAGCCAGACTATCGGCTTCAGGATCCGAAAGCTGGGCAAGTGCCGTTTCCAGGTCTTTTTGGATGCGGCTGAAAGAGCTTTCCACATAGCGAAACAAAGCCTTGGGATTCTTAAAATCCAGCGGCTTTGCTGTTTTGGCTAAGAGCTGCTCTTCCCAGGCAATGCCGGCGAAGTGACTGAGCATGACATCCCAATCTTTCTCTGCCATCAATTCACGCAAGTCAGCGATATGCGCTTCTGCCCCGATCCCCTTTTGCAAGACATCCATGTGCCAGGAGTTCTTAGCTTGTGTGGAGGGATCCCAGTCCCGGTAAAACTCGCTGTGACGGAGATTAAGCCCTTGAGTAGCCAGCATTTCAGACAGTGTGTTGAGTTCCTCAATAGAAAATAGATCATAAGCATACAGCGAGCCTGCGCTTAAGCCCAATATCAGGGTCAATAGCACCATGAGCAAATAGCTAAAGTAATGATAAAATTTCATTTAAACCTCATAAGTCAAAACTAAAAAAGGGGCGTATTATTGTCAAATGTTCTTTTTGCAGATGGTAGTAGCGAAACCAGGCAGAGGTTTTTGGCCTCGCCAGCTCCGGGTCCAGTGTCCTTGTTCTGAGCTCATCAAAAACAGCAAAAGAGTCGCCACGCGCAAGATCTCCAGGACCGCATGCCGCCGAATCAGGGAAAATGCGCCAGCTGAGAAAAAAGCCCCGAATTTGCTTCGGGGCTGATATGTATGGTTAGTTGGTGATTGTGCTTTATTCCATGAGCATCATCTTACGCGTGCTTTGATGGTTTGCAGCCCGCAGACGATAGAGGTAGATCCCGCTGGAAAGCGGATTACCATTATTGTCATGAGCATCGAAGACGATGCGATAGCGTCCTGAAGCCTGCGCTTGATCGACCAGGGTGCGTACCAGCTGTCCTTTGAGGTTATAGACATCCAGGCGCACTTTTCCGGCATCCTTGATATCGTAGCTAATGGTGGTTTCCGGGTTGAAGGGATTGGGATAATTTGCCTTCAGGGCAGTGACCGTGACCGGTATCACTTCATTGTCGTTTGAGGCAGGGTTGAGGGTGAAATTCAGCGTGGTGTTTTGATTTGGCGCCACGGTGATATCATCATAACTCAAGCTGCCATAACCCGGCGCAGAAGCGGTGACGGTATAGACTCCGGCGGGCAGGGTAAGGCTATAAGCTCCGGCACTATTGGTGGTGGCAGAGTATCCATCTCCAGCAGTCACTGAGGCACCGGCGATGCCCTGTCCATTTTGTCTTCTCACAAAGCCCACGACGTTGCCACTGAGCACTTCTTTGACCAGGGGATTGGAAAAGGCGGGCACCGAACTCACACCTGCTGTATAGATGGCTTTTACAGCCCATTTGTATGTGCCGTTTGCCAATGTGTTCCAGCCATCATCGCTGAAGCTAAGGGTAGTGATGGTCTCATCGGTCAGCGAGACCCAATTGCTTTCATTGTGTTCCTGTCCGGAGAGCAAGCGCCAGACCTGATAACCCACCAGAGCTCTGTTTGTGGAGCGGGTATTGGGGCTTTGCCAGCCAGAGCGGCTGGTGTTTTTGCCCTGAGGATTGGGTTGCAGGTTGCGGATGGGCAGATTGGCGCGGGATGGCAGATCCGGAGTATGCAGGCTTGCCCGGGTATTAGGAGCCTGGCCTCTGAGGGCCAAAAGCGGGCTGGCAGGTTCAAAAGCGATGCGATCCACAAAGTTTCCAATGTAGATGTTGTCGATAAACCAGGGGAACCACATACCATCATTGGAGGGTGGATCCTCAGCGTGGAAAGCGAGCTGAACCTGCAATCCACCGTATTGATCCAGACCTACGGTGATCGGGAAATCGTAGTTGTTTAGTTCTTCCGGTTGTGCCGCGCCATCCCAGAGGATGTTCCAGCTTGCCCCACCATCGGTAGTGATCTTCACATAGTAATGGTCGCCATTGGGAGAGCCCATTTCCAGGTGGGTATCAAAGCTGATAAAGGCGTCTGGCGGGCAATTGAAGGAGGGAGAGACCAGCCATTCGTCCTGATGGGTGTAATCCCACCAAAGGCCGGCTTGCTTGATCCCATCCGTGGGCGTGACGTTGCTACCGCCGGCGATGCTGATCGTACCGATATTGCACCAGGTGGGAAATACTCCCAGAGAATTGGCAGGGCCTTCATTGGTAATGCTTTGAGTCCAATCTTCGGGCGGGAAGTTTGCGGATTCGAAGCTCTGAGTGATTTCCACCGCGTTGGGATCCGGGGCATTCCAGTTTAGATTGATGGCGTCGTAGCTGTCATTGAGTGCTGCTTCCACTGTATTGGGAGCATAAGCAACCTCAGTAAGCGTGATATTGCCCATGTCATAATCAGTGCTGCCCACATTGATGATTCCGGTGGTGCTGGTGTATCCGGCAGCAGAGATGATGTATTCATAGCTTTGATTGGCAAATACCTCAGAATTCGCAAAGCTGCCATCGGCGGTGCTACTCAGGCTGTAATCTGCATATCCAATCAGACTGATGTTAGCTCCGGCGATGCCGAGTCCGGTATCGCTGGCCAGGATCGTTCCGGTCACGCTCACTTGGGGCATCAGCTCCATGCTAATGTCCATGACCTCGACTTCATCCTCATCGAGAGTGATATCAACACTCTGGCTGATGTAGGTATATCTGCTGAAGCTGACGGCATAATCTCCCGGCAGCACATTGGCGATGAAGAAGTCACCATTCTGATCGGTAGTAGTGCTATAAGGACGATTGTCTACGGTTACCAGCACATCGGCAAGGGGCTCATCATTGGCACCGGTGACGGTACCGGTGATGTCTCCCACACCACCAGGGATGACAACAAATGTAGTTTTTGGGAAAATACCGGTGGTAGAGCCTTCCTCAGGATTGAGGGGATCGTATTCTGTGCTGTCGCTATACATATTACGGGCGCGATCTGCAGTGCCGGTCTGGGTTCGGAAGTAATCGTTCGAGCTATAGTATTGGGTATCCATGGGACGGTTTACCATCATCACGAGATTGCTGCCATCCAGGTGCATATAATACTCGGGGAAATCGAAGGTGATCACATTTTGTCCGGAAGGGAAGTCCATCACGCCATCAAAGACCAGAGTAAGATCTGTGGCGGGAATCCATCCTGTGGCGAGATCGGTCTGAGTGGTGCTACCCAACCAGATTTTGACCGGCATATCGCTGAGGTCTGAGCTGAAATCATTGTAGAATTTGATGCCGGTAATCATGCCGACAAAGTTGCTCATCTCATCTGCTGTAAAGATGTTTTCATACAGGCTGTTTTGATAGTAGAAGTTCATCGGCATCAGGGCAGTGCTGCTGCCATCACCGATGGTAATATCGTTCACCCCATTGCCACTGAGGGCGATTTCATGAGTTTCCCGCAGGGCATTTCTGCCTTGGGGATTGGCTCTGCTGCCGATTACGTGACGCGTGCCCTGATCGTCTGTGATGGTCACAGTGGCAGTCTCTTCTCCCAGCATGGCGGGTGTGAAGGTAACCGTGAAGCTGGCGGTTTCACCAGTATCGAGGCTGGCAGGCAGAGTGGCAACATCAGTGAGGGTCATGGTGGCGCTACCATCAATCGTGATTTCATTGATGCCCAGAGTGCCACCCCCCACATTCATGATGTTGAAGGTTTTGCTCTTGCTGCCGCTGAGGTTCACATCACCAAAATCGTATTCACTGGGATTGACCATAAAGACCGGATCACCGGTCATAGGTGTCATAATGAAGGTAGTTTTGGGGAAGGTGCCGGATAGAGTTCCGGTGGCTGATGGCGCCATGGGATCGTAGGTAGTGCCATCGCTATACACGTTGCGGGCACGGGTCGAGCCAATGGTCTGAGCCAGGAAGTCGTCACTGGAGCTATAATACTGAGTATCCATCGGACGATTGGCATAAAGCACCAGATTGCCGCCGGCATAAGCGAATGGTGCCTGCAGCGGGATGGTGATGGTGTTGGCTCCGGAGGGGAAGTTCATGTTGCCATCATAGACCAGAGATAGTGAGGTGGGATCCACCCAACCGGCCGAAAGGTCTTCCATATCGGTGGTGCCCAGCCAGATCTTGATCGGCATATTGGACAGGTTTGTGGTGAAATCATTGTAAAAGGCGATGGTAGTGATGGTGCCGACCATGCCAAGTTCATTGGGATAATACAGGGTCTGAAACAGGCTGTTTTTATAGAAAAATTCCCAAGGCACACCTATCTGCTCTGAGCCATCACCGATGGTTACGGACAGGATGCCTTCAGGCTGTACAGATATCACCATTTCAGGGCTTTCGTCGTTGGTGGGATTGACGTCCCCGGGCAATACTACTTTTCCATAGATGCTGCTGGGGCCTTCCACGCTGGGGGTCCAGGAAAGGGCTACTTGCTCGATCTCGCCTGCGGCAATGGCAGGACCAGCCACAGAGGCCAGCTCAGTATCGTTGCCATCAAAGAGTTTTACCTGATAGTCACTTTGGTCAGCGGTACCGTTGTTGAGTACGTCGATGGTGTATTCTGCAGCCGTGTTTACAGCCGGAGTGCTATTTCCGGAGATAGTAAGCGCAGCCAGATCGTTTGGCGCAATCTCCTCAAAGGTCACGTCATCCACCCAGAGTGTACGGTAGGTATTTTGCAGGCCGTGACGGATGGCGATGTATTGACCGGCAGGAGTGTGATTGGTGAGATTCACGGCATATTCATTCCAGCCATTGATTACAGTAAGCTCCTGCGCCAGGCTAAAGGTAGTGGCATCGTCGGGATCGGACATGGTACCCACTTGCAAGAAGTAATCTGTACCACCTTTGGCCATTATTCGCACACGGATATTGCTGAGCTCGATATCATCATCAATGGGTGGTGAAATCAAGATCAATTCTGCTGCCACATCGCTGGAATTTGCCATCTGTACGCAGTTAGGCTCGCTATAAGGCGAAGAATTACTGGTTCTCAGATATGCTGAAGTGGAAGTAGAGTTTAAGATAGTGCTCCAACCCAGAGGGAAACTTGGTGCGGTAGCGTCGTCCCAAGTCTCAATCTGTGGCAAAGTGTAAATGGTGGCGTCAAAGCCGCTACCACTAAGCTCAACCGTGTGAATCTCCCGGGTGATATCGTCGGTGATACTCACTGTGGCAGTATGC
>CAZCRD010000122.1:0-11919 GCA_964501025.1 uncultured Candidatus Cloacimonadota bacterium | reverse complement strand
GTGTTTGTGGTGTCGCCCTGCCGGGCTAAGCCCAAGATGGCATCATGGTTACGAGGGGTTCCGCTTCGCTGCACACCCTCGCTATATTCTTACGCCCACAAGGGGCTGATTTTGGTTTCTTTTCCAAATATAAATCATCTTTCGGGTTTACGAGGGGTTCCGCTTCGCTGCACACCCTCGCTATATTCTTACGCCCACAAGGGGCTGAATCTGGTTTCTTTGCCAAATCTAAATCATCTTTTGGGTTTACGAGGGGTTCTGCTTCTCTGCATGCCCTCGCTATGTTCTTATGCCGCTAGAGGATGAATGGTTGCAGCCCTTGGAGAATGCCACCCCAAGCTTGATAAGTCGGTTTCGCTAAATTGTTTGTTTTGTAATAATCCCTGCTATTTTGGCTGCATTTTTCTCAATCTCGGCGGCAGGATCATGCAGCATGCGTTTGCAGATGGCACCGGGGAGCACTTTGGCACCTTTGGTAGCCAATTCCCGGCTCATATAGCGCAAGGCAGCGGTTCCGCCCATACCTTCCCAAAAAAAGCCCATGCTGGCAAAAGGCAGACAGATCTTGCCCGTGAGCGAATTCATCTTACGAATGGCCGCCACGATCACCGGAGAGGGACCAAAAGCCCACACCGGACCGCCAAACAGCAGCATTTCATAATCTTCAGGATCCGGCAAATTGACAAAGTCAATCTCCTGATGATCCCGCACAGAGCGTTGCTTGACCGGGTTGGCAGTGAGCAATTCAATGCAATTTACCTCGTGTCCCAAGGCGGTCAATTTGTCAAAAACACCTTCAGCAAAGGCTTTGGTATTTCCGGATTGACTGTGATATAGAATCAGTGTTTTCATTTTTGCATCCAGGGCGCCAGTTTGGCATCGTCATCACGTTTCCAGCGATCATCAATCTTGGTCTCTACTGGAGAATTCTCTCTGAAATAGTGCACAATGGCATCTCGCAGATTGATATTGTGATGAGTAATATTCTCTTGAGGGACGCTGGTCAAAAGCGTGAGTCCGGCATTACCTTCCATCAGGAAGTCTGTGGTCACCACTGTATAGATTTTGTCCGGATCCCATGGTTCTCCGCCAATTTTCAGGGAGGTCACGCGATCCCAGCTGGGACGTTTGCGGGAATACACCACATTGACGCCAGCCACGATGAGTCCGGCACGGCTTCCCTCTACGCGGGTTTCGATGATGCGTTTTAGAAATTCTCCCGTACAGGTGAAGCTCACCACCATGTTGTCAAAGGGCATCACGTCAAAAATATCACGGTAAGCAACGGGGCCGCTGCGGATCTCGGCGCGCACTCCTCCGAGATTGAGGAAAGAGAAATCTGCCTCTATCATGAATTTCATGGCTTCTACAATGGTATTTCCCATGGGGGATTGGGCATCGACATTCTCCCGCGAGAGCCGTACTCCAGCTACTCCGACAATCTCATCCATACCTTGTTCGGCTTCTTCTACATAAGCTTCGATGATCTCACTTGCTTCGGGATCGGGAATAAACTGATCTTCAAAGAGAGTGATCAATTGTCCTTCTCTGAGGGCAGGAGTCTCGTATCCGGTGATGGTCTTGGTCTTGGGATCAATGGTCAGGGTAATAAGACCCATGCCGGAGCCATAAGCATAGCCTTGCACCACCATGGTATGAGTAGCGGGATCGATCCAGGGTTCCGGTATTCCCTTGTGGATGTGGCCACCAACAAAGAGATCGATGCCTTCCACCTCGCGGGCAATTTCCTGAGCGTCATAACCCCAGTGGGATGTACGCTCTGCATAGCGGGGGTTTCCCTGTGCATCATAACGGCGAAGATAGGTTTTCTCATTATCATAAGGCAGGCCGGCGTGTCCCAGCACTATCACCAGATCCACATTTTCTTCTTCACGCAGGATTTTTACGTATTTGCTCACGGTTTCCTTGGCGTTTAGAAAGTCGATATTACGAATGTTTTCGGGAAAGCTCATCTGCTTTGTATCCGTGGTGGTAAAGCCAATAATCCCGATGCGCAGACCGAGACGGTTTACTATGGTATAAGGAAAGGCATACCATGGGATTTCACCGGTTCTGGTATCTATCACATTGCAGGTCAAAATCGGGAAATTTGCCTTTTCCAGAGTTTTGCCCAGCTCTTCCTGCAGGATGTCAAATTCATGATTACCGATGGTTAGAGCATCGTAGCCGACCATATTCATATAGTCAATTACGGAGCGTCCATCCGTGACCGTGCCCACGGGCCGGCCCTGGAAAAAATCTCCGGCATCCAGCAGCAGATTCGCCCGGTTTTCCCCGCTGAAGGAACGGATGTGTTTGATCAAAGAGGCTGCGGAAGCTCCGCCCCCGAGCTGGGGTGGAAATTCCGGATTCATGAAGGTAGCTTTGGAGCGATCGATCCCGCCATGGATATCGTTTGACCACATTACATCCAGGCGCAGGTCTTCGGCAAAGCTCAGGCTCAGTGCCACAATCAGCACTACAAGTAAGATATATCTTTTCATACTATCCCTCGGGATAAGTGGTTACCAGCAAAAGGAAAGGCCGGCATTCAGGGTGATGAAGCTTTCTTTTACTTTGTCGGGATTTTCCCAACCGCGATTTTGAAGATTGATGTATGAATTTGGCCAAAGTGCATAAGAGTTTGACCCGGTATAGATTTTGTCATTGTAATAAGCATCGCCAAAGAGATCGAGAGCTTCATATTCGCGCCAGGCGTAGCCGAAGCCCAGATCCAGGACGATGTTTTTGGCCAGTTGCACTGAAGAACCACCCGTGATCATCGGGGTGAGAATTTTATTGGCAGTATAGATGGTGATATCTTCTCCATCGGCATTTACGCCAGCTTCGCTATCCAGAAAATAGCTACTTACAGCCTGGAATCCCAGCCGCAGAGGAATGCGGTTTACTACGTGATGTTCCACACCGGCATAGATATTGTACACATCCTCAAAGACATCCATGCTTTGGCTATACTGCACCATTTCTAGGTCCAGGTTAAACACTGTGCGCATGATGTTGCGGGGCATATAAGAGAGACCCAGGCGTATCTCGGAAGGTAATACGTAATCACCCTCTAAATCTACCAGCGTGCTGTCCTGCGGAGTATTGCGGTAAGCTTCCCGGAACGAAAAATCTGTTCCGCTGCGATCCAAAGTGGTTTCGGGAGTAAAGGTAAAGCCCAAGCCCAGGTGGGGTCCCAATCTGAAGGCGGCACCCAGCTTTAGCTGCTCACCTTCGAGTTCCCAATCTGCAGTTCGAGTATATTCCGGCAATACAACATCGTCATCCACCTGTTGCACAGACCAGTCGGTCCAGCGTATGGTGGTTTCCTGCTTGACATCAGCAGACATCAGAGCATAATCCAGACCCAGATTCAGATCCCAGTAATCGGCCAATTCATAAGCCAGGCTGAGGGCAAATCCGGTCTTGTATAGCCCTCCTTCGTTGTTAATGTCATTTTGGGCGATCTTTTCCGGATAGCCGTCGTTGTCGGTATTACGATTGTTGCGGATTTCTTCACGGTAGTTACCGTCAAAACTGGCATAGGGGCTGTGATATGCTCCCAAGCCCAAGCGCAGATTAGCAAAGCTGATGCTGCCAAATCCAGCGCCGGCGATATCGGTGAAAGCATTGATATTGGAGGCATAGACCGCATCATCGATGTAGTTGTCAAAAGAATTGTACAGCGGGATCATGCGAGTATCTTCAGCCCGATTTACCATGGTACTAAAGCTGAGGCCGGCAAAGCGCTTTTGTGCTGTCAGGTTAGCAGGATTTTGCATAAAAGCAGCGGGACGCATGTGATTGAAAGTACCAGCTCCGCCCATGGCCAGGGTTCTGGCATCCATGGCAGCATAGCGAGATCCAAAATAGGTATCAGTGATGCTGAAGGCACTCAGAGATGAGACCAGCACCAGCAAGCTAAGTATGATCAGAGATTTATTTGATAACATGTTTCCTCCACGTTAGAAGCGATAATCAAGGGAAAGACGGATGGTGTTTTCACTATGTTCCACCCGGTCAAAATAGGTGAGTTGATCTGCCAGATTGCTGTGGTTGGGATCGTTGTTCTGACGGATCCTGAGTTCCTTATCCTGATAGGTTTTGTTGCGGAACTTTATATTCATATACATATTATTTGAGATGCGGCTGGAAATGGCGACCCAGGCTTTGGCACCTTTTTCGCCCATAAAGTCAATTTCCATATCTTCCCAATCCCAATGCGAGATCCCGTGACCATACCAGTAATTGATAGAACCCTGCAGTTTCAACGTGGAGCTGAAATTGTGGGTGTAATTCACGGCGATGTAATCTCCGGTCATCAGGGTCATGGCTGTGGCCATGGTGTTGTTGCCCGGTTCTGCCGGATTGGTCAGAGAAGTATAAGGAGGGCTGAGTACCGTGTTATAGCGGTATTCCAGCTCCAGGAAATCCCGGTTTGAGAGGAAGGTGCGAACCGCCAGAGTATATTCATTGGTCTTGGAGACTCCGCGTTCGGCCAGATCATCATAGCGGTTTACCTGATTTTTGTAACGCAATCTCATGCCCAATTGGTATAAGGGGCGAAATTCCAGCTCACTCTGAAAGCGGGCGCTGCGACGTCCGTCACTGAGCCTTTCCCAGAGATCCAGATAACTGCGGCCGATGGTGAAGTAATTGTTGAATTTGTAGCGAGTCTCAAAATATACTCCCCGTTCCGGCGCAGATTGGTTGCTATTTTGGAAGATATCCGAGATTGTGGGATTGGTGAGAGCATAGATGTTCTTTTCCAGGATGGTATCGTCAAAGCGTTCGTGCTCGGAAAAGCTATTGCTATATGGATTCTCAAAGCCCACATCATAGTTTCTGAGCAATGTGAGGAAATAGAGGTTTTCAAACTGGCTGTGAGCACTCACCAGCCAGGCTGCCGGATCATCGCCCAATTTATGATCCTCTCCATCCACCGTGAGCTCAGCATACTCTCCCTGGATGGCGGTATGCCCCAGGACTGTGCCACCATCAAAACCGATTACCCGGCGGAAATTCCGGCTGTAGTTATCGGTCTGGGTGCTGTACATATTGGAAACCTCAGAATTCATATTCTTCTGCAATTTGGTGTAGTAATATGAGTCGCGGATGATCAAGGGTAGCAGATTGTTGAAATCCGGTACCACCAGATGAGCGTTGTCATACAGTGCAGTATAGGTGGTAAAACCCAGCCTGGTGCCGATGAAGGGACTCACCTGCAGATGGGTGCCCCAGAGCTTTTCGCGCATGGCGTCCTTGCGGGTGGCCAGATTGATGTATGGCATGGCAAAGGGTACATAGCTCTGACCCGCCGGAGGGCTGGGGTTGAGATTTGCATTGAACCACTCTTCCGCCTCCATCATGGTATCATTGTCATAAGGCAGGGTGGGATTCACATAGCTGAAGAGCTTGCGCTTGTCACTCATGACCGGGCTGCCATCATCGTAAGTATACATGCGAACGCCATTTTCCAGGTAGTATTGACCGTTTTCATCACTAAAGATGTCGTTGCCAAAATCATCCCGCATCACATAGCTGCCGTCTTCATTGATATAGGCCAGAGCGTCTTTATCGTCCTGAGAGACAAAAAAGGATGCACCAAAGCGCGGATTTTTGAGCTCGACCGCTGCGCCCTTGAGCGCATATTCCTGAGTGCGGGAGAGATCCGGAGTGATGCCCATGATGCGTTTACTAAAGCCAAATCCGGTCTTTCGGGCACTGTAAAAATCTGTGTTTTCCATCACCAGCCCTTCACCATAGGTCGCCCGATAGTGACCCAGATAGAGCTTCAAGGAGGTGTTGTTCATTCCCGGCAGGCGCGAGTTTTCGTATCCGGCATAGTATTTACTTTGCGAGAGATACTCTCTACCCGAAGTCTCGATATCCTCTCCCGCAAACAGCAATCCGCTATTGGCTTTGGGAGAGTAACTCATGATCCCGGCCTTGAAGTTGTTGCCATAACGCATTCTCAGCTTTGCCATAAAATCCGGCTGCACCTGATCGACATTGAAATAGCCCCAATATGAGAGGCGTTTATCATGGGGTGGAGTTAACCAGTTATTACCAAAGTCTTTGGGCAGAAAAGCTTCGTGCAGCATGTCGTATTGCCCTTCCTCGTAGGGACGGGTATAATACTGCACTTGGGCATCAAACATCAGCTGGTTTTTCACCGGTGGTTCCTGGAAATATACATAGTTTCTCAAGTTTGAATAGCCATAGTAAGAGACTCCCGGAGTATTTCTTAGATCCCGGTTATCGGCTATGGTGTCTCCCCTGGCAACCCGCTTCAAAATGGCTACCGCATCTACTGCTGAGACATTCGGCAGACTGATCAAATCATCAAAATGCATGCGGTTGACGTTTTGCGGCGTCATCAAAAAGTCCTGCCAGACATCTGCCATGCCCTCGGAAGAGCCTTCATTGCTGTTCATCCGCTCCAGCAATTCCCGAATCTCCTCGCGGCGAATGACCGCATCGTCTGTTTCCATGTACAAAGAAACCACCACCAGGGGCTTCAGTTTATTCAAAGTGCGTTGATCTATCGAAGCTATATCCCTAAGATCATAGATGCTGTCCAGGATCTTGACAAAGGTCCGATATTCGTAGATATCACGCGCTTGGGCTTCCGTGATCGGAAGCTGTTTCAATTCGCTCAAGGAGGCCGTATTCAGATCCACCTTGGCAGCGAGAAACCCTATGCACCATAGGGCAAAGAGCATCAAAAAGAGCTTTTTCATCGCATATCCTTATATCTGCTGTTGTTCATTTTTAAGTACATCACTATTATTCTAACTGGTTTCTAATCTGAATGCACATAATAAAAACCACTGTGAATCTGTAAAGAGATTTTTTCTGAAAGAGCCATGTGCATAGCTGGATCTGCTTTGTGTTTTGCACTTTGCTCAAAGATCAGCATAGCATTGCAATGCCTTATCCAGCTGCACTATCATGATGTACTGTTTGCTTAGCTTGATAAGCTGCGATCTGGAGTAATATCCCTGCTGGAATTTCTCGCAACAGCATACTCTCAGCTTGAGCCCCAGGCAGAGCAAAAGCCAGAGTGCGAGAATGAGATTCTCACGCAAAATATATTGACAAATTCAGCTATTCTGAGATCATGGGATTACTGTATTAATAAACTAATTCATTGCTTTCATGGAGGATAAATGACTGCAAACAAACGTGTATACCTTTTTGGTAACGGACACGCCGAAGGGAAAGCCGAAATGAAGAATCTTCTGGGTGGCAAAGGTGCAAACCTCGCCGAGATGAATCTCATCGGTGTCCCTGTACCCCCTGGATTTACTATCACCACCGATGCCTGCACCGAATACACTCAGATCGGACAGGAACAGCTGCGTGAATTGCTCACCGGCGAAATAAAAGCCGCCGTGAAGCATGTGGAAGAGCTGATGGGCATGCAATTTGGCTCAAATGAAAATCCGCTTTTGGTCTCCGTCCGCAGCGGTGCCAGAGCCTCGATGCCCGGCATGATGGATACCATCCTGAATCTGGGCATGAACGATGACGCCGTGCAAGGCATCATTAAAAAGACGAATAATGAACGTTTTGCCTGGGATAGCTATCGCCGCTTTGTGCAGATGTATGGCGACGTGGTCCTGGGTCTGAAACCTCAGAGTAAGGAAGAAGAAGATCCCTTTGAAGTGATCATCCACGAAATGAAAAAAGAAAAAGGCGTGAGCAACGACCTCGAACTGAGCAGTGCCGACCTCAAAGAGCTGGTCTCGCTATTCAAAAAAGCCGTGAAAGAAAACACCGGTCACGACTTCCCGGATGATCCCTGGGAACAGCTCTGGGGCGCCATCTTTGCCGTCTTTGATAGCTGGAACAACGACCGCGCCATGTATTACCGTCAGCTCAATGGCATCCCCCACGAATGGGGAACCGCGGTCAACGTGCAGGCCATGGTCTTTGGCAATATGGGTGATACCAGTGCCACCGGCGTAGCTTTTAGCCGTGATGCTGGCACTGGTGAAAACATCTTCAATGGCGAATATCTGATCAACGCCCAGGGCGAAGACGTGGTCGCCGGAATCCGCACTCCCCAGGAGATCACTCTGGAAGGCTCGAAACGCTGGGCAAAACTCGCCGGTGTATCCGAAGCCGAGCGCGCCGCCAAATACCCCTCGCTTGAGGAAACCATGCCCAAGGTGTATCAAGAACTCTTTGATATCCAACACAAATTGGAACAGCATGCCCGCGATATGCAAGACGTGGAATTTACCATCCAGGATGGCAAGCTGTGGATGCTGCAGACCCGTAATGGCAAGCGCACCGGCTTTGCCATGGTCAAGATCGCCGTCGATATGCTCTCTGAAGGGCTGATCGATGAAAAGACTGCGCTGCTGCGCATGGAACCCGGCAAGCTGGACGAGCTTTTGCACCCTGTATTTAGCAAAACCGCTCTGGAGCAGGCCAAGGTGCTGGCCAAAGGACTGCCCGCATCTCCCGGTGCCGCCTCTGGTCAGATCGTCTTCTTTGCTGATGATGCCGAAGACTGGGCTTTACAAGGTAAACAGGTGATCCTGGTACGCATCGAGACTTCCCCGGAAGACCTGCGTGGCATGAACGTGGCCAAAGGCATATTGACCGCCCGTGGCGGCATGACCTCCCACGCGGCTGTGGTAGCCCGTGGCATGGGTAAATGCTGTGTATCCGGCGCTGGCAAGCTGGTGATCAATTACAAAGCCCGCACCATGACCGTGGACGGCAAGACCTTCCACGAGGGCGATTGGATCTCCCTAAATGGCTCCACCGGTCAGGTCCTGGAAGGCAAGGTTCAGACCCAGGAAGCAGAACTCAGCGGAGACTTTGCCACCATCATGAAACTGGCTGACAAATATACCAGGATGAAAGTGCGCACCAATGCCGATACGCCCAAGGATGCCAAAGTTGCCCGCAATTTCGGCGCTGAAGGCATCGGACTCTGCCGCACCGAACACATGTTCTTTGAAGGCGATCGCATCAAAGCCATGCGGGAAATGATCCTTGCTGATGATGAAGCTGGACGCCGCAAGGCTCTGGACAAACTTTTGCCCATGCAGCGTAGCGATTTCGAAGGCATCTTCACCGCCATGGATGGCTTCCCGGTCACGGTTCGACTCCTGGATCCTCCCTTGCACGAATTTGTGCCGCACGATGAAGCAGCTCAAGCCGAGATCGCCAAAGAGCTCGGCATCGATGCTCATAAAGTGAAAGAACGCGTGGATTCCCTGCATGAATTTAACCCCATGCTGGGACATCGGGGCTGCCGCCTGGGCAATACCTATCCCGAAATCACCGAAATGCAGGCACGTGCCATCATCGAAGCCGCGATCAACGTGCAGAAAAAGGGTGTGAAAGTGCTGCCCGAAATCATGGTTCCCCTGATCGGCACTGAGGCTGAATTCAAGCTGCAGGAATCCATCATTCGGGAAACCGCTGAAGCTGTTTTCAAAGAAACCGGCTCCAAGGTCGAATACCTGGTGGGCACCATGATTGAGATCCCCCGGGCCGCCCTGACTGCAGACAAAATTGCCGAGAGCGCAGAGTTCTTTAGCTTTGGCACAAACGACCTCACCCAGATGACCTTTGGCTATAGCCGAGATGATGCCGGAGTATTCCTGCCGGTCTATCTCCAAAAAAACCTGCTCAAACACGATCCCTTCCAGGTCCTGGATCAGGAAGGAGTGGGACAATTGGTGGAGCTGGCTACCAAACGCGGCCGCAGCACTCGCCCCAAGCTAAAAGTGGGCATCTGCGGGGAACATGGTGGAGAACCCAGTAGCGTGGAATTTTGCCACAGAGTCGGCATGAACTACGTGAGCTGCTCACCCTTCCGTGTACCTATCGCCCGCCTGGCAGCAGCCATGGCAGCCATCCGCTAAGATAAATATCATACATTCAAAGACCGGCTGGAAGTTCCAGCCGGTTTCCTTTTGCCAATAGCACAAGGGCAGGAGCTTGAGTACGGTAGGGAAGGCACTCCTGAGTTCCGGAGGAACGACATTTTAGATAGCCTGGATACATCTTTCAGTTCCCGTTCGGAGTTCCGGAGGAACGACATTTCAGTTAGCCCGGATATTTCTTTCAACCCCCGGTCTGAGTTCCTTCGGAACGACATTTTTGATACCATAACCGGAATGAGAGCCGGAATAATATGCCGTCCCGATGGGACTCAGACCTTTGTTGGGGGTTACATCGCATGCTATCTGAAATGCCGTCCCGATGGGACTCAAAACAACTGCATCCACACCACATATTGGTATAACGACACCGCACATTACACCCTATACATCAATCTCCAAACTTACGGCACCGCACACTGGGCACCGGATCTTGGATTTTGAGACCACAAAGAACAAGCCCGACTTCTAGAGAAGTCGGGCTTGCCTTTTATATTTATGCGTAGTGTCTGTAATTTATTTCTGGAGCAAGGCTTTGATGTGGGATTGCACATCCCCGGCTTGCATGCGTACCAGATAGACCCCGGAAGGACAATCATTGCCATTGCTATCTTTGCCATCCCACTGCAGGGTGTAAGTATCCGCTGCTTTGGTGCCTTCATCGTAAGCCCGAACCAGCTGACCCTTGGTGTTGAAGATCAGGATCTCCACTGCAGAACTCTTTTCGATGCCATATACTATCGCGGCACTGGCATTGAAGGGATTCGGATACACGCTCTTGAGACTGGTAAACAGAGGTATCTGTGGGCTATCTCCGCCGGGTGCAAAATTCACATCCACGGTGATCGGACCATGAAAATCAAAGCTGCTATCATAATCCACACTCTGTAGCCAATAGTAATACAATCCGCTTTCACTCAGCTCACGATCCTGGAATGAATAGCTCTGCATAGTGGCAGTATTGGTGGCAGGTATCAAAGGACTCACGATCTGGGCTGTGGCCAGATCGTTGTCAGTGCTGCGATACAGGTAATAGCCATAGACATTGGTCTCAGATTGAGTTACCCAATGCAAAGTAACAAAATTGGTCGCAGTATAAGGTAGCGGTAAATGAAGAGAGCTCGACCGGGGGGGTGATTGGATCATCTATGTTGACACCGGTCCCAAAGGTTGCTCCATTTTCCAGTGTGGCGTCTTCTCCACTTGGGGAACTATCTTTAGCCGTAGTACCTGATTCCTCATTCATTTGCCAGTAGCCGATCAACCCTTCAGATATTAGCAAGACTTGGTTACTTGTATCAATCTCATTGTTCATAAACGTATCAATCTGCTGCTCTGTACGGGCTCTATTCCAAAAACGAACTTCATCGATTCTACCCACAAAATTTGGAACAGATGGGTGAATTCCTATACCATCATTAACAGTGTTTCCAGCATATGGTATATATACATCAGAGTCAAAACTAACAGTGTCACTTGCTTTCAAATCGCCATTGAAATAAATCCTTCTCTCGCCTGTTGAGAAATCTACAGTAGCAGCAAGGTGTGTCCAAGTGTTTAACGGAATTGCATCGTCTGTCTGGAGAACCTCTGGAGAATCTGTGCTTGCTGATCTTGCATTAAATCGTACTTTCCCACTAAAGTCATACAAATAAACATGTGCCGCTCCAGCCGCTCCATTTAGACTAATAAATGCGATAGATCGGCGATCGTCTTCCGGATTAACAGGAAAAGAAGTAGGGTATAGCCAAGCTTCAATCGTTATTCCCGAAGCATCTTCCAATATTTGATTGTAAGTATCTTGACCTAAGTTGGCATACTCATCTGTGTCATCTAAGTGTAAGGCTTGCGCCCAAGCCATTCCTCCGAAAGCCAATAGGACTGCCAAAATTATTAACTGTTTGTATTTCATGATTTCCTCCTTAAAACACTTCGCATATTTTCACATATTTTGTGGTGACTTTTTTTTAATATAGTCACCAGCCTTGTGCACATAATTATTGAA
>CAZCRD010000121.1:0-18899 GCA_964501025.1 uncultured Candidatus Cloacimonadota bacterium | reverse complement strand
ATCAACCGCATGTATGACGTCAAAGAAGGCGCCATCCTGATCGATGGCATCGACATCCGCCGGATCAAGCTGGACGATCTGCGCCAGCTCTTTGGCGTGGTAACCCAGGACTCTGTGCTCTTTACCAAGACTGTGCGCGAAAACATTGCCTATGGCTCTCACAAAGAGCTTGCTGAGACCGAGATTTTGGCAGCCGCCAGGATCGCCCATGCCGATGAATATATCCGGCAATTTCCTCAGCAATATGATCAACTCCTGGATATCAAGGGCTTGAATCTCTCCGGCGGGCAAAGACAGCGGCTCTGCATCGCCCGCGCCATCGTGGGCAATCCACCGATATTGATCTTTGACGAAGCCACCAGTGCGCTGGATACCGAAAGTGAGCGTAAGGTGCAACAGGCCATCGATGAAGCCACGCGAAACCGCACGGTGATCCTGATCGCTCACAGGCTCTCCACCATCCTGGCTGCAGATCAGATCGTGGTGCTGGAAGGCGGGAAGATAATCGATATGGGATCTCACGAGGAGCTTCTGGCTCGCTGCCAAAGGTATCAGACCCTGTACAATCTGCAATTCAATCAATAAGGAGCAGTCATGAAGATTTCCGGATTTTCCTTTGTCCGCAACGGAGATAAGCTATATTATCCCACAGTGGAAGCCATCAAATCCATCCTGCCCATCTGCGATGAATTTGTGATAGCGATCGGTAAAGGGGATGAAGATGACAATACCCGCGCCATGGTTGCCGCCATCGACGATCCCAAGCTTCGCATCATCGATACCGTGTGGGAAGAAAAGTATTGCCAGCGTGGCATGATCAACAGCTATCAAACCGATATTGCCATGAAAGCCTGCAGCGGCGATTGGCTGTTTTACGTGCAGGCAGATGAAGTAGTGCACGAAAAGTATCTGCCCATCATCAAAGCCCGTTGTGCGGAATTGCTCAAGGATTCTGAAGTGGAAGGTTTGCTCTTTAACTACAAACACTTTTGGGGAGATTATGATCACTATCATGGCGGTCACGGCTGGTATCCCTATGAGATCCGCATTGTACGCAATCTGCCCCATATCCATTCCTACCAGAGTGCACAGAGCTTCCGCTGGTTTGATACTTACGACAATCCCCGTCAGGAAGTGGGCACCCGCAAGCTCAAAGTGGCTAAAGTGGACGCCTATATCTATCATTACGGTTGGGTGCGCCCGCCTGAGCTGATGCGAAACAAGAACAAAGCCCTGGACAGTGTGCATTGGGGCAAGACCAGAGCAGAGAAGCACTATGCCCAGGTGCCGGATTACTTTGATTATGGTCCTCTAAACCGTTTGAAGACTTTCCGGGAAAGCCATCCCCAGGTAATGCAAGAGCGGATTGCCCGCTTTGATTGGGCGGACAAACTGCAATATACGGGAAAGCCCCATCCCGGCAGGCAGCCTCATAAGCACGAAAAGCTGGGGATTCGCCTGCTTTCGCTGCTGGAATGCATCACTGGCCCCATCGGAACTTTTAAGAACTACAAATTGCTCAAACGCTGAATATGGCTCTGCTATCTGCCGTTCTGATCACCAAAAACGAGAGTGCAAACATCGCTGATTGTCTGGCGAATCTGGGCTTTGCCGATGAGATTGTGGTACTGGATACAGGGAGTGAAGATGACACGATCGAGCTGGCCAAAGCAGCCGGAGCGAGGGTCTATAAACAGGATAAGTGGGAAGGTTTTGGCAAGGCAAAACAGCAGGCCGTGAAGCTGGCCAGTCATGACTGGATCCTCTCAATCGATGCGGATGAGCGGCTTAGCCCTGCCCTGCAAGCAGAGCTGATCATTCTGCGAAAACGGGATTTTGAGGGCAAAGCCTGGCATATCAAGCGCTTGAGCTACTATCTGGGCAAACCCATTCACTTTTGCGGTTGGCAAAACGACGCACCTTTGAGGCTCTTTGATCGCAGGTTTGGAGGCTTCAACGACAAAGCTGTGCACGAAGGCATCAAGGTCACTCAAGATAAATCCAGCTGTCGGCACTTGCTGCACCACCTTACTTACCCCACTTTGGAAAGTCACTTTGCCAGGATCCGCTTTTATGCCGATCTGGCAGGGAAAACCCGAGAATCTGCCCTCATTGCCGGTCTCAGAGCCTTGCATAAGTTCCTGAACATGTATGTTCTACAGCTTGGATTTCTGGATGGCTGGCATGGCTTCCTGCTCTGCAAAAACTCCGCCTGGGGCATCTGGTACAAATACCGCCAATGAAAGATATCGCTGTACTTCATGTGGATCCAGACAGAGGCTGGCGCGGGGGTCAGCAACAAGCCTTGTATCTGCATCTGGAACTGCTGGCCAAGGGCTACAAGTCCTGTGTTATCTGCAATCCCGGAGCTCAGCTCCACCTGCGTTTGCAAGAAAAGAATGCCCCCCTCTACCCCATCCGCTTCCACTGTGAAGCTGATCTCCTGGCTGCTCTGCTGCTGGCGCTGTATGCCAAAAGCAAAGCTTACAACATCCTGCATCTGCACAGCAGTCACGCTCTGAGCTGGGGAATTTTGGCAAAACTCTTTTATCCATCCTTGAAACTGGTGGCTACACGTCGCGTAAATGTCCCCATCAGCCAAAACTTCCTCTCCGCCTTCAAATACAAAGGCAACATGCTAAATGCCATCGTGGCAATATCCGAAGCCACCCGCTCCTTGATGGAAAGTGACGGCATTCGGACAGATAAGATTCATCTGGTTTACAGCGGTATCGATATTTCTAAATATGAGATGGTGAAAGTACCCGAGAACTTCAGAAGCCAATGGCAGATTCCAGATTCTGCCATCCTGATCGGCACAGTGGCTGCTATCGTGCCACCTAAGGACTACCCAAATTTTATCTCGGCTGCCGCTCATGCTGCCAAAAAGAATCCCCAGTTGCATTTTTTGGTGGTGGGAGATGGTGAGCTCAAAAAGTCCACCGAAGAGATGGCACAGAGTCTTGGGCTGCGCAACAGGATTACTTTCACGGGTTTTCAAAGCCAGATCGGTGTCTTTTTGAAAGCGATGGATATCTTTGTGCTGGCTTCCCGGCGCGAAGGTCTGGGAACTGCGGTGCTGGACGCCATGAGTGTGGGCTTGCCGGTGATCGGCACCAGCGCCGGCGGCATTGCTGAGATGATAGAAGACAAGCAAAGTGGGATCATCGTGCCAGCCCGAGACAGTGAAGCGCTGGCACAAGCGATCTTGAGTCTGGCAGATGATCAAGAGCTCAGAGCAGGCTTTGGCCGGGCCGCTCTCGCACGCGTAAAAATCTTTAGCAAAGAACGCATGGCGGCTGGCAACATCCAGGTATATAAAAGTTTATGAAACAAAGAATCCTTTTGGTACAAACAGCTTTTATCGGCGATGTGATCCTGATCACACCACTGATAAAAGCGGTAAAAGAGCTATATCCCGCAGCCGAGCTGGATGCTTTGGTGGTGCCAGCAGCTGCCAGGCTCTTGCACAATAACCCCCATCTAAACGAAGTACTCACTTATCGCAAGCGGGATAAAGCACTCCTTAGCATGGGTCAGATGATCCGCCGCCTCAAAGCAAAGGGCTACGATATGGCCATTTCCCCGCATAGCTCCGGGCGCACCCACCTGCTATTGTATCTGGCACGCATCCCTCAGCGCCTCGGATTTGACCGCGGAACCTTGCCATTCCTGCTGACAGGCAAGACTCCTCATCCCCGCGGTATTCATAAATCGATTAAAAACCTGGCACTGCTGAAACTGCTCAGCCCGCGCGATTTTGACCCTCAGACCGAGCTTTTCCCCAGCGCTGAGGATCAGCACGTGGCAGATGAACTGCTCTCTGATATGAGCGACAAAGAGCTGGTCGCCATGGCTCCTGGCTCGATGTGGGCTACCAAATGCTGGCCGGAGGAATATTATGCCGAGCTGGCGCAAAAGCTGAGCGCTCTGGGCTATGGCGTAGTCTTGATCGGCTCCCCGGACGACCTGCCGAAGTGTGAGAAGATCCACCATAGCTGCCCAGATTCCTTGATTCTGGCAGGACGGACAGATCTGCTTGAGAGTGCTGCAGTGATCGCCAGATGCCGCCTGATGATCTGCAATGACAGCGGCGCTCTGCACATTGCCAATGCCATGCAGACCCGCGTAATCGCCTTCTTTGGACCCACAGTGCAAAGATTTGGTTATTTCCCCTTTGGTGCCGAAGACAAGGTCTTTGAGAGCGATCTTGAGTGCCGTCCCTGTAGCCCGCATGGTCCGCAAAAGTGCCCCTTGAAGCATCACAACTGCATGAAGCAGCTATTGCCGGGATCCGTCCTGAACTATATTCAGGAGCATGTGAGATGAAAGAGCTTTATCTCCTGACCGGTTATGATGGCTTCCTCGGCCAGACCCGCAAGCCCTGGATCAGCCTGGATACTACCAGATTCATCGCAGAATTGAGCAGCCTGGGGATCATCGTGCATCAACATGAATTTCACGAGCTGGTCAACGGCAAGCTGCAGCTTTGGGACAGCACTGTGTTTTACACTTTCAGTCACCGCCCCAATCTCCAGCATTATATCCGGGACTGCCTGCTGGATCTGAGAGCAAAAGGCAATATCCTGATCCCCTCCTTCGAGCTGTTTTGCTGTCACGAGAATAAGGGTTGGCAGGAGCTGTTCAAAGATCAAATCGGCATCCACAGCCTGGATTGTCATTACTTTAGCAGTTTCAGGGAGATCAAGCATTACGATCTAAGCTTCCCCAGAGTATTCAAAACTATAAATGGCTCAAACAGCACCGGCGTAGCTCTGGTAAATTCCCAAAAGGACATCCAAAAGGAATTGCGCAAGCATCAAAAAAGCTTGAGCTGGGGACAAAAGCTGGATTTTTGGCGCCGTAAGCATCTGCGCAAGCACAAACACTTCCCTGGCTATCCGGATTATGATCTGCTTAAGGATGCCCGGGAGTATCAGGATTATATGAGCCCCGAGATTCCTTTTGTGCTGCAAGAATTTATCCCCGGACTCAGCTATGACTACCGTGTAATCGTCTTGGGCGAGAGATACTTCATCAGCAAGCGCCACACCAAGGCCGGAGATTTTCGGGCCAGCGGCGCCAAGCTCTTTGATTTTGAGCTTTCCGATGTGGATCGGATCCTGGAATATGCCCAAGAGCTCTATGCCATTCTGGGCAGCCCCTTCATCTCGCTGGATTTCGGTGAAGATGCAGCGGGAAAACTCTATCTCTTTGAATATCAGGCCTCCCATTTTGGGATCAACGCCATCGTGCGCGGATCTGGATACTATCTGCAGCAATCCGGAAAATGGCAATTTGTAAAGCAACCACCTCAGTTTGAGCGATATTTAGCCCAGGCACTGGCTCACTATCTGGAGCCCTGATGGTACTCTCCTATTACCTGTTCAAACCCTTTTACTCTGCCATCTGGCACATCCTGAATCTGATCAAAAAGCGCCGGGAAACCGTGTTTTACTGCCATACGCCGGTGGATCTGGAAAACTGGCTGCCAGTGCAGAGACATCTCAAGACTCTGCGCATCGTGACCGACAAAGGCAAATGCTACAAAGAGCTCAAAGAGCGGGGAATCGCCATCTCCCGCCTGCCCGTCTTTCCCAAAGCCGTGATCATGTGCCGGGTGGCTGCACACAAATTCCCCTCCCGTCGTGTAATCAAGATCGGGATGACTCATGGTGCTTACCATTTCAAGCGCATGAGCTCTGCCAAAAACTATCGCCCATTCAGCCTCTATCTCTTTACCAGTCAGCGGGATCTGGAAAATGCCCAGGCCCGTGGCATTCGCTGCGGAAAAGTGGGCGGTTTCCCCAAGCTGGATCCTTATCTGAATCAGGAGAAGCCCACCCAGAGTGGCGCCAAGACTGCCAAACCCCGCATCATGTTTACAGCCACTTACGATTCCAGCGGCATGAGCGGGATCGCACTCTGGTTCGATCAGCTTGCCAGATTACACGATCGCTATGAAATCTACATCTCTGTGCATCCCTGGACCAATCCCCGCTACCAGGACCAGCTCAAGGCCTTGCCAGATATTCACTTCATCTCTGGCAGCCCGCTGCCTTTGATCCCGGATATGGATGTCTGCATCGTGGATACTTCTTCCATCATTGCAGAATGCACGGCTCTGAACAAAGCTCTGATCAGCTGGATCTTGCCCGATACTGAGCGCAGCGTGCCCGAGGTCAAGCAGATCCTGGAAGATATCAGCATTCGCATCAGCAGCTTTGCAGAACTGGAACCTGCAATTCAGGCTGCTCTTGCTGATCCACAGAAGTATGAGCAAGCTCGTTTTCGGGCAAATGCTATCTTCTTTGACCGTCTGGATGGCAAGGCTGGATTGCGTACAGCTGATGCCATCATCAAGCTACTACCGGAGTTGAAACCATGAATCTCTGTGACGCTCATTGTCATCTGGCCAATCTGGCTGAAACCATGCCCCTGCAAGCGCTGCTGGACGAAGCAGCCGAGCATAATATCACCCATTTCCTATCTGCAGCCTTAAGCAAGAGTGAGCTAAAATATCAACAGCAGCTTGCCACTGTATCGAGGAGTAAACTGCTCTTTAGTGCCGGAATTCACCCTAATTTTGAGCCCTGTGATCTCGAATATCGGGATATCGAAGAGCTTTGTAACAACGGGCTAATCTGGGCTATCGGAGAGATCGGCCTGGATCGCGGAAATCCGGAATATGCCCTAATGAGAGAGACCTTTATCCGCCAGCTGGATCTGGCTCTCAATCATAGACTACCGGTGGTCTTACACATTGTGGGACATCAGCAGGAGGCTTTTGACATCCTGCGCAGCTATCCCCTCAAGTTTCTCATTCATGGCTATGCCGGATCCATCGATGCCTTCCGCACCTTTATGCGCCTGGATAGCTATTTCACCATCAGTGAGCGCATCCTGAAAGAGGATAAACACGATCTGCTAAAAGAGATTCTCAAGAGCCGCCGCTTCCTCTTTGAAACGGACATCACCAGATACTATGTAAAGGAAGGCGAAGCTAATCCCCTTTTGCGCTTGAATGCTGTGGTAGATCAGGTGGCAAAACTCTTTAAGCTCGATCCCCTCATCCTGATCCGGATTCAGGCAGCAAACTACGGACTGCTGACCGGGCAGCCAATATGACGGATTTTTCCCGCACCGAACGCTTGATCGGGAGCAAAGCCTTAAGGCTCTTGCAGCACAGCACGGTCTGCATAGCTGGTCTGGGAGGTGTTGGCTCTTATGCCGCAGAAGCGCTGGCTCGAGCAGGGATCGGAGCGTTTATCCTGATCGATTTTGATACCGTGGGGCCTAGCAATATCAATCGCCAGCTTCTGGCTACTTTGGATACGATCGGCAAACCCAAGACCAGGCTCATGCAAGATCGCATCCTGGCCATCAATGCCGAGTCCCGAGTGATGGTGCATCCAATCTTTCTGGATAGTGAAAATCGACAGGAATTAACTACAGATGCGGACTATATCATTGATGCCATCGATAGCCTGGGACCCAAGATCGGCCTCCTGGAAGATCTGGCCAAAAATGAAGCAAGATTCATCTCTGTAATGGGTGCTGGAAACAGGCTTGACCCCAGCCGGATCCATCTGGATCAGATCAGCAAAAGCTACAATTGCCCGCTGGCACGCCGTGTACGCAAATTTCTGAGACGCCGGGGCATAAATCTGGATTTCCCCTGTGTCTATTCTTCCGAGAATCCGCTGCTGCCCGATGAAGACATCCCCAGTGATGATGAGCAAACAATTCAGCGGGGCCGACAGCGCGGGATCATCGGCTCGATCAGCTATATGCCGGCAATCATGGGCATGATGGCAGCCAGCTGGGTGATCAATAGCATTATCGCTCAATCCCATACCGATACCAGATAGCAAGATCCAGGACCAGCCCAGTATAAATCCGTGTTTATCCCCCAAATATGGGTTTTATGAAATAGCTGGGAAAAAGCCGCAGAGAGGTGGATAAGCATCATCATTCCGGCAGATAGCTCTGGTGTCTACCCCCTCCGCAGGAGCCTTAGGTGGGCGAAAGATGAAACGCTGCTGCTTTAGCTGCCGTGTCCCGGCGGTATACATGGCGATACGAGATGATTTCCGGTTGGATTTTGCCACCGGCAAAACCCGGCGACAATTCAGGTTATCATCAGAATTGTGTCGCCCGAAAAAGGCTCTATAAAGAGGGATGGCCGCCGTAGACGAGGGGTTCCGCTTCGCTGCACACCCTCGCTATATTCTGTCACCCACATGGGGCTTGATCTGGTTTATTTGCGTGTGTACGAGGGGCTTCGCTTCGCTGCCTATATTCTTTCGCCAGTAAGGGGCTGGGCCGGATCAGGACTTGCAAAATATTCAAACAATCTTTGCAAGGACGACTATGCTGTGGATACATATCAACAGATCAACACTTTTCTTCCACAATCGCCCTTTTGGAACTTGGGCAGAGCTTTGCAATGACTTGAAATACAATTATATATGAAATATCTATGATTGGCATGCAATTTGCGTTTGAATATTAACTGACTCCTTGCCGACTAACCCCCTGTCGGCAAACGTGGTTGTCCCAAACCACAGTGTGCAACCTCCTAAGTCTAAATCCTGTGCCCCTCCTATATAGAAGGGGCACAAATTTTTGGGGCTTGATTTCGGGATTTTAAGCTCTATCTACCAAATGTTCTACACCATCTCTATGGCCTTTTTTGGGCATTTAGGCACGCACTGTCCGCAGCCGATGCATTTGTCCTTATCCACGATATGGAGTTGCTTGATTTCGCCTGTGATGGCTTCCACCGGACACACTTTGGCACAGATGGTGCAGCCGATACATGTTTCGGGATCAATTTCAGCTTTCTGGCGCGTGCCTACCAGCAGATCAAGGATCGCTTTGGTGGGGCATACTGTGGCACACAATCCACAATTGATACATTTATCATAATCGATGTGAGCAAGGTTGTTTTCGATGGTGATGGCCTGCACCGGGCATTTGCGACTGCAGATCCCACAGCCGATGCAGGGATGAGTGCTGCCGCAGACTTGCCTGGCCTCGCCCCCTTTGTCCTGAGACGAGCATTTGATATACACATTACGGTTGATGGGAACCAGCTCAATCAGCCCGCGGGGACAGGCTTTCACGCAAGCTCCGCAGCCCGTGCATTTATCCAGGTCAATCAAGCGCATACCGTTGCTATCGATCGAGATAGCATCAAATTTGCAGGCTCTGATACAGTCGTTCAGGCCCATGCAGCCCCAAGGACAGGAGTTCGGTCCACCGGCGATATTGGCAGCAGCTTTGCAGGTTTCCACACCATCGTAGTTGTATTTCCACCTGGTGTTTTCATAGCCACCGCTGGAACAATGGATTACGGCGATTTTACGGGTCTGAGAGCTGGCCTCCATGCCCATGATTTGGGCAATCTGAGCCACCACATCAGAGCCTCCGGGAGCGCATTTGTCGATTGCTTCACCACCATGGACAATCTGATCTGCATATCCGGCGCAACCAGCTTTGCCACAGGCACCGCAATTAGCCCCGGGCAGGATCTTGATAATCTCTTCCACACGGGGATCTATCTTCACTTCAAAGAGTTTGGAGGCGATAGCCAGGATCAGGCCAAAGACCAGACCCAAAGCTCCGATGATTAGCACCGGGATCAGGATTGTCTGCAGGGAAGCGGAAATCATTAGTATCATCATCTATCCTCCCTTAGATCTTGAAGCCCATAAAGCCATAGAAAGCCAGAGCCATGATTCCGGCCAGAATGAGCGCGATGGGCATGCCTTTCATGGTTTTGGGCAGTTCCACCATTTCCAGACGCATGCGCAGACCCGCCATAGCAAGCAGTACTACGGTGAAGCCAATGCCGCTGAAAAAGCCATTAAGCACGCTATCCAGAAAGTTGTATTCGGTCACACCATCGCTTCTAAAGGCTGTGGTATTGAGGATGGCCACACCCAGCACAGCGCAGTTTGTGGTGATCAGCGGTAAAAACACGCCCAGAGACTTGTACAAAGCCGGGGCATTCTTTTGGATCACCATCTCCACAAATTGCACCAGAGAGGCGATAGTCAAAATAAAAGCGATGGTCTGCAGATACATCAGGTCATAAGGGATCAGCAGGTATTTGTTGATCAGGAAGGTAATGGCACTGGCCAGGGTCATCACAAAGATCACCGCCATTCCCATGCCCAATGCAGAATCAAGCTTTTTGGATACGCCAAGGTAAGGACACAGGCCCAAAAATCTGGCCAGAACGAAGTTTTGGATGAAGATGGCGGTCATCGCCATCACGAAGATTTCACCAAAGTATCCCATTATTTCTTCTCCTTAAGCATATTCATCAGAGCCATCAGGAAGCCCAATGTGATGAAGGCTCCCGGAGCGAGGATGGCGATCAGCATGGGATCATAGCTCAGAGGCGTAACTCTCATGCCAAACCAGGTACCTGCTCCCAAGATTTCACGGAAGGTGGCAATCACTACCAGAGACAGGGTAAATCC
Source organism: uncultured Candidatus Cloacimonadota bacterium (assembly GCA_964501025.1). GTDB lineage: Bacteria > Cloacimonadota > Cloacimonadia > Cloacimonadales > Cloacimonadaceae > UBA5456. Next base: position 8,406 of record CAZCRD010000121.1, on the reverse strand, counting down.
CAAGCCCATACCGATGGCATCGGCAATGCTCATAAACACGTTGTTTTTGCTGGCGAAGGCCTCCGCTCTACCCAGAATGATGCAATTTACCACGATCAGCGGGATAAAGAGACCAAGGCTTTTGTGCAAGGCCGGCAGGTAGGCTGCCATCACCATATCCACGATGGTCACAAAGGATGCGATCACCACGATGTAGATCGGAATGCGAATCTTGGTCGGGGTGATGTCTTTGATCATCGATACGATGATATTGGAACACAAAAGCACAAAGGTAGCGGCAAAACCCATGCCCAAGCCGTTGATCACCGAAGTGGTGACCGCCAGAGTGGGACACAGCCCCAGCACCAGGATAAATATGGGATTATCCCGAATCAGTCCTTTTGTCAGTTCTTTGCTAAAATTCACTCTGCACCCCCTTGCGGTTCGTCTTGTACATCGAGAATGCTTTCTCGAAGGGAGTTTGCTATGGTGCGGGAAGTGATGGTGGCACCGGATAATGACACAATCGCCCCACCATCTTTATCCACATACAGTTCTGGGATGCTGAGGCCACTAAATTGCGCGGTAAAACTGTTCGAAGTGCAATTTGCCCCCAGCCCGGGGGTCTCGGATTGATCTATCACTTCGATCCCGAGTACTTCAAAATCCTTATCCACTCCCACCATGGTCTGCACTGTGCTGGAATAGCCGATCTCGGCAGCGATGAAGGTGTATCCGATCAAATCACTATCTTCAGGATCCCTGGCCAAAAAATACTTCATGCCTTGATCGGTAACTTTTTGTTCGAAAACCGCATCCGGAATCAAGGCAGCACGGGTCTCCTCTTCCTCTCTGGCTTTGCGTTCTGCGATCACCGGAGCGGTCAGAGTATTGATGTAAGCCAATATCCCGCTGGCAATGACACAGAAGATCAGCAGGATAAAACCGAGCTTGAGATAGTATGTCATTTCTTTATCCTCCCAAAAGCTTTTGGCATGGTCAGACGGTCGATCAGCGGAGTCATCACATTCATAAAGAGGATGCTATAGCTCACGCCTTCCGGATATCCGCCCACAAGCCGGATCACGATGGTGAGCAAGCCGCAGCCGATGCCAAAGATGATCCTGCCCTTCTTTGTCAGCGGCGTGGTGGTATAATCCGTAGCCATAAAGAAAGCACCCAGCATCAAACCTCCGGAAAAGATATGGAAGAAGGGCAGCATCACAGAAGTTCCGCTGCCGGGAATGCCACCAAAAATGAAGCTGAGCACAAACACGGTCCCGATATAAAATAGCGGGATGCGCCATTCGATGATATTCTTGTAGAGCAGGTAAGCAGCCCCAAGCAGCAAGGCAAAAGCTGAGACTTCACCGATGCAGCCCCCGATATTGCCCCAAAAGAGGCTTTTGAGGGTCTCCATCTCGGTGAGACTGCCAAAGATTCTACCACCCAGGTCCAGACCTCCGGCTTGGGCATTGATATCGGCTACAAAGCTGCTGTCTCTCAAGCTTTGGGCTACCTTCAGGGGTGTGGCAGAGGTGACCAGCTCATAAGCCTTGGGCGAAAGTGTTTCCAGATCTGTAGCGATGCGGGAGAGGTTGTTCAACCCACTCATGGCGGAGTCCTTGACCGCTACCCATCCAGCCGTCATCTGAGTAGGCCAGCTGGCCAGCAGAAAGGCTCTACCCAACAGCGCTGGATTGACGGGATTGTTTCCCAGCCCCCCAAATACTTGCTTGCCTACCGTGATGGCAAAGACTGCGCCAACGATGGGAAGCCAGATCGGGGCTCCGGCGTGGATATTGAAAGCCAGCAGCAATCCGGTGAGGAAGGCAGAACCGTCATGCACTGTGACCGGTACTTTCCTCAGTTTTTGAATCAAAGCTTCACATACTACGGCGGTTACAGCTCCGGTAAGAGTAAGCAACAGAGCTCTGATACCCCAGTAATAAGTGGCAAATATGAGGGCGGGAATCAAAGCCAGCACCACGTTCCACATCACGTTTTTGACCGTGGTCTTATCGTGCACGTGGGGCGCTGGTGAAACGGTGAATTTATCTTTGCTATTCATAGTCATTTCTTCCTCTGAGCCTCGGCATAGCGGATCTTTCCGGTGTCTATCCATTGCACCAGACGGATCTGAGCAGGACAGACAAAAGCGCAAGAACCGCATTTCATACAGTCATTGAGTCCAGCTTTTACCGCCATCTCCAGGTCATTGTACTTCACGGCATTGGCGATGGTGGAGGGCATCAGATTCATGGGACAGATATCCACACAGCGGGCACAGCGCAAGCAAGGATGCTCGGCCAGGGACCCAGCAGCTTTGGTATCCATGATCACCAGTCCGCTGCTGCCTTTGGTCATGGCTGCTTCGAGCGAAGGTAGAGCAAAGCCCATCATGGGACCGCCGGATATCGCTTTGCCGATAGGAGCAGTGGTTCCACCACAGAAGTCCAGCAATTCGCTATACAAAGTCCCGATCGGAGCTTTGAGATTCATGGGCTTTTTCACGATCGAGCCAGTAACAGATATCACCCGCTCGATCAAGGGCTTCTGGTATCTGACCGCTTCATAGATGGCAAAGGCAGTACCGACGTTTTGCACTACCACGCCCACAGCCATCGGCAAGCCGCCGGCTGGGACTTTGCGATTGGTAGCGGCAAAGATCAGCTGCTTTTCTGCACCTTGGGGATACTGCATTTTGAGGCCGACCACTTCCAGATTTTTCTCTTTGGCACAGAGCTTTTGCATCAGGGCGATGGCATCCGGTTTGTTTGCTTCAATACCGATCATACCACGGTTGGCACCCACAGTCTTCATGATCAGCTTGAGACCCTGCAGGATGTCTTCGGCACTTTCCAGCATCAGGCGGTAATCACTGGTAAGGAAGGGTTCACATTCCACTCCGTTCAGGATCACAGTGTCGATGGGTTTATCCGCAGGAGGAGATAGCTTTACATGCGTGGGAAATCCTGCTCCACCCATACCGCAGATTCCGGCATTGGCGATGCGCTCTTTGATTACATCAAGAGGTAGCTGCAGAAAATCCGCATCATCGCTGAGCTCCACCATCTGATTTTGCCCGTCAGAGCTAATCTCTATGCCTCTGGACATCGCTCCGGTAGGGTGCATAAACTGTCCGATCCTGGTGATCTTTCCACTGATGGAGGCATGTTGAGCCAGCGACACAAAGCCTGAGGCTTTGGCGATTACCTGTCCCTTCATCACGGTGTCGCCCACTTCTACGAGCGGTGATGAAGGGGCTCCTATATGTTGTGAAAGATGAATTATCACCCGCTGCGGGGTGGGGAAATTTGTGATGGGTGCTGATGCGGAATAATGCTTTTCATCATGAGGGTGGATTCCCCCAGGAAAGGTTTTCAATCGCATTTACTCTCCCACAGGCTTCTTGGCTTGAGTTCGAAGCCCTTTTTGATTTTTTTTGCCACTTTTCTGAGCTTAGCAGATTAGGCAAGCATTTTTTTGCTATTTACGATCCATTGCCGATCAAGATCTTTGTTTTATTGAGGTTTTTCCAGCTCTTGTAAGCTTTCATCGATGCCTTTGCGGATCTCATACCAGAAATCAAAGGCAGCTGCATTTTTGTCTTCATCAAAACGAGTTAGCCAATGCCGGAGATCTGCATCATCCTCAGTTTTTGCCATCTTTTTCAGGATTTGATGCACATAATCGATATCGCGTTCACTCTCCCAAAAAACTGATGCGTTGCGGCAATTTATCCTTCGCGCAGTGATGTGAGTGCTCAGTTCCAGCTCCTGGCGCAGACCAAAGAGCTCGTCGATGATCTGAGGCAGCATCTCTTCTGCCCAGGCTCGATGAAATCGGCAGACACCCAGATTGTCCAGCATGATCTCACTCTTCATGCGATCGGCATTGACTTTGCCCAGATAGCGAGGGCTAAAATACTGCTTACCATAATACATATAGTATCTACCCATGGCCGGCATGGGAGACATCACTCCGGGTGTCCAATATTGATTTGGCACCATCCAGCCCCGACGTCCAAAGGAATTGAAGACAAAGCTATCCATCAGTGGAGCGGCTTTGGCTCGGGATAGCCTTCTGGCATACTTACGGGCTCCCTCATCCAGATTGATCAGAGGATGCTGGCCGATCATGTTGTCCAGCAGAGTGCAACCAAGGATAGCATTGTGCAGAGAGTCTTCCACGGTGGCAAAGTTCTTTGCATCCCAATGTGGCAGCGAATCTACCCCGAGTTCTTTTTCAGAGATGCTGCCGGTATCCAGACAGTCCATCAGCCAGGCCAAAAATCCACCGATGGAGATGGCATCAAAGCCCAGGCTATCTGCTTTGTGACATAGCATTTCAGCAGCACGCTGATCGAAGATACCGCACAAGGGCCCCATGCTCTGATAGGGCTCATAGTCTTTTTTGAACTTGCCATGATACTTCTTGCAGACAGCTACACAGGGCTCTCCGCATGTGCTTTGTTGCTTGGTGGCAATAGTCTCCTCGTTGAACTGGTTGAGATAATGCTCTCGAATATGGCTTTGGTGAAACTTCTGACGCTGTTCATCGCTCCAAAATATGCTGCGGTAATTGAAAGCCAAAAAGCTCTCAGCATTGTTGTTAAAATTCACCCCAAAGGTGCCACCGGTCTCCACATCAGGATCAAAGCGATACTTTTTGGTCGCTTCCAGATCCTTGGCGATCATCTTCTGTTCATAACGGGCTACAAACCACTCATCGGCCACCTTGCGATCGCGAAAATCCTCATCGATATGGGTCCCCCCATAGATGATGGAGCAGATGCCATGCTGACGATAGAGTTTTGAGCCCAAGCCACCTCTACCTGCCCAGGTATCGATATGACTCAGCTTACCATCTTTGATGGGCACAGAGACGATGCCACCGCAGTCCGAATACTTGGCTGCCGGACCCACGCTCAGGATGCGGGGATCGTTTTCATAACGTTCATGATATCTGTCGTGCACATTCTGCATCATCGAATACACTCCGTCTTCCTGCCAGGTCAATTCCGGATTGATCTCTTCGAGCTCCACTTCTATCTCTTCACCATGATTACGATTCAGCACCAGCACCGACGGATTTGCCGCCCTGCTGATGATAGAGATCATATTGATGCCGAGATCGTCAAAGACCAAAGCAGCCCCGCCCATTGAAGAGACGTAAAAGCCGCCCCAGGCCGGGGAAAAGCCGGTGAAGATCAAACGGTTTGATCCCGGGAAGATAGAACCCGCCAAAAGACCGGCTCCGATATTGAGTGAGTTGTATTTACCCGCAAGGTGCAAACCCAGATCCACCGGACCGAAGAAAGCACCCAGAGGGTACTTTTTGATCCGATAAAACCCAGTGGAAGCGTCCACTATCAAAACCTTAAGGGTGTTTTTCATAATCTGACTCCAGATAACTTTAGGATAGGATGGATTTGATCAAAAGCGGGATCAAGATCTCATGCTGACCAATGAAGTAATAGCCTTTACCTCCGGTCTCCACCGGTCTTTGCATCACATTTACCCGTGCCCGGTAATGCTGATTCATGTCAAAGACAGCTGTGCGGAAATTCTTGACTCTGCCAGTGATATTGCGAGCCACAGTCAGAGCTTTTAGAAAGACCTCGGGCAGGATGACTGCAGAACCGAGATTCAGATACACTCCGCCTTCATCCAGCCTGGCCACCTGTGCACAAAAGATCCGAAAGTCCCGTAGGGAGCAATCCCCAATCGCTTTACCATCTGCACAGGGTGCCTGGTGGATGATATCCGTGCCGATGGCCACATGCACTGTCACCGGAATCTCAAATTCATAGGCCTTGGCCAAAACCGAAAGTTCCGCATGGGGTGCCCTAAGCAGGATAGCCTTTCCCACCGCTTCACCCATGCCCAGATCCTGCTTGCTGCCTTCTGTGATACATTTATTCAGGCCATTGACGGTCTCAAAAGCCATACCAAAAGAGCCATCCGCGAGAGCCTGGGAGACATCCTCAGAGGTTTGGCCAAAAAAAGCAATCTCATAATCATGGATCATCACCGAACCATTCACTGCAATGGCAGAGACATAGCCCGCTTTCATCAGTTCAATGATCAGCGGAGCCAGGCCACATTTGATCACATGCCCACCCATGCCAATGATGATGGCACGACCCTTAGCTTTGGCCAGCTTGATCGCCGTTATCAGTTCCTTCAGATCTTTGGCACTAAGGATATCCGGAAGCACATCCAAAAAGGGTACGGTATCCACCCTGCCGGCTTTGGCAAAAAGTGAGGCATCCACCTTGCTACCCCGCTCTGCAATTGAATATGTCTTCAGTTTACTAAGATTTAGCTCTTCGTACCTGCTCACGATAGCGATCCTCCTCGCTGAATATGCAACCACAATACTGCTGCCGATACATTCCCTCAGCCTTGGAAAGCCGGATGCCTTCCTGCCACAGCGTGCGCCAGTCTTCATAAAAGAAATCCACCTGATACTTGCTGCTCAGAGCTTCACAAATGGCGATGATGCGGTCGTGAGCTTGATAGCGGCTATAAAGCAGGGTGGTGCCAAAGGCATCAAAGCCTCTTTGGGCAGCGGTTTTTGCTACAGCCTCGAGTCGGGTTTGATAGCAGTATTCACAACGCTCAGCAATGTTGTCCAGCACATTTTGCAAAAACTGCACCAAGCCGTAGTCATCTTGCTCGATCAGCTCAAAGCCTTCCCGCCCCGCAAATTCGCGCAATGTATCCCGCCGTTTTTGATACTCCAGCAGGGGATGGATATTGGGGTTGTACCAAAAAGCAGAAACGCTGTGCCCGGCTTCTTTGAGCCTGGTATATGGCGCAATCAGACAAGGTGCACAACAGGTATGTATCAATAGCTTAGCCACGATCGTAATGTACCATATCTGTAGGCAGAACGATGGAAAACTCTACCAAACCGGCGACTTTGCCATCCTTGAACCAGGGCTGCTGATGGATCAGTTTTTTCTGCCCTTTTTTGGTGATGGTATAGCTGTGGGGTTCACCGCTCTCCAACATGGATTTGATCATGGCAGAGCTGCGGGCTTGATGGCAAGCAAAGAGACTGGTCCCGATCAAATCCTTCCCACCCTGCCCAACAAAGGTAGCCGCAGCGGTATCATTCATCTCGATGACTGTGCCCTCATGATCCGCCACCGTGATGCCCATGGGCAATTCCTGAATCCACTCGTGCATAGCTTAAAACTCTTTGAGGATGTTTGCAGCCACGATTGAGCGTTGGATCTGATTTGTACCTTCGTAGATCTGCAAGATCTTCGCATCGCGCATCATCTTTTCCACCGGATACTCTTTCATATAGCCATAGCCGCCCAAAATCTGTACGGCATCAGTGGTGACTTTCATGGCCACGTCACTGGCAAAGTACTTGCACATGGCACTTTCTTTGGCATAGCTTTTGATGCCGGCATCCACCATTTTTGCGGTTTGGAAGACCAGGGCACGGGCAGCTTCGATCTGCGTAGCCATATCAGCCAGCATAAACTGGATGGCTTGGAAGCTGGAAATGGGCTTGCCAAATTGCTGACGCTGCTTGGCATAGCGAGCTGAAGCTTCAAAGGCACCGCGGGCGATTCCCACAGCCTGAGAGCCCACCATGGGACGGGACTTGTCAAAGACCTTCATCGCGGTGATAAAACCGGTGCCTTCACGTCCCAAAAGATTTTCCGCCGGAATCTTACAGTCTTCAAAGATCAATTCACGGGTAGCACTGGCACGGATACCCATCTTGTTTTCCTTTTTGCCAAAAGTAAAGCCGGGAGTATCTTTTTCCACGATAAAGCAGGAGCAGCCCCGGGCACCCTTGTTTTTGTCGGTCATGGCAAAGACGGTGTAGATTCCAGCTTCTCCGCCATTGGTGATCCACTGTTTGGTGCCATTGAGGATGTAATGATCTCCTTCCTTGCGGGCTGTGGTTTCGATGGCTCCGGCATCACTGCCGGCATTGGCTTCGGTCAAAGCAAAGGCCGCCAGCTGCTCACCGGCTGCGATGATGGGCAGATATTTCTGCTTTTGCTCTTCCGAGCCGGCGATGAGGATGGGATACATGCCGAGTCCGGTGGCACCAAAAGCCAAAGCTATTCCCGCATCTACTGCGCAAAGCTCTTCGGTGACTACAGCCAGATCCATAACCTTGCCGCTGATGCCGTCATATTCTTCCGGGATCAGAATGGCAAAAAGATCGCTCTGGCGCATCACTTCCACGATGTCCCAAGGAAAGATCCCCTCCTGATCATAATGTTCGGAGAGGGGTTTCATCTTTTCATTGGCTATTCTACGTGCCAATTCCTGCATTTCCAGCTGGTCTTCAGTCAAAAAGTAATTCATCTGTATCTCCTATTTTGTAATAGACTTAGCTACTGGACATCATTCAGCAAAAGGCGCTTATGTGTCAAGTGCAAAGTGA
>CAZCRD010000120.1:0-7641 GCA_964501025.1 uncultured Candidatus Cloacimonadota bacterium | reverse complement strand
CCCTTCCCCATTATATCCGGACAGACTTTCATGAAACGTAGGAATCTGCGGGGTATCACCGATCAGGATCACAAAATCCGGACGGGTATCCGGATTGTTATACTGAGTTTGTATGTAGTTTTTGATGGCAGTACTTGAGGATCCTGCGGTCTGCACATTGACCAGATTTACTTCGTGGCCTTTCATTCGTTTCCAGCGAGCAAAATCGCCAATCATGTCCATAAAGGTGGGATTGGAATTCGTGGCATGGATCATCAAGATTCTACCATAGCTCTGCTGCGCAGTCAAGCTGCGGTAATCATCAAAATTCGCCAGATTAGCAGCATAAAGTTTGCGAAACGCAGGTGAATAGGAATCATAAGCTGCCCTATCGGTTTCAGTGGCTTCATCAGTGTAGCTCAGGACAATGCTCAGCTCTTCCACAATGGTGAGTTCCGAGCTTTGGGAATCCCACTGCAAGGGATTGATGGAAAGCTGCAACACCCGGAAATCTCTGAGCACGCTTATCTCAGAGCTTTGCACCAAAGGCCGGGGAGAAAGCTCATGGTACCTATCAGGATCAATCTTTGCAGAGTCTTGCTCACGATCATACACAGGCAGAGGCCGAATACCGGGTAGCGTCCTTTGACTAAGGGTTTCAAACTCCAAGCGGTATGAGCCCGAAGCAGGAAGAATAATGCTGGTGCTATAGATGGGCAGATCCGGGCTACCAAGCTCAGGAGATCTCTGTGAATCCGCCATCTTCAATTCATGAAATTCGTCCAAGCCTATCTTTTGTGAAGATATCTGTAGCTGTGGAGCTGAAAATCTCAAGCTTAAACCGGTCGAGCGAGAATCCTCCACCCGTACCGGATTCACGGCGAGCAACAGTGCCGTGATACTGACTATTACACACACTAAGATCAGATGTTTCATTTTTCCCTTTGTTCCTTAAATGCAAAACGAACCTGAAGTACATCGCTTCAGGTTCGCGTTCAAAACTGAGTTATAGAAAATGCTCTTGCATCAGTTTAATTCGTAAAACAATACGCCTTCATCTCTGCTGGCAATCACGAGTTTGTTGCCGCTGAATCGTACTGCATTGGCATAACCGCATTCTGTGATTCGCTGAATCAATCTGGGAGCAGCAGGAGTGCTTACATCCAGGACATATACTCCACCAGAACCAGAGCTGACGGCTACCTTATCATCCGTAAAATCGACTCCGGAAGCATAACCAGTCATGGGATATTCTGCCACCCAAAGCGGGTTCTCCGGATCCTGGATATCCACGATCTGCAAGCCACTCTGACGCGAGGCAATATAGGCATAGCCATCTCTTACTTTCAGCTTCTGGGCTTCTCCACCCACTGCCAATTCTGAGATAAACCTGCCGGTTTCTTTTTCAAAGACCAGAAGGCCTCGCTGTTGAGCGGCACCATAGATGTAATCCTCACCCAAATCCACCCCGGCCACCAAAGCAGGAGCAGAAGTCGAGTAGTCCGTCCCCAACCAGATATTGCCGTTGTAACGTCCATAGCTGATGTTGATATTGGCACAAAATGCCACTTCTATCACGTTGGCATCGGTGGGGTCTGAAATCTTCCGCGAGGATAAATCCTGGATATCATAGGTGCCTCCTGTGATGGAATCGAAGATCTGCAAGCTATCTGGATTCGAGCTGTCGATGATGTGCACCTTATCAGTAAATTGGATCTCATTGAGAAACACCCTGTTAAATTCTGGAACCACGCTCAGTTTGCGGGTTCTCCAAAATTCGGTGACAGTGCCATCTTCAGAAGTCATTTCCGGATACCAGTTCATCTGATAAGTTTGCAGATCTATCGCTGCCAAGCCCCCTTGATCCAGAGCTACATACAGATGAGTATCATCAAAATCAAGATCAGACGGATCTCCAACTACAGGGACTACGCTGATCAGGCTTAGCTCTTCAGCGTTTTCAAAAGCTGTATTTCTTTTGGCACAACCAGCTACCAGCAGCACAGCCAGCAGGGTCAGATACACTAATAACTTTCTCGACATCAAGTTCCTCCATATATCGAATGGGAGTTTTATTCTGTTGTTTATACATGGATGCAAAAAGCATTCCGAAAGAGAGTAATTATGGCAAAAGGCAGCAATACTCACACCGAATCTTTGGGAAACGAATGAAGGAGCAAAAGAATCCTGATCAAGCTCGTGGCTTCAGACTTGCTGCCTGCAGATATCAGCTTACTTGATTGCTGTTATTGCTTTGCCATCCTTTTCGCAAAATGCAGGGAATCTCCCCATTCATCAAAACCGATGCTCTCGCCAATGGAAGCGATGCGGCGCGAAAGGCAGCCGATGCATTGATCCGCATTTTCATCCAGACAGGGTTTGCCTTCATAGAGCTGATAGCCCTCTCGATATTTGGTGTCGGTGATGTTTGGCATCAGCACATTTGCCCCTGCCATCAAGCCCAATTCCCGGCCTTCGGGATGAAGCGCTTGCAGAGCTGTCGTGGTGGCGATATTCACATCCTTCAGAGCAATCCGGCAGCTCGCTATCAGCTTCAAGCCCAGCTTCAGCGCAGCAGCACCATCAAAGCCTTCCACCAGATGAGCCAAAGGAGTGCCACGATGTGGAATGTAGGGACCCATGCCCAGCATATCGACGTCCTCATCGTAGAAAAAGAGGATATCATCGGCGACATCCGCCATGCTTTGATGCGGAAGACCGATCATGATTCCGGTGCCCACCTGATAGCCGACATCGCGTAAGCTGCGCAGGCAAGATCTGCGGTATTCAAAGCTGTGATCTGCCGGATGCAGTTTCCGATACAAGTTCGGATTGGAGGTTTCGATGCGCAATAGATAGCGGTGGGCTCCGGCATCAAACCATCTGCGATAGACTTCTGCACTTTGCTCTCCCAGAGAAAGCGTGATGCCCAATTTCCCGGCAGATAGTTTTTTGATCTCCTGCAGAAGCTCGGAAATGAACTCCACCCAAGCGGGATCAGTGCGCTCTCCCGCCTGGATCACAAGGCTGCCATAATGCTGCTCATAGCACCATCTGGCTTCTGCCAGAGCTTCATCAAGCGAGATGGTGTAGCGCTTAAAATCGGGATTCCCGCTGCGAATACCACAGTAAAAGCAGTTTTTGCTGCAGATGTTACTCAGCTCAATGATTCCACGAAAATAAACCCTCGTGCCCACGTTTGCTTTTTTGATCTCGTAAGCTCTGGCATACAGTTCTTTGAGCTCATCCTCATCCTCCAGGCTGAGCAGCTTGATCAATTCATTTCTATCTGGTCGCATTTATTACCTCTTGTGGATATTATACTCTTAGCCGGATGTTGTTGCAAACCCTAATCCAGCACCCACGCTCCCGCCTTTGTCTTGGTCTCGACTCGAGATTCAGTCCTGATCAAGTCCTGTTCGGGAGAGCAACAGGACTTGATCTCGAGGCCAGATCGACTTTGGTACAAGGCACACAGGGAAGGGTCTGCCGGATGACAGGGCATCACGCCACGATTTTTATTACTTACGCCGGCTTAGATCATCTTTGACGGCTATTATTTTGAAAAATGCCCGCAGGTTTTCTAAGGGCACAGCGTAGGAGCTATCTTCAGTTTCTGCCAGCAAACTGAATTCACCTTGAGGACTGTCTGCACTCAATATGCGATAGAAACTGGCATTTTGCACGATATCCCAATCGAGAGTAAGTCCGCTCTCACCAATAGCGATGCTCAGCACTGGTTTGTCCAAAGTGCAGATGATATCGATCGGTTCATCTGCTCCGATGATCTCACCATAGTTTGGAGTCACGACCACATCCGCATCATAGGCCACACCATCGGCTTGACTGAAGACCCTGAAGCTCACGCTCTCATGGGGAGCAGCAAGCTGCACGATAATGCTGAGCATTGCGCGGGATTCGCTGATCAGAGCGGTTCCCCGGCACTCCCCTGCCACAAATGCTCCCACCAGATCGCCTTCCTGGGCAAGATCGCCCATCACGTTTACTTCAGCATGGATAAGTGCGGGGGGATTGTCATAGCTTACCGGAGTCCAATCCGGCAGCAAGGGATTCATCGTATCTACCTGGATCACAAAAGGATCTGCTTCAGCACAGAGCGGCAAGCTGCGAAGGCGGCCAGAGCTGTCTTCAGCCTGAATCCAGTAATACAGATACTGGCCATAGGCTGGAGCAGGGATGCTGGCAGTGTATGTATCTGCCATTTCTTGAGTAAGATAGCTAATCTGCCAGGGACCGGTTTCGGAAGTACTCCAGGATATATAGCTGGCATCTGGCAGCAAGGGATGATGATGGCTGATTGTTATCTCAAAGTCATGGAGCTGATGCTCGGTCAGAGATGCTGGCGGCAGGTGTTTGATCGCGATCATTTGACTATCAAAGATCGTATTGATGCGGCAATGCAGAGCATCTGTGGACTGGTAACTGGGATGTGTATAGCCATTGATCGTATATCCCGGCATGGCGTCTTGATACACTGCCAGGGCAGCGGCATCATTTGCAGTGCCCATCTGCGGTACATAGATCGTTTGATTCAGGATAAAGGAATTGGTGTAAGGTTCGTTGTTGGGAGTATCCACCCGGAAGATGCGATATGGCGTCCCATAAGAAGAAGTTTTGCTCTGCCATTGGGACACAGAAGCTTCGATCGCGGCATATTGAGCATGAGTAGTGGGCACTCGGCGGATGAGCACCTTGTCCACATCGAGCAGTTTTGCCCAGCAATCGATGTGGTCGATGTAGGTATTTATAGGATCGGTATAAATCTGGTAATCTGTCACGCCCAGGATATCACCGAATCTTTGGTCGATCTGAGCCGGAGTGAGGCCATTGTTTTCGGATAGCACCAGCTCAGTACTCATAGCTTTGCCCATGCCATCGGTCATGATGTTTCCTCCGGTATGATTCATGTCCAGATCGTAGCTATCCCAGCTCATCTGATCTGCGATAAAAGCTGGAATGGCGTTGTCATTCGGTCGGGGGCGATTATAATTGAAATCCACCAGATGCATCTGAGCATTATCATCAAAGATAGTCCAGGGACCATAATCCCTCACCCAGTAAGAATCCACACTGGCATTCAGATAGCGCACATTGTCGAGATTTACGGCATTGGTTTGCAGACTGTTTTGGGCAGAATATTGCTGGCTGGAACTCACAATCACATAGAGCAGACTCTCAGAGGCCAGATCTCGCAAGAGAGCATAAGGCTGTCCCCAGCCTCCCGCATAAGATACCACTGCTCCTTTTGCAGGCTCCCATTCGGCTACAAAGCGGGGGTTGGATGGGAAGGGATCCACCTGAGTCTCGACCGTGAGTCTTAGAGGAACTGTGAGCGCAGGATTGTTTTGGGCGTTTGAATTGATGGAGATACTGCTGATATGGGTGCCGTCCTCCAAACCTTCTGAATTCAGCGTTAGGGATATGGTGGTGTTCTCGCCAGGGGCGATGGTGCCTCCATGAGTGCTGATGGTGTACCAATCTTCGGGATGAGGATCTCCGTTTTGGGTAAAGACAAAGCTGCCGGATATAATGTGAGGATCAGAACCCCAGCCGTCTCCGGTGATCACCCAGGGCAGGGTCAAGTTTCCCGAAGCAGAGGCAGAGATGCTCACATTGACCGTAGCTGATGCAGTTTGTCCACTGGTAATCCCACCCCAGCTGTTGGAATCCTCGTAATGCCAGTTGATTGTGACTCCGGTTCCACTCTCGGGAGCTGGGATCAGAGCATTTGAGCCACCGCTGAAACTGCTAACGCTATTTACGGTAATCGTGGAAGGAAAGGTGATCTCGATGTCTTTGATCCATTCGGCATCTGTGCTGTTGTTTGTAGTGGTAAAAATCCAGGTGGCGGTGCTGCCGGGAGTATAGGAATCCACATCGCTGGAAAAGGTAGAGCCGGTCATGTCTCTGGCGGCAATACCTCTTTGAGGAATGCTCCAGATCAGCTCTGCCGTTCCTGTATTGGAGACCGTGATTTGGCGGGAAACGCTATCTCCGGAGCTTACGTTTTCAGAAACTGATGTGGGGCTGACAGAGATCAGAGCATTGTCCATGGACGCGTTGTATATTGCCAGCTTTACATTCGGTAGATTTGAGCTCGCAGTGAGGGAAGTGGGTTGCGCACTGTCACTATGGTATTGCCGTGCCCGGTTGCTGGCGCTCGTGTAAGTCCAGCGGGGATAAGTATTGATCCAAGACTGATATCCCTTGATGACCAGGATGCTGAGATTAGCCACTCCATTGTATTCAAATCGTGTGTCAAGCTCCACTTCCATCCAGCCGCTGCTGGCATTGTTGGTAAAGCTACCACTATAGACCAGGGTGTATCCTGCGATGCTGTATGTACCTGTACTGAGTGTGCTCGCAGTGGTGTGTTTCATGTAAATGGATACAGCATTGATCGGGTTGGTATCTGTGCCCGAATCCTTGTAATAGCCAATGGAGCTGATCGAGCCTTGGGTCGCAATCTCGCTTGCCAGATAGATGGCTTCATGACCACAATAGTTATAGTATCGATCCAGAGGATAGCTCTGCGTAGCAGTACCTTGGCCGATGATAATCTCGTCGGGGGCTCCCACTTCAATCTGGATGGTTTCAGAGGCGAGGTAGGCTCCGGCTATGGCACTAAAGCTGAGATTGGCCAGTGTCCCCTGAGTAATTGATGTATCAGCAGTGATGCCAAAAGTCAAGTTTCTATTACCAGACGCTGAGATAGCAGGGAAATCTACCGAGCTGGTATTGATGGTGATGCCGGGTGTGCTGCTCGATAAATCAGCAGAGCCGGAAGGACTCAGGGCAGCACCCAGGTTTTGAATGGGCATTGTGATGCTAACCGTTTCACCGGGATCCAGCTGGCCGTTGTTGTTACCACCTGGATCTGCGATGGTGAAGATCCCAAAAGCAAGCTCCGGGGCGTTGATAGTGAGATTGAACTCATGAGTCCAGGTATCCTCACCACTGGTCATGAAAATCGTGAATGCCGCCACAGTGCCATCAGAAATGTCATTTGCTATGTTGAAGCCAAAGGCATGTGAGCGGGTAATGGAGGCTCCCGCGTCGAGATTACCCACAGCTTCATCGGCGTCTGTGATGGTGATGCCATCAGTGTTGCAGGATAGACTTGCGGAAAGATCATGGGCGGCAGCGGCACCGATGTTTTCGAAAGTAATGCTGAAACTGGCGTTATCGCTATATTCAGGACTGTCATTATTGCTATCTGAGTACTCTGTATTTGCCACCACTACATAGGGACCGGTACCGGGAATTTGCTGAACTTCACCGATGTAAGTAACACGATTGTGAGCAGTGACCGTGAGAGTAAAGTTCACGCTTCCAGCCGGCATATCGTCTAAGGCTAATGTGAGGTTACCAGAACTATCCGTAAAGCCCCGGGCATAGATCTGGTGATCATAAGTAAGCGATACCAGAGCATTGGGCACACCGGTAGTCACACTCATGGCTGAGGCACCGATGATGATCTGAGCAGGGTGAGTGACCGTCATCGGGAGTGGAGTCTTGCTTCTGGCCAGCAGCGAGGCATCGCCAAAAATATGCCAGGTTTTGAACATGTCCACCCCGTCTGAATACGCTGTATTGCCATAGATATCCATCATCTTGCAAGAGCCGTTGTAGTACAATCCA
>CAZCRD010000119.1:0-22114 GCA_964501025.1 uncultured Candidatus Cloacimonadota bacterium | reverse complement strand
GGAAAACAGCGCGTTTTGCCGGTGGCTAAAGCCAACCGGAAATCATCTTTTCTGCTGTCAATCACACTTTTGGGCACGGCAGCTAAAGCAGCCGCCTTTCATCTTTTAGCCCCTGTGAGCGACAGATCATAGCGATACCTGAGCCCGGAGGGCGAAACAGATCATAGCGAGGGCGTGCAGCGAAGCGGAACCCCTCGGATACAGGCAGCACTCCTCGAACCCAAGCGGCACCCCTATCATAGAGCCCTTTATGGGCGACACAATTCAACTCTTGGGTATTATATGCAATTGTAAAAGAAACATACCCCCATATCGTGTATATCAATATCAAAACACCTTCATCATTATCAATAATCCATTACGCTTTGTTTCCTAATAGTATAGCGCCACCATTACGCCTGCGAGGCGTAATGGTGGCGCAATGCTGCCCTAATGCTGATAGGGTAGCCACGTCATCCTGACGTGTTTTGAACAGGGTAATCAGTTAATCTGAAGTGAAGCTTGCACTGCATCACCTCTATCTTGACGCAAGGAATAGGTCTGCCAAACTCCGATTTGGCAGAAGCGACGGAGCTGCTTTCAGGAAAAGGCCTTTGGCCTTTGTGGCAAATTCAATTTGCCACCCCAGATAAGACACCAGATGCCCCTCAGAAACCATCGCAATGGCGCTTAGATGCCATCCCAGTTGGTAACTCCCGCTCCTACTTCAAGCGATATCGTACACTTCCTTCATAAGTATAGCGGATATCCACATTTTTTGCCTGCAAGCGGGCGATAGTTTCGGGATGTGGAAATCCATACACATTATTTTGTGAGCTGTTAATGATGGCTATTTGAGGGCTTACACAATCAATAAACTCAGGGGTGGAGGAAGTCTGCGAACCATGATGCGCCACTTTCAGGATGTCAACATCGATTTCTTCAGGATAATGCTCACAAAGATAGAGCTCCGCTTCTGCTTCGATATCGCCGGTAAACAGAAAGCTCTGGCTGCCGGTATCATAACTGAGCACCAGGGATTGATTGTTCAGATCAGGAGCCTGAAAGCTTTGATCCGGGTGTAGAAATTTTGCCACATGAGTGCCCAAGCTCAGGCTGATGGTATCACTGATTGCCACGATGCCGGTCTGCTCCAGCTTCAATGCTGGCACTACCTGGGCCCAGAGTGGACTCATCAGCGAGTCGTCGCTGAGAATGAGCTTTTTGACCCTGAGCTGCTTGAGGATATCGCTCAATCCGCCGGCATGATCGCCATGCAGATGCGTGATTACCAGATAGTCCAGCTCGGAAATGTTCCGCCGTTTGAGCCAGACCAGCAGGTGCCGTTTTAGCCACGAGGTCATTGAGGCATCGCTGATCAGATCCTGTTCTGCCCTTTGTCCCAGCAGTCCCCCGGTATCGATCATCATGCTACTGCCATCATCAGCAAAAATCAAGGCACAATCCGAGACCCCGGATCTGAAGATATAGAGCTCGTTTTTGATGCTTCCCGGCCAGAGAATCAGCAGCAGAATTGCCGGAACTGCAGCACGGGCAAATCTGGATAAAATACGCCAGCGTCGATTGATGAGTAAAACCGCCAGAACGATCCCCAAACCCAAAGCCAGAGCAGTAGATAGCGAGATCCAGGAATCTTCCAGACTAAGGGGCAGCCGGGCACAAAAGTCCAGCCACAAAGCCCAAAGATCCGCCAGAGCCTCAAAACTGAGGACGAAGGGCACAATCGGCAGGATCAGGATCAGGATGCCCAAAGCCAATAGCAGTAAGATCAGCGGCAAACCCAGCAGATTGGCCAGAACTCCGTTTAGGGACGCCGTGCCAAAATAGTACAGCGTCAAAGGCGAGATGCCGATCCCCACAACCAGGCTCAAGAGCATATAAGCGCCGATGTTGTGCAGCATCCTCAGCGGCAAGCTCTGCTGCTGATCACTTTTGAGGCGGGGCAAGGCAAAGGCGATCAGCGCCACAGCAACAAAGGATAGCTGCAAACTCAGGCTGAAAAGCTGAGCCGGACTGATCACCGTGATGATAAAAAGCGACACCGAGAGGTTTTGCGTGATAGAAAGGGGTCTGGAAAGCCAGCGAGCCACCAGCGCCAGATTGATCATCAGCATGGCTCGGAGGATGGGAGGAGCCCAGTTATTCAAAGCCGCAAAAGCCACCAGCAGTACCATAAATACCAGCTCTGCCACCCGGCGCACAAAAATTGCCCGCAAGGCCACCAGTAAAAAGAGACTGAGCATCAGCACATGCAGTCCGCTGACCACCACCAAATGCATGATTCCAGCCCGGCTCAAGCTCAGACGATGCTCGCGTTTGAAATCCGTGTCGCTCAGCAGCAGCGCCTGCGCCAGGGGAGCATAAGCTCCCAGAGCAGTATCCAGCCTGCTCTGCAAAGTGTGTCGCAAGCGGTGAATGAAAGAAATGCTTGAGGGTTCAGTCACCTCTTCCAGGGGCAAGATCGGGCGGATGACTCCCTGATATCGGTGGGGATAGATATCCAGAATGGGATCATCAACCAGGGGTAAGATTTCAGCCAGAGCATGATATGATGCCCCTATCATCAAGTCCCCCTCATGATGCAAAAGCATATCTTCAGAAAGCGGATGTCCCGCCAGCTCATGAAGATGCACCTGGTAGCTTCGGGCGCCAGATTCCCGTTCTACGCTAAAACTCAGTTCCTGTTTGAGCTGCCCCCTGGCCTGCAGGTATTCGGCAAAATCCTTAGATGAGCCTGGCTGAGATTGCCAGCGCAACCCGCCGAAGATCAGAAACAAGAGCAGGATCATCAGCGGTCTGAACCGCTTTATGAACACTGCGCTCACAAACACCAGTCCGGCACCCGCCAGACAGAGCCAGGGCTGAGGCTGCAATTGCCGTCCCAACACCAGCCCGGTGAGCCAAAAGATCAAGGGCCACAGCATCGGACTGGGTGCTGGCCGCCTTGCTGGGTCGGGCTTACTTGCGATTATAGAACCCCAGTATTAGACCCAAAGCTACCGACCACAAAGCCGCCAAACCGATTCTGAGCAAATCCGGCAACAGAAAGGTAACCGTGTGGGCCGGAATCCAAAACCAGAGCAGGCTATACATACTCTTATCCAGATTCTTCCAGTTTTTGGCTTTGAGCGGGATGTTGTCCAGCACCCGATGCATAAGCACCAATAAAAGGCCAAATTGCAGATTCATCAGTAGCGACAATGAAAAGGCATAGCCCAGGCTTCCGGGCTCGAAGCCTGGCCACAGCTGCACTGCGATCAATTTGTCCACAAAGCCGCCAAAGCCTTTGAAAGCGTATTTGATGCCAATGGCTAACACAGCCCAGACCAGCATCTTCCATAAGGTGAGCCCCAGTGAAAACGGATACTTCATGCTTTTGTTCACGATCCACCGGGAAATGATCTCTCCCAGGGTGCCCAAAATCGCAAACTGCACCATCGCACTGATGATGGGGCTCGATTCCACCCAGTTCAGGTAAAAATTCATCGCTTATCCTCGCTCATGTTTATTGTCTTAATCTGTTGTTTTGCATTCCATTACTTCGTTAAACTTGGCATGTTCACTGAATCTGGTGGCACCAAACTTGCCAAAAAAGGAATCCACCATCGAGTAGATCACCGGAATGATAAATAGCGTCAAGACCGTGGCAAAGAGCAATCCGAAGGTGAAACTCACCGCCAGAGGACGCCAGGCTTGAGATGAGGGATCGGTGGAAAAGACCAGCGGCAGCATGCCGGAAACCGTGGTGGCGGTAGTAAGAATGATGGGTCTGAGCCGCACCGAACCGCTATTGATGATAGCATGCCAGCGATCCACGCCCTTTTCCCGCTCCTGATTGATGAAGTCGATCAGGATGATGGCATTGTTTACCACCACTCCCGCCAGAGCTACTACCGAGATCAGGGTGTTCAGCGAGAAGGGCAAACCGGTAACCAACAGCCCAAAGATCACTCCGATAAAGGCAAAAGGAATGGTCATCATCACCACCACAGGCTGCACATAACTGCGGAACTGACTGGCCAGGATGGTGTAGATGATCAATAACGCCAGCACAAAGAGTCGAGCTAATGAGGCATAGCTTTTACGCTGCTCTTCCTGGACTCCGCCAAATTCATAGCTATAGCCCGGATAGCGTTGTGCAAAGCCATCCAGCAAACCCGTCTCAGAGCCCAATCCGCCTCCGCTGAGGATGCTCTGCACTTCTGCCGGAGTACGGCGCCGGGTCTTACCATCTTCTTCATAAGTGCTCACACTGGCTGTGACCCTAAGTACCCGGTCCGAATCCCGATGCTCGATCCGCGATAGCGAAGAGGCGACCTCAAATTCAGCCAGATCCCGGATTGCGATCAGACTGCCCGTGCGGCTGCGGATCTTGAGATCTTTAAGCATTTCCAGATCCTGAGTGTATTCGTCCTTGAGCTTCAAAAGGATCGGGTATTCATCCACACCGTCGCCCCGGTATTGGCTGATCTCGGCTCCGGTGGAGGCAGTGCGGATCGTGCTCGCAATCTGCGCCACGCTGAGCTGGTGGATGGACAGTTTGTCGTGATCGGGAATGATGCGCACTTCCTTTTTGCCGGAATCGTAATTGTCATCTATATCCGTAACTCCCGGGATGTCCCGCAGATAAGCTTTGATCACATCACTGATGAAGGCCAGCCGCTCCAGACTGGGACCTTTGATGCGGATATCCACGTCGTTGCCCACCGGAGGACCACTACGTCCCAAAGAAAAGCGGTATGAATACAAGCCCGGCAGCTCTTCACAAAACTTGCGGATGTCGTTTTGGATCTTCTCGTTGCTGTACTTCATATCCTTGAGATCCACGAGGTCGATATTGACCTGAGCGGCGTTGCTGGCAAAGTTGCGTTGGGTTTCCCCTCCCTGAGCACCTACATTTGCGACCACATCGGTGACATCCACATTTGCCGGCATGGTGGCAATAAACTCCTCCACCTGCTCGACGATGCGATTTGTTTCTTCCAAAGTAGTGCCGATCGGGGTCTGCAATTGAAGCCGGATCGTCTGTGAGGGAGTGGTGGGGAAAAACTCGAACTGGATCGCTCCCGATCCTAATACCGCAAACGACGCCACCAGCAGGATCACCACGCCCCAGATCGTGATCTGACGGTGCTTGAGCGCCTTCATCACTCCTTTCTGATACAGCGAGATCAGAGGACGGATCATGCGCGTGCTGCGATCCTCTTTCTGGGGCTTCATACGGGCAAATTGGAATACGTTGTTGGGCAAGACCACCATGCTCTGAAACCAGCTGCCCAAAAGCGCAATCGAGACTACAATGGGAAATACTCCCAAAAACTGCCCCATCACACCTTCCAGCAGCAGCAAGGGCAAAAATGCAGAAAGCGTGGTCAAGGTGGATGAAAAGACCGGCCAGATCACTTGATCCACACCCAATACGATGGAATCCCGATGGCAGTATCCCTCTTCCCGATAGCGATGGATGTTCTCCAGCACCACGATGGAATTGTCCACCACCATGCCCACCACGATGATCAGCCCAAAGATGGTGAGGTTGTTCAAAGTAATATCAAAGTATGGGATGATCACAAAAGCGATCAGTATCGACAGCGGAATCCCAAAAGACGCCAGCAGCGCGTTGCGCCAGCCCAGAAAGATAAAGAGCGCAGTAAAGACCAGCAGGATGCCAATCAAAGCGCTTCTACCCAAGGCATTGATCCCGTTTTTCACATCAATGGAGCCGTCATTGCGCACGCTTGCTTCGATGCCGGGCACAGTTTGCTCAAACTCTTTTACATAGGCGCGCACTTCCTCGATGATCGAGATGATATTGCCGCTGCCTTTTTTGTAAAGAAAGATAGAGACGGATTCTTCGCCATTGAGTTTGGCGATGGACAGCGGTTTTTCCAGCGTATCCCGCACTGTCGCCACATCGGAGACCGTGATTGCGCGGCCACTGGCATCCGAGAGCAGGATCAGCTCACCCAGTTCATCAAGGTCGTTAAATTCCCCCAGGGTACGCACCAGGAATTCCAGCCTGCCAAAGCGGGCTGAGCCTCCGGGTATATTCAGGTTTCTTCCCCCGATCGCTGCCGAGAGATCGCTGAGGCTGAGGCCATAGGCATCAAGGCGGTCTTGATCCACATCCACCCAGATCTGCCGCTCGCGAGAGCCCACCATATCGGTTTTGGAGATGTCCTTGATGTCCCTCAGACCGTCTTCGAGATTTCCGGCAATCTCCTGCAAGGCCATGGCAGATACACCCTTGCCATTAACCGCCACCTGGGCGATGGGA
Organism: uncultured Candidatus Cloacimonadota bacterium; assembly: GCA_964501025.1. Taxonomy (GTDB): domain Bacteria; phylum Cloacimonadota; class Cloacimonadia; order Cloacimonadales; family Cloacimonadaceae; genus UBA5456. Next base: position 15,837 of record CAZCRD010000119.1, on the reverse strand, counting down.
TTCACCTCCCGCATGCTAAGCCGAATGATTACCGGATCCATGGCATCCGAGGGTAAATCTGTGATCTTGGCCACCTCCCGGCTGACCCGGTCAAAGGCTTCATCTGGAGAAATCCCGGTATTGAAGACCACCTGGAGCGTGGCCCGGCCTTCCTGAGCTGTGGCGGAGATATAATCCAGATCATCCAGATCGCTGAGCTCCAACTCCAGTTTGCGGACAATGAGCTGCTCTATCTCGGCCGGGGAGACTCCCGGATAGACTACCACCACCAGGGTCGTGCCAAAATCCACCGCGGGAAATTCTTCTCTGGGCATATTGACCATGGAGATCAGGCCAAAGACCAGAATGGCCAGAGTGAGCATATTCACCAGGATCGAGTATTTGAGTGAGGTTTCTGCTACCGACATGATTAGTTCCGAATTTTTACGGCAGCGCCGTCTTCAAGATTTTCGCTCCCGGATATCACGATCCGATCCCCCGCTTCCACACCGGAAGTAAGCTCCACAAATTCTGAAATACTGCGTCCCGTGCTGACTTCATGCTTCTCTACATAGACCTCATCATCCTGTTCTCCGATCACATAAAGATAATCGCGATCGTATTCTGTGATCAGGTTTGCGATCTCGGTATATAGCAGCTTGCGGTAGGTATTGGTCTTGATTCGGGCGGATACGACCATGCCGGGCAGAATGCCGCTGCCACCGGGGATGAGGATCTCCACGGGATAGCTGGAGCTCATAGCCATGGAACTGAGCCCCAAACCACGCACACTGCCGGTAATATTGCGTCCCTTGTGGCTGATGATCGCGCTTTGGCCTGCTTTGAGCTTGCTGATCTGGCTTTCACCCACGCCGGTTTTGAGGATCAGCTTGCTGGCATCGGTGATGCTCACCACTGGTGTGCCGGGGCCGATATACTGTCCCACCGCCACATGAATCTGTGAGATGTATCCCTTTTCGGCAGCCCTGAGATAAGAGTTTTCATAAGCCTGCTGAGCTGATTCCAAAGCAGCTACACTGCCGTCAAAACCTGCCTGGGCACCTTTGAAGGCGGATAGCGCAGTATGATACTCCGCTTCCGAGATTAGATTCCGCTCTCGTGAAGCAGTGGCAAAATCCAGATTCCGCTGGGCATTTTCCAAACTCGATTCGGCAGATTGATACGCCGCTTCAGCCTGCTGCAGCCGGATCTTCAATACTTCGTTTTCCACCATGCCGATTCGCTCACCTTGTTCTACGGGGTCACCCAGTTTCTTATACAAAGCCAGGATGCGTCCGGCGCTTTCAGAACTCATCACAATATCGGTGATGCCCTCGACCTTGCCGGAGACCCGTACATATTCATCAATATCGCGCAGGACCAGCTCTTCGACCATCACTGCCTGTCTGTCATCAGTGCGAGAGCCTTTGCCCGGAGCACTGTCACTATCTTTTCCACAAGCACTCATGATCAAGACCATCATAAGTGGCAATATATATCGTATTCTCAAGATTCCTCCATCTAATCTCTCAGCAATGCGCTGAGTACATCGTAATCGTCTGTGCCCATCAGTGAGAGCAAGCTCAGGCGGGCTTTGTAAAAGCTGTAATATGCATTGGTATATGCCATGCGCGCTGCAGAGAGCATAAGCTCGGCATCCATCAATTCCAAAGTGGAAAGCATGTTCAAGCGAAAACGCTCGCTCAGCTGTGCATAGATATCTTCTGTGATTTCCAAGGATAGTTTCGCTGTTTTCACCTGCCGCGCAGTGCTGATCAGATTGATCGCAGCAGCATCGATGCCAAGCTGGATCGCATCTGAAGCAGATCTGGCCTCCATAGCCGTTTTCTGGGCTTCATAATAAGCCTCGCGGCTGGCAGCATAGTTCCCCACCTGAGGCAAGAGCGGCACCGAAAGATTCAGCATGATCTGATTGCTGGCATCAAATTCATAGCGATCAATGCCGTTTTCCTCATATTTTCTGCTGCCAGCGAGGGTGAGTGTAGGCAAAAACGAGCCTTTGGCAATCTTGTGTGCGCGCTGCGAAATCTCCACTCCCTTGTCCAGGATCTGCAAAGTCTGGTTTTCCCGATTTGCCAAAGCGATAGCCCGATTGCTGAAAGCCTTGATACCATCTTTGTTCAATTCGGCAAAAGGCAAGATCTCAGCTTCATCCATTTCAATAGCCTCCGGCTGGAGGATTTCTGTCGCTCCGAGATAGTTGGCAAAATCCCTGAGTGCCAGATCATAAGCGGTTTGAGCTTGCAAGACGGCGATATCTGTGTTTGCCACGCTGGCCTGAAAGCGGAGGTGATCAGCGCGGGATAGCAGCCCGTTTTCCAACTTCATATCAGCTAATTCCAGGTTTTGGACCGCCTGTTCATGTTCTGTGCTGGCAATCTCAAGTGCATCCTGCACCTGCAGGACAGCATAGTATTTGGCCTCCACCTCTGTGATGAGCTCCAGCTTCTGGGTGCGCAGGCTTAGCTCTGCCATCTCGGTCGAGACCGAGGCCATCTTGTATGCCTGATAGAGCTTGCCACCCATAAACAGCGGTTGGGACAAACTCAGGGAAATCGAGCGTTGATCCTTGTTCATGCTTTGAGTTTGCCCACCCATGGGGACACTTGGGGCGGGATCCATATAGAGCAAGGTACCCCCCAGACTCAGATTGGGCAGAAAGGCAGACAAGGCATTGGTCTTGTTCCATTTCGCGGCATCAAGAGCAGACTGTGCACTCTGATACTCAAAATTCTGCTCGAGAGCAAGTGCTTTGGCTGCTTCCAGACTGATCGTTCTAACCACCACAGCCGATAGATTTGAACCGATCAGCAGGATCACCATTATTATATATCTGTACATTGAAAATATCTCCTGTCGCAAACTGCCATTACGAAAGAACTTTGCTTGCACAATAGGCAAACAAAGATCCCCAGACAGCCCTTACAGATCATCTTTGTAAGGGTATCACCAATATAAGGCAAATAGTGTTTTCTGACAAGCATTTTTTTGCAAGACTGCTGTCCCATACTCTATTTGCCGTGCTTCCAGACTTCAGACACATTCCCCGCCCAATGAGCCCTGTAGAACAATTTACAGGAAAGTTGATCTTTTTCCACATTTCCTAATGAACTGATATTAGGACATTTAAGGACATATTTCAGACAAACCTCATAGTCGATATGAGCGAAACCCGCATTTTTTATCTTGACAGAGATGCTTGCACCCGGATCTTACATCAATATTGTATGTGTCATATTGTGCATCAGGATAATATGGCGTAATTGATAATGCATTAGAATAAGAGATTGAACTACATTTTTCGTGTTATGAGGTTTTATGGGAACACAGCAGTTATTGTTGATAGTTATTGGAGTTATCATTGTAGGTGCAGCGATAGCTGTGGGCATTGCCATGTTCAATAATCAGGGCTTTTCTTCCAATCAGCAGGCAATTTTGGCCGAGCTCCAGAACTTTGCCATCAAGGCCGCCGAATATTGGAAACTACCCACCTCTTTAGGAGGAGCCGGCAAAAGCATGAGTACTGCCGACATCGCGGCTTTGGCAGCCTATCTTGGCTTTTCTGCTTTGGAATCAAAATCTGATGTGGAATATGGCTATTCCTCTGAAAACGGTGAATACCGCCTCTATGAGTTTGATGATTTTGAGATCAAGATGCAAGCTATCGGCATCAGTCCCAGAGCCGGGAACTTACCTCTGATTGACATGGTATATAGCGTCTTGACAAACACTACAGACATGGATGTAAACACCGGCAAGCAGTTCAATTATGGCGGTCATGGCAATGGTGGCGAAAATCCTGGAGTAGGTCCTGGCGGAGATAACCCCGGTGAGGGTCCTGGCGGTGGCGGTGCTCCCGGCCTTGATGATCCTCCCGGTGGCGGCGGTTGATCCTGGCACTTTGATCGTCCCGGAACCTCCGGCATAGTATTATCCCTTTTGCCCTGCGCTTGAGATTGAGTCGATACAGACTCGAGATCAAGCCCTGATTCTCTCCTGTTCAGGGCTTGATCAGGGCTTGATCTCGAGACTAATCCGACTTCATCCCGAGGCTGTGAGAGCAGCTTGAATCAATTATTGGCACAAATCTGATGCCCGCATCTTGCAATGGATTATACTATTGAAAAAAGACCCAGAAAAAGGAAGGATACTTTGCCAGATAATCACAATACAGCGAAACATCATCACTCTCATGCCCATGCTGACCCGCGCAGCATCAGCCCGGCACGGTTCAGATTTGTAACCCTGCTCAATCTGATCATCACGATTGCAGAGTTCATCGGAGGATTTGTCTCAGGCAGCCTGGCTTTGCTCTCGGATGCAGTGCACAATCTCAGCGATACCATCTCGATCCTGATTAGTTACTATGCCTTCAAGATCTCCAAAAAAGACAGTGATTTCAGGCATACCTTTGGCTATCGCAGAGCGGAAATTCTGGCAGCTTTTGTCAATGCTGCAGCCTTGTTTGGGATCAGTACCTTTCTCATCATTGAGGCTTTTAAGAGATTTTACTCGCCCTCAGAGATCAAAGGCTATCTGATGCTGATCGTGGCGTCGATTGGCTTGATCTCAAATCTGATCTCTGTGATCTTGCTGCATGGTGGATCAAAGGACAGCATGAACATCCGCTCCAGCTATTTGCACTTGATGGGAGATACCCTGTCTTCGGTCGGGGTGATCCTGGGCGGGATCGCCATCGTCCTGTGGCAGGTGTATTGGATAGATCCCTTGATCACGCTTCTGGTGGCACTGTATATTTTGCGGGAGAGCTATGCGATCATCCGCAGCTCCACCCACATCATCATGCAAGGCGCACCGGATATCTCTTTGCCGGATTTGAAGGCGGATCTCGAAACCCTTGATGGCATAAACAACGTGCATCATGCCCACGCCTGGATGATCGATGATAAGTCCTATTTCTTTGAGGCGCATATCGATGTGCCGGATCAGATGCTCTGCCAGCTTGAGCCTTTGCTGGCAAAGGTGAAGCAGATTTTGGCCGCCAAATACCACATTGAGCATGTAACCATCCAGTTTGAAAGCAATAGCTGTAGTAACCATGATTTACTGTATCGTCAAAGCCACGAGCACCAGCACTGATACCTTCCAGATCAGCCGGCAAACAAAAAGATTGACACAGAAGGCAAAGCATAAAAGCTGAATCTAAGGAAAGTTTGATATGAACAGACAGCAAAGCCAGCGCTTGAGCCTGGATCAGATTTTTGACCTGATAGAAGTCCCCTCGGATTTTCTGGCAGCAGTAAAGCGGCAAAAACTCAGCCGGGAAAGGCTTTCTGTGCCGCAAATCCGGGCAGCTTACCAACGGCGGGGAAGCTTGCTGGAGATGCTGCAGCGGGATCAGCATGCCCGTTGGGAAGTCTTGCTGGCCCACATTCCGCAGCTGCATCCGCACAGCTATCACCATGCCCTGCTTGCCATCCACCAGGTTTTTGAGCTCAAGACTTTTATCTGGCATTATCAGGCCTTGCGTGCCTATGCTCTGGAACAAGCTGCTGCTGGCTATGATTTCCCGGATCTGATACAGCTGTTTGAACTCCTGGATCCGGAAGGCAACAAGCTACCCTCATTTCGTCTTTCTCCCGCTTTCAGCAAAAAGCTGCGCGAGCTGGACGCAAGGCGGCAACAGCTGAATCTCAAGCTTAAACATAGCCGTCAGCAACTGCTTGAGAAAGCCCGGGCTCAGCTTGATCTCCCCGGACTCAAAGCCGAATTTGTGCTCTCCCGCCAGCAGGAGGACCTGATCAGCAAGATCCGGCAAAGCTCGCACTTTGTGCTGCATCGTGAAAGCATTGCCAATCTCAGCTATATCCTGGCTGATGATGAGAATACAAACCGGCTGAAGGGCCAGATCATGGAGCTCAATAGCGCTATCAGCAGAGAAGAAGACCTCATCCTGGAGCAGCTTTCCGGCCACATCAGTGACTATTACCCTCAGCTGGAGCGAGCTGTGCAGGCAGTCAAAGAACTGGGCTGGGATTATGCCTTGGCGGCATTTGCTGTGACATACGATTGCTGTATCCCCACCTTGGCTGATGAGATCCACCTGGTCGAGGTGCGCAATCTTCCTCTGCAGCAGGTTCTGAAGGCAGCTCAGCGGGAATATCAGAGCCTCGATCTGGACTTTGATCCCGCTGCCAACCTGATCACCGGACCCAATATGGGCGGCAAGACCAGCATTTTGAAGTGCATGGCGCAATGCGCTTTGCTGCTCAAGCTGGCAATCCCGTTGCCTGCTCAATCCGCCACCTTGCCAGCATACGATTTTGTCTATTACAATCACGTATCAGAGCGCGAAAACCTCTCTTCCTTCGGGGTGGAAGTGGTAGCTCTCAGAGAGGCACTGCAAGAAGAAGGTCGCGGCCTCTTTCTTTTGGATGAATTTGCCAAAGGCACTAATCCCAAAGAAGGCGAAGCCCTGGCCACTGCGGTGATCAGCTATCTCGCCGGCACTCCCCATACCACGATAGCCGCCACCCATTTTAGTGCTCCGGCGCGCCTGGATACAGTCTCCCAGTATCAGATCAAAGGCATTGATAGCGCCTTGCCAGCCGATCAGACTGCGGATATCAATCAGCGGCTCAAATCCCTGGCGCTTGCTATGGATTATAGCTTGATCCGGCTCTCCGAGAGCCAGACTCCGCCGCTGAATGCAATCCAGATCGCTGAGATTCTGGGCCTGCCCCAGAGTATCCTGCAGCTGATCGAAAGCGGGGAATGATGCAACAAGTAACTCTGCAACAATGCAGTAAACTGGCACTGGAGACCGGACGCATCATCCTGCAGAGCGGGGGTGCGACTAATATGGTGGAATCCATGATGCATAGTGTCTGCCATGGCTTGGGATTCCCACAATGTGAGTCTTTTGTGACTCCTACCGGGATCTTTCTGTGTATCAGCGATGAAGACAATGACCTGATTACCAGGATCAAGAGAATCGATAACCGCAGGATAGATCTGGGCAAAATCACTGAAGTGTGCCACATCGTAAGCCTTCTGAATTCGGATAACAGCGCATCGATCGATCCGGAACTCTCAAAAAGAGAGTATTTTAGTCGTGAATTAGACCGGATCGATGCCCAGAGCTTGTATCCGGCCTGGGTGACCAATCTCAGTGGCGCAGCAACCAGTGGCTTTTTTTGCTTGCTCTTTGGGGGAGCCTGGAACGAATTTGCCGTGGCCTTCCTAATCGGGTTTTTGGTAAGTGCCAGTTTTAAGTATATCTCTCGCTTGCCGGTAAACAACTTTCTGCTCAATGCCATCGCTGCCGCCCTGATTGTCCTTCTGGCCAAAAGCATGGATATCTGGGTGCCCTATATCCGGCTCGATACGATCATCATCGGAGGCATCATGATCCTGGTGCCCGGTCTCTCCATCACAAACGCCATCCGTGATACGATGAGCGGTGATCTGGTATCGGGAACCGCCCGTGGCGTGGAAGCACTGATCATCACCATCGGCATCGTGGCTGGCAGTGGTGCAATGCTGAAGCTGTGGGAATTGTGGGGACATTGATGCAGCCCTTTGATCATTTGACTCTGATGCAGTTTTGCTGGGCTATTCTGGCCATCATCGGGTTTTCCGTGCGCAGCAATCTCAAGGGCTGGCGTGTGCTTCTCACTGGATTGGGAGGTGGCTTGTGCTGGGCCAGCTATCTGACTATCCTGTATTATTCAAAGTCTATGTTGCTTTCGGTCTTTTTGGCGATTATCTTAGTATGTATATATTCGGAAGTGGTGGCAAGGCTTATGACCACTCCGGTATCAGTGTTTGTGATCTGCGTGATCATACCCCTGGTGCCGGGACGCACTATGTATTATGCGATGCGCGCCTATATCAGCGGCGAAACCTCAATGGCTTCGAGATTGATCTTTGACACCTTGATGATCGCGGGGACGATCTCAATCGCGATCGCCATAGTAACCTCTGCCACCAGCCTCATTATGCGCTTGAGGCACCGCTTTTAAAGGAGATAATAACAATGTATAAATCAGTGAAACAACAGCAACTGGAAGATAGAATCCTGAAACTGCTCTCTGGCAAGGCTCTGAAGACCGCCGAATTGCTCTTTGCCGATCCCGAGATTCAAGCCTTGCAGGAATATGCCAATATAGTATCGATCAAACGCCTGGGCTTCAACGATCACGGCCCGGTGCACATGCGAAAAGCCACTCTGAATACGATCAAGATGTTCAAATTGCTGCATGATGCCGGGATCCAGATGCATCTGGAAAAAGAGAAGGTGGGCACAGCAGATGACTCCCTGGTGGGTGTGATCCTGGCTTCACTCATGCATGATCTGGGCATGACCATCGCCCGTGACAGCCATGAATTCCTCAGCATCCAGATCGCTACACCATTCATCGATAAGGTGTTAAGCGCCATCCATGCCGAAGATGAATACCATATCAAGGCTGCGATCAAGTCCATCGCCATCGAAGGTATCTTTGGCCACATGGCCACGCACAAGATCCACTCTCTGGAGGCAGGATTGGTGCTGATCGGAGATGGCAGCGACATGGAAAAGGGCCGAGCCAGGATTCCGGCAATGCTTTCTACCAAGGTACGCCCCGGAGATATCCATCGCACCTCAGCCTCAGCCATTCAAAAAGTGCATATCCGCAAAGGCGAAGAAAAACCCATCCGCATTGACGTGGAGATGAATGCCTCTGTTGGCTTTTTCCAGATCGAAGAAGTCTTTTTTCCCAAGATCAATATCAGCCCGGTAAAGCCCTTTATCGAGCTCTATGCCGGGGTGACCGATCGTGAATTGCTGAGATACCTGTAAAGTTCAGCTTGCCAGGATCTCTACCCCAGATTTCTTTGCTTTTATATTGCTCCGCGGGAGTGAAAGATGTCTGCTGTGCCCTCGGGCATAGAGGAAAGTCCGGACACCATGGGCAGGATACTTCCTAACCGGAAGCTGCAGCAATGCAGAGCCAGCTCCACAGAAACAAACCGCGTGGCATCTGAATCATGCTTGATATCCAGGCCTGATTCGGGTGTCACGTAAGGGTGAAATGGTGGTGTAAGAGACCACCGGTGCCATTGGTGACAGTGGCAGCCAGGAATGCCTTATCCGGTGCAATGCCAAATAGGGAAGCAATGGTGTGCCCACACCGCTTCCGGGTAGGCAGCTTGAGCCAGGGCGCGAGTCCTGGCCCAGAGGGATAGACATCAGTCCCGGTGCGCCGGGATCACAGAATCCGGCTTATTGAGCTCCCGCGGAGAGTATTTTAGCTGGAGCCCGGTTTCCTGCCACAGAGCTCTGAATATCAAGCTCATCTTTGCCGGCTCACCCACTTTTTACTTGACCAAATCCTCCCTCAATGAAAGAGTAGCATATCATACCAAAGGAGAGAATTATGATCGTATCCACAACTCCAAGCCTGGATGGCTATCGGATCACAAAGTATCATGACATCGTGACCGGAGAAGCTATCATGGGCGCTAATATCATGCGGGATATCATGGCTTCCATCACCGATGTGATCGGCGGACGCAGCAAAGCATACGAGACCAAGCTGCAGGATGGCCGCCGGGATGCCCTGCAGGAAATGCAACAGATCGCCATGAAAATGGGCGCCAATGCCGTGGTCGGCGTGGATATAGACTATGAGGTGATCGGCCAGAGCATGCTGATGGTATCAGCTTCGGGAACAGCGGTTAGCATCGAAGCGCTATAGCTATTTTTCCCTGAGTTTTTTCCACCAGGCGATGCGTTTGGCGATATCACGTTCAAAGCCAAATTCACCGGGTTCATAATACACCTTTTCGTCCAATTGATCCGGGAAGTATTTCTGATATTGATACTTGTGCTCATACTCGTGATCGTATTTATAATCCTTGCCATAGTTTAGATCCTGCATCAGCTTGGTGGGAGCATTGCGGATCTGCAAAGGTACGCCGTAGTGACTGGTCTTTCTGGCATCTTCAGCGGCTGAGGCATAGGCAGTATACAGGCTGTTGCTTTTGGGTGCTGTGGCCAGATAGATTACTGCTTGGGCCATAGCATTACTGGCTTCGGGCATTCCGACAAAAAGCAGGGCATCCTTGGCTGCCAAGGCCTGAACCAGGGCATTGGGATCCGCCAGACCGATGTCTTCGGAGGCAAAGCGGATCATGCGGCGCACCACATAGCGAGGATCCTCTCCGGCTTCCAGCATGCGTGCCAGCCAATATAAGGCTGCCTGGGGATCGCTGCCGCGCATGGATTTATGAAGAGCCGAGATCAGATTGTAGTGCTCTTCACGGTTTTTGTCGTAAAACATGGACTTCTTGGCCAGAGTTTTGGCCAGTTCCGCAATCTCAGGATGGGGATCTTCTCTCAGATAGCTCTGGATCAGCTCCAATTCGTTCAAGGCACGCCGGGCATCTCCCCCACTATTTGCCGCCATCCATCCGATCACATCTTCATCGATTTCCAGCTCGAGCTCGGTAAAACCCTTGTGCAGGATCTCCCGCAGGTCTGCTTCGGCAAGAGCCTCCAGCACAAAGACATGACAGCGGGATAGCAGCGCCGGGATCACTTCAAAAGATGGATTCTCGGTAGTAGCCCCGATCAGGATGATGGCTCCGCTCTCCACAAAAGGCAAAAAGGCATCCTGTTGGGATTTGTTGAAGCGGTGAATCTCATCGATGAAGAGGATGCTGCGTTCGCCTTTGGTGCGATGCTGGTAATCCGCATCCCGCATCACGGCTTTGACGTCTTTGATCCCGGAAAGCACCGCAGAAAAGTGAATAAAGCGGTGGGATGCCCTGGCTTCGATGATGCGGGCAATGGTGGTCTTGCCGCTGCCGGGAGGACCCCAGAGGATGAAGCTATGAAAGATTCCGCTTGAGATCATTTGCGATAGCATGGAATCTGCCGAGATCAGCTTTTCCTGTCCCCTGAGCTCATCCAGAGTAAGGGGACGCAGCTTTTCCGCCAGCGGCACTTCGCGCTCTTTCAGTTCCTGCACCTCAAAGAGATCGCTTTGGTCTTTGATCAAGCTCTTAGTGCTCCATCAAGCCATTGAGTTCGGAGGGATCATACCACTGCAAGATGCCTTGCAGCTTTTGGATCTCGGTAAAGAGCAGCTCCTTGTGATTTGCTTCTTCAGCCGCCAATTGTTCCAGCAAGGCTTTGGTTTTCTCATCTTCACTCTGCTGAGCGAGTTTGATGTAGATCACTTGAGCCAGCTCTTCGCGGGAGATCGCAAATTCCAGCACGGCTTTGGGATCCACGAGTTTCAGTCCTTTGAGCTCGATATCGGGATCATCGGTCAAGACCAGCTGTTGTCCGGGAAATTCCTGAGCAAAGAGCTTGCGCAGCTTAGCTTCGTGATCCTCTTCATAGTGCAGCAATTGCTTAAAAAACTGTGCCGTCTCGGAATTTCTGAAGCTATTGGACAGCGCTTTGTAGAGTTTTTGAGACCTGATTTCGGCCTCAATGGCAATGCGGAATGCATCTTGTCTATTCATAAGTCACCTCGTTTTATGCGTTGTGGCGGATCAGCTCCACCGCGTTGATTTTCTTTAGTCTTTGCAGGGGTAAGAGCACACTCAGCCATGTGAGTATATATGATACTGCGATTACCAGAAGATAGTCTGAAAGCTGGATTTTGACCGGCAAAACGATGATGTCCTCGAGCTTTACCAGCCCGGTTTGATCCTGTATCACCAAGAGGATAGTACTCAGGATCGCACCCATCACGATGCCCAAAGTGCAGAGCATCATGGCTTGATACAAGAAGAGCCGACGCAGCTCCCGCTCCTCGTAGCCCAAGGCTTTGAGCAGCCCCAGCTCAGCTTTCTTTTGCGTGATCAGCTTGAATAGCGATCCGGTGAGATTGAAGCTGGCGATAATAAACATAAACAGCAAGATCACAAACATCAGGTATTTTTCAAACCGTATCGCACCATAGAGCGAAGCATCAAAGCTGCTCCAATCCTCCAGCTTATACTCTTTAAATAGTGGAGCCAGCTGCCGCAGATGCCGCCGGCTGTGCTGAGGATTGTCGCTTCTGATCTCGATGTAATCCACCTGATCGTGGTAGGAATTGAAGCCCTGCGCCACTGATAGCGGGATGTAGCAATAGCTCTGATCATACTCCGGCATCCCTGCCACAAAGATTGCCTCTACCCGCAAATAATGTACCTTGGGCAGCAAACCAAAAGGTGTGGGCACATTGAAGATAGGAGAAATCAATTGCACCTCATCCCCCAGATATAGCCCCAATTCACTGGCCAGAGCAGACCCCAAAGCAATGCCACCGGCATTAAAAGCTTCCGGCTGCATTTCTCCGGCAACCACACCATGCCAGAATTTCTCGTTGGGCAGATGATTCAGCACCGGACTCACCGCTTTTTGCTGCTGAGGATCGATGCCAAAGACCACGACCGGTGCCGAAGCTTGCTCACTTCTGAGCAGAAGCTCGGTTCTGACCACTGGGGCTGCGGCAAATCCCTCTGCTTGAAGCTGAGAGATAATCCCCTGATAATCCTTCAAGCCCTCATTACCGGGGGCAGAAAGCCTTATCTCAGACAGGGTTCCGATGATCCGGCTGCGGATGTCCTCCCGAAAACCATTCATTACGGAACTGACTGTGATCAGAGCCATTACGCCCAGTGCTATGCCGATCAGGGTGAGGGTGTGAGACCGGCTAATGCCCGTGGAACTCCTGCCGGCAAGATATTTGCGCGCAAGGAAATAGATACTGGCATTGCGGTTCGGATTCTTCATACCTGCATTGTTTTGGAGTGTCCAAAAACCGTCAAGAGAGTTTTTCCGCCCCGCGCGTAATCGCCTGAACCGAGGCAAACTTTGTGAATCTAACAGTTCAGATATGCTGATTGTCTGGACAGCTGCCAGGTTTTTGCCGGTGGCTAAAGCCGACCGGAAATCATCTTGCCCTCGCAAACCCGATTCATGAGCACGGCAGCTAAAGCAGCCGCCTTTCATCTTGTCCCCCGCATGTTAGAATCCAGGAGCATGCCTTTAAGCCCTTTGTGGGAGACAGAATATAGCGAGGGTCGCAGCGAAGCGGAGCCCCTCATACTGGGCAGATAAACCAGATCACACCCCTTGCGGGCATCAGAATATAGCGAGGGTGCGCAGCGAAGCGGAGCCCCTCGACACTGAGGTCACACCTCCATAAAGCCCTTTACGGGCGACACAATTCCCCAAGCTGAGGGCAAATCAAATGCGGGCTAAGCTCTGGATAAGGTGCCCATTCTGGCACATCCTCCTTTTTTGCTCTACGGCAGCACTGCGCCACCAATACGCCTCGCAGGCGCAATGCTGCCGCTATCTGGCTCTGTTAGCAAGGGGATAGTGGCATTCCCTATATGCTGAACTCCACGCCATCCAGGGTTCTCACCAGAATGATCAATTTCGGTGCGCTTGCCGCAATCGCTTTGCAGCACGTGCTCTACCGGCACTCATCAGCAAGATAACAGCCATGATCCGGCGGTGCTGCCCCTGCTGGCATTTTCTTTGCAGGATTCGCCTTATCGCTTAGTATATATGGTGGTAGTTATTGATGAAAAAAGAATGTTTTGAAGAATTCCTCACGGCCCATGAGAAGCGAATCTTCCGCTATCTGATGGGAATCACCGCCAACGAACAAGATGCAATGGATCTGGTGCAGGCGGTGTTTATCGCTATCTACCAAAAGTTTGAGGGAATCGAGGAGCGCACAGCGCTGGCCTATACCTACAAGGTGGCACACAACAAAGCGATGAGCTTTTTGAAACAAAAATCCCGCTATGTGTCTGTGGATCCAGGCTCTTTTGCCCATATCCCCGAACCCACGCCGACTGAAGAAGTGGATTATTCTACGCTACACAAAGCTGTGGCAGAGCTTCCACCCCGGCTGGCAGCAGTGATTCAGCTGCAATATTATGAAAAGCTATCCTACCAAGAGATCTCAGATCACCTTGGAATCAGCCTCAAAGCGGTGGAATCCCTGTTGGTGAGAGCCAAACGTCTCTTGCGCAAAAAAATAATGCAGGATAGCAAGGATGGTAAGGTATAATGTATAGAAGCGCTGATCGCTTACTAAATTTAAGGAGAGAACCATGAGATGCAAAACCGCCGAACGCCTCATCAGCCTGAAGCTCGATAACGAGCTGAGTGCACATCAGGCTCAAGCTCTGCAAGAGCATCTGCAAGAGTGTTCCTCCTGTGCCCGGATTCTGGCTGCAAATCAAGATCTTCAAGCCCAATTGCAAGTAACTTCCCTGCCAGAGTATCCTGAGTGGCTGCATTACCGCATCCTCAGCAATCTGCCGCGGGAAAACAGACGAAGCTGGGTGCGTAAACCCGGGCTCTCCTACGCAACTGCGAGTCTGGCCATCCTGCTCAGCCTCTTTGCCGGCACTCTGGTCGGCATCAAAGGTTATGAAGGCAGCCAGCTCCATCCTCAGATCGAAGAGAGCGAAACCTATATCAGTTTTGGCGAGCATAGCCTCCTGGAGGTCTTCGATGAGTAAGCGCCTGATTGTGATCCTGCTCTTTGTATCCATAGCCTTCAATCTGGCTGTTTTGGGCTCGATCCTGTGGCTACATTTTGGCAGAAATCATCCCCCCAAACCGCCAGTCCAGAGATTCTCGAGAATCCCTCTACCTCCAAACATTGAACACATGAACTGGGATCCTGAGCTCCGCGAGCTCCGTACTCGTTATGATGACACTAAGATACAGCTGCTGCGTGAATTGGCAATGGACCCCATCGATGAAAACACCATTATCGCGATATTGGATAGCTCCCTCACCGTCCAAAACTCTTTGGAACGGGAATTGGGCTACAGACTTTTGGAACTTCGAAAACAAATGAGCGCCGAGGAAGCTGAAGCCTATTTCAATGCCCGCGCTCTGCAGATGGAACAAAGAATCCAAGCCATAAAAGATACATTTAGAAGGAGACACAAACATGAAGAAGATAATTGTAATTAGCCTGGTTCTGGCAATGACTACAGGCATCCTGCTAGCCCAAAACATGGGCAGAATGCCCGGCAGAAATGACGCCCCAATGATGAGAGCAAGACCAAATCCCATGCAACGAGGCTGGGAAGAACTGAATCTTAGTGAAGCCCAAATGGAAAAATTTGCCGAAGCTCGGGCAGCTTTTGAAAGGCAAAATAATATCCTTTCCGCTGAAATTGAGAACCTCAAACTCGACGTGGTCGAGGCCATGAGAAAGGAAAACATCAGACAGGCGAAAGAACTGAATCAGCAGATCAGCGCCAAAGAACTGCAGATCAAAAACGCTCGCGTGGATTTGATGGCAAATCATCTCAAAGAACTGAACAAAGACCAAAAAGCCATCATGCTCAAAAACCTGCACCTGATGTGGGGACCAAGAAAGCGGATGTAAAACATGCAGCAACGCCGGGATCTGGATCACATGCGCTCGGGTCGCAGAGCATCGGGCATGGGCGAAAGAAAGTATGATTGTGACGATTGTGACGGCGAAAGGCAATATAAGAACAGAAAATAAATCCCTCCTCAGCAACACCCTGACAAAAGCCACGGAATAAGCTCTGTGGCTTTTTTTGTGATTTGAATTGACAAAAATGACGATTATTGCTTGTTTGCACTGAGTGAGGTGGCTGATGAAAATTCTCATACTATTATGCTTGGGCTTGCTTTTCACTGCTTGTGCCGTGATCGACACCAGCGTGATGGATAGCGCTGTGCCTACTTATCCTGATATCTTGCAGGCAAATGTCCATTTTTCCACCGGCTTGGATCTCAGCTCTGCGGTGGTGATCGAACAGCTTGATGACCCCTATGCCGCATCATCGCATGATCAGAACACCGATGCTTCTATGGAG
>CAZCRD010000118.1:0-16246 GCA_964501025.1 uncultured Candidatus Cloacimonadota bacterium | reverse complement strand
GGTCAATATTGCCAGCACCAATCCGCTATCCAGCCTGATCTCGATCTCATCCGCCATCAGAACGTTGCTGATTCCCCGGCTCTGAGGCCGATGCAAGAGAAGATCATTCAGGGGATATTGCAGGGCTTTGGAGCTGACAAAGCGGCTCATTTCACTATATGAAATCAGCGAGAGCAGATCTCCCTTTTGCGCTGAGATCCGGGTGATGGGATCCAGAAAGAAGATGCTTTGAGTTTCAGTTTCTATGCGGCCGGAGATTCCGCGGTGATGCAGCTGGATTAGATTTTGAATGAGGGCAGCGCTGTGGTCAAATCTCCCTTGCATATCGTTGCAGATTACAATGTTATGATAGTTTTGCTCGGTGCACCAGATTAGGGCCAGTTCGGTATCGGTTTCATTTTTCTGGGCGGGATAACTCTTTTGAGGGATATCCTGATATTGAGCAAGGATATGCGGGGATACAGAATCAAGATCGCCGATGATCAGTCGGGGCTGCAAGCTTAGCTTGTGCACCCATTCCAAGCCTTTATCCACTGCGATGATATCGCCCGAGATCTGCTCGTATCCCGATCTGATTTGCTGTGGTGCGTGGTTTGTGATGAGCCAGGCTGAGCGCTTAGCGGGAGGCATATTGTTCGCTGCGATTGAGAAAATTGGCGGGGTTCAATCTACGCTGTTTGAAGTGCACTTCATAGTGCAGATGGGGACCGGTGGAAAGACCGGAATTGCCCATCAGGCCGATGATCTGACCCTTTGTGACCGCTTCGCCCACCTGAGTCCGGTAAGCATACAGATGCGCATACACACTCTCGTAGCCATTGCCGTGATCAACCACAATGCGTCTGCCATAACCCTTGATATAGGATGCTTTTTTTACAATTCCTGCTGCCGTAGCATAGATGGGAGTGCCGGTTTTATTGGAAATATCAATCCCATAATGAAAGTCCAGACTCTTGGTAACCGGATGGACTCGGGAACCCCAGGTATCTGAGATCCGCCCAAAAGCAGGATAGATGCCAGGGATATCTCCCTTCAGCTCCAACGCAGTCAAGCTCGCCATAGGCTCGCTGGGAAACTTTGGCTCGACAAAGGCCAGGATCTCAGAGAGCTTTTGCTCGAGATTCTCCATCCGCAGCTTCAGTTCCTGATCCCGGGGATAGCCGGAAAATTCGTTTGCTCCACCGCTATTGTAAGGAAAGTCTCTTTTCTCTTTTGGTCTCATGCCCAGTGAATCAAGCATGTTGTAGATGGAATCCACCACTGTGGTATATTGCTCCACCCGGCTCCGCAGCAGCTCGTTTTCTGCTTCCAGAGCCTGGATACGATCCTGGGCAGATCTGCTGCCATACTGGACACCCAGAAATCCGATTCCCAAGAGCATTAGCAGAGCGATTATCACCATACTAATCCGCAACGCTTTGTTATCCTGTTCCGGCTCGCCCAAGCCCAGGGCATCAGGATTGAGCCGGCTGTGTTGTTCTTTTTCTTTACTTAATTTCATAGCTTTCCATGATTTATGCAATTTCTATGCCATCCTGCCTTATTTATAGCCAGATCAGGCTCAGGCTCAGCAAAGCAATCCAGATCATAATCGCCAAATCCCATACACTTTGCCTGTGGACATGCAAGCTGCTGCTTTTTCCTGCACTGCGAAATCCGCGCAGCTCCAGCACTGTGGCCTGCCTCTTGCTCTGCAGGATGAGATCCGCCACTGTAAAGAGAGCTAAGATCCGGTAGATGGTCAATTTTTGGTTCAAGCGCAGTTTTTTTAACCGCAGTCCCCGCGCGCTCAATTCTGCCATTTGTTGCCGGAACCGGGCGCTTAGCTGCGGGATCAAATGCGCCATATAGGACACCATAAATGAGAGTTCTTCTGGCAAACGGATTTTGCTAAAGGCAGCCCGGTAACTGCTAAAATCCAGCTTGCTCAAACTGCTGGCACAAAGATAGATAATCATGATTCTCAAAGCGATCATGGCGGCGTAGGTCAGCGCTGCTTCATGCACCTGAAAGCAGCCCAGCGAGAACAGAATCTGCCCACCGCGGCGAAACAGCAATTGGATCAACCCCAGCGAGATCAAGAGCCACCCGATCTTTTTGAGACTACTCAAGCGCAGAATCAGGGCAGTGTACCCTTCCCGAAAATCCGTGAGCCAAGCCCAGACAAAGATCCAGAGCAATTGCAGAGGGCTACTTGAAGCAATAGCCATACTGCTGTAAAATACGCACAAGAGGATATAGGACAAGGGATGCAAGCGGCGCTTCACCATAATCTGCCCTCATGCAGGTTTAGCACATGATCAAAGGGGATATCCGGGGTATAGTGGCTTACCAGAAGCAAGCCCCGCCGCTTTGCAAGCGCTTGGGTCAGGATTTGCCGACGCTGAAGATCCAGAGCCGGATAGGGTTCATCCAGGATCAGGTATTGCTGGCGGTGCATCAAGGCGATGGCCAGAAGATATGCCTGTTTGGTACCCTGAGAAAGCTCGTGCAAAGGTAGCTCCCAAAACTGTGGCGCGAAGCCAGCAACCAAAGGATGGGTTTTCAGACCGGCTGGATCCAATCCCGCCATTTGCCAGATCTGCAGATCCTGCACCAGATTGATGCCCAAGATCCGGCTCTCTGCCTGTTGGGGCAAATAGAAGTATCCCGTGGGCTGGAAGCAAGTGATGCTCCCGGCAGCAGGAGACAATTTCCCACAGAGCAGCTTGAGCAAGGTGCTTTTACCGCAGCCATTTTCACCTTGTAAGAGCCATTTCTCTGCCTTGGGCAAGCGCAGAGATAAATTCTCAAACAGCTGCTCACGCCCGGAGTAGGCAAAGCTGAGCTGGGTGATTTCAAACATCTATGTGCTCAGAGCGATCCGGGCATCACTCAGCCGAATTAGCTGTTCGTTGTGCGTAGCCAAAACCACGATCTTGCCTGCGGCTTTTAGCTTTTGCAGCCACTGGCATAGCAGGTGCAGGGATGTCTGAGATAGCCCGGTTTCAGGCTCATCCAGCAGGAGGATCGGGCTTTGCATCACATCGCAGATTGCGAAGAGCAGCAACCTCTGCTCGCCGCCGCTCAAGGCTTGCGGTGCTTGCAGCAGCAGTTTTTGCAGGCCAAAAAAATCCGCCGCTGCAGAGATCCTGTGTCTCATCTTCGCAGCAGTCAGTCCCATGTTTTCCAAAGCAAAGGCCAGCTCCAGCTCCACTGTGGGAAACATCATCTGCATGCCCGCATCGCTAAGCCCCACACTCATATATCGATACATCTCGCAAAGGGCAATGGCTCTGAGATCGGTGCAATCCAGCATGATCTGACCGCTAAGCCCGGCTTTGATGCTCTGCGGGATCACTCCACACAGCGCATGGATCAGGCTGCTCTTGCCCGAGGCATTGGCTCCGGTGATCGCGGTGATCTCTTTGGGCATTGCCACAAAGCTGAGATCATCCCAGATCGCCTGCTCCTGATCCGCAAAGCTCAAACTCAGATTTTGTACTCGTAACTCAGGGCAGGAGTTCGAAATCTTCAATTCCCTCAAATATCATCGGTTCTGTGAGCGCATCACTCAGGATTTGGATTTCCTCGCCCTGGAGAAAATTCAGCTTGACCTTCACCTCCGGCGTCAGCTGCCAATCCAATATCCGGGCCAGAGGAATCAAGCTGGAGAGGTGCTTTTTATGAATCAAGGCCACGGCATCACACTGCAGATAGATGATGTCTTTCATCCACATTCCACCGGGGATTTGCGGGCTTTTCAGATTGTAGCTGCCATCAGCACTTAGCTCCAAAACCGCGCCGGAAAGTTGCGCCGGATAGCGGAGATTCTGGGTGAGACCATCCCGGCTATAGAGCACGAGCTCTTTGCTGGGATTTTCGCTGAGGATCTGCACAAAGTCGTCGAAGCGATAACCTTGCAAGCGCACAAAGGGCTTGGGATCCCGGATCAGCTTTTGGGTGGCCAAAAAGTCTGTCATGAGGATAAACTTTCTGGGCATGGGGATTTGGGTGTATTCCTCCAGGCGCACTTCTTGGACGTCCCGCACCCAGTGCTGGCTTCTCAGATGCGGAAAGATCACGCGCAATTGCTCTTTGGGGAAGATCTCACCATTCTCGCTATGTGCCAGCCAGCAGCTCAGGGTATCCCATTCTGCCCGGTTAAACACCACTTCATAGCGGTCTGAGGAGACAAACCGAATCCGGGAAAAATCTCCCAGATTCTGTTCTTTGAGCCAGGTATCAAAGCGTACTCCCTGCCAGATGGTGGTTTGGCTCTCGCCATCAAGCTCGCGGCTGGTGGCAAACTCTTTTGCCTGAATCTTGAAAAAGGTCTCATAGGGATACTCGTGCGCGAGCCCCGTATGATCGGTGATTACCAGAGCCATGAGCTGAGATATCAGACTCAAGCTCAAAATAAGTAGTGCTATTTTCATAAAATCCTCATTTTATCCAAACTCCTATAGATGGCATAGCTCAGATATCCACCCACGATGCCCGATGCCAGAGACAATGCTGCGATGGCGACGAGGATGGAGGGCGGATGGGCAAAAATCAGCTTTGCCGAGATCAAGGCCCCGCTCATATTTGCCAAAGCGCAGATCATCAGATGCGCAGCCAGGTGCTGCTTTCGGCGCAAAGCCCAATAGATAATATCTGCCACGATCCCCGGCATGGTGTAAGTGATCAGCGATATCGCACCCATGTTTCCGGCAATGCCAAAGATCAATACCCCGATCGCCTGCAAAATGCCAAACACGGTGCCGGTATAGCTTTTGTTCACGATCATCACTGCCAGCACCAGCCACATCATGTAAAACCCTCCGGCAAAAGATCCTCCGGGAATGCCCAGGGGAGTGGATATCATCTTGGAGATGGGGCTTACCAGGGGTTTGATCGCGATGCCAATGGCTGCAAACGCCGCAATCAAGATCAGATCCTGAACCTTAAAGCGCTTGAACATCTCAGACCATCCGGCTCTGTGCTCCGCTTTCATGATCCAGCAAAATCAACTGGATCCCGGCTTCACGAAATAGCTGGATTGCCAGTTCATCCGGATAGCTATTGGCGATATACACCCGCTTGATCTCAGCGTTGATGATCATCCGGGCACAGATGCTACAGGGCTGGTGCGTGCAATACAGCTCTGCATTTCTGGTGCTGCTGCCATTGATCGCAGCCTGGATGATCGCATTTTGCTCGGCATGTACTCCCCGGCAGAGCTCGTGCTTTTCCCCGGAAGGAACATGCTGTTGATCTCTCAGGCATCCCACTTCAGCGCAGTGTGGGCTGTGCTTGGGGCTGCCATTGTAGCCAGTGGCAATAATCTGATTGTCTCTCACCAATGCAGCTCCCACTGCTCTGCGCAAACAGGTGCTGCGGGTAGCGGCCAGAAAAGCCATGCGCATGAAATACTGCTGCCAGGATGGACGGTTTTTCATTTTATATTACCTTAGTTTAGATAGTTTTGCCCAAGTTTGGACTTGACAGAATTCTGTCAAGCCTGAAAGATAGAAAGCAAAAAAGGATGCAACTCAGTGAAGATTCCGGGATCAAAATCTATCCTGCAGCGGCTCATGCTCCTGCTTGCTTACACGCAGAGTGAGATGAGCATCCAGAACTACAATCCCTGTGATGATGTGATGGAGCTGGAAGCTGCGCTGAAAAGCTATGGCTATCGCGTTACCCAGCGGGCTCAAAGCCGTGATTTCTGCTTTGATAAAGCGCTGTGTGCCACCAGCAAACACCATTATGTATTTCGCCATAGCGCCACCGCCTTTCGGCTCTGGCTCAGCTTTTTGGCTGCGCAAGAGGGAGTAGTATCCCAAGTGTGGGTCTCGGATATCCTGCTCTACCGCGGGTATGCACCGCTAAAACAAGCCTTGGAAGCCATGGGCGCAAAGCTCTATCTGAATGGCAATAGCATGGAAATCGACGGCTGTCAATTGCAGGGTGGTCATCACCATCTGGCCGGCAATATCAGCAGTCAATATGCCAGCTCTCTGATCCTCGCGGCACCTTTTATGAAGAATCCGCTGCAGCTCAAGCTCAGTCCCTTTCAGGTCTCGCAGAGTTACATCAAGCTCAGTCTGCAGCTGCTTGGCCTGTTTGGCGGCAAAGCTCAAGTATTGGGGCATGATCTGCGCATCTGCAACCAGAGCTTGCAGTTACCTTCCAGCTTCAAAGTGGATTCAGATCTTTCCACCATAGCATATTACGCTGCCCGAGCCGCACTGATCCCCCCGGGGCAGCGCCTCCCGAGCTATCGCAATCCCCAGCTAATTCAGGCCGATGAATGCATCTTCGATTTTCTGAAACAGATGGGCGCAGGAGTACGCAAGATCAAAAACCATGTTCAAGTCAATTCTGCCACCCTGCAAGGCTCCACTTTCGAGCTCAGGAATTGCCCGGATCTGATGCCGATCCTGGCAATACTCGCTCTGTTTTGTGAAGGACCCAGCACCCTGAACGGCATTGGACGGCTGATCTACAAAGAGAGCAACCGCCTGCAAGGCATCTGCACTGCCTTTGACAAAATTGGAGTCAAATATCAGCTGGAATCAGACCGCCTCAGCATATCTCCGCTGACTCATGAGCCGGAAGCTGTGATCCTGGATACTCAGCAGGATCACCGCCTGGTCATGGCTTTTTCCCTGCTTGCCGCCAGATTCCCGCAGATTGAGCTTTCCGAGACCAAGTCGCTATCCAAATCTTTCCCTTTTGGCTATCAGGAATTGCTGAAATAGCTAAGGTCGAGGATATAGGAGCTGCGTTGTATAGCATTCCGAGGCTACAACCGATTGATCATGCTGCGGAGCTTCGGAAAGGCTCCGCTACGTAGTGTAGCATTCCGAGGCTACAACGGATTGATCATGCTGCGGAGCTTTGGCAAGACTCCGCTACAATAACATACGGAACTTCGTGAGGCTCCGCTACCCAACTAACGACCCACATTCGTCTTTCCGGAATTCGGAACTGGGCTGAGTGGAGCGAAGAACAGTGTAGAATATCCGGAATCCAGTTTAAAAATCGTCAATTACCCACCTTGGGCAATATGCCTTCTTCCACCTTCAGACTGGATTCCGGATCGATGTCCGGAATGACTGGATTGTGGCTTGCGGAATGACGGGGTTGTGGTTCTCGGAGCTTTGGAAAGGCTCCGCTACGTAGTGTAGCATTCCGATGCTACAACGGATTGATCATGCTGCGGAGCTTCGGAAAGACTCCGCTACAATAACATACGGAACTGCGTGAGGCTCCGCTACCCCTATAGCAATGCGGTATCACTACGGCATCATTGCGCCTGCGACCCGTATTGGTACCGTAGTGATATTGGGGAAGATGTGCCGTCCTGAATAAGTTGACACCTAAATCGAGCAAAAGGAAAAAAACAGGTCACCAAAGGTGCTGATCACTCATGGCTTGCACACTTTACAGGGTTCAAACCCTTTGGCCAGAGCTTCTTCCAGCGGCATGCTCAGAGATTTATCGGTGGTATAGCGGCATTCTTCGCGGTGATACTTCTTACTGCCGGGATTGAACCAGACCAGGCTATCACTGCTGGCGGCATATGCTTCCGCTTCTGCCCAGAGCCCCAGATTTTGGGTTCTGGCATTGCGCTCGTATTTTAAAAAGTCTTCCAGAAAAGTGAAGGGATAGCTGGTGTAGGCATGGCCGTATCCGCGGCTGATGATTTCGGCATTGACAAAGAGTGAATCCCGCCCCCGATAGGCATAAGCCAGCACCCTCTCGTAGCGATCTTTGTGATTGGTAGCAGCATTACTCTGGTCATAGGCAAAAAAGACCTCTTCCCCCTCCAGCAGATCTTTGAGAAAGGCACTGGCTTCCAGGGCAAAATGCTCCACTTCCTTATTGGGATGCACGGATTCCGGAGTATCCACTCCGATCAAGCGAATGCGAGCTTCCTCGCCATCAATGCGGGCGATGAAGGTATCGCCATCCACTACTCTGACTACCGGATAGTGATCTGTGGCTATGCTGCTTTTTTCCGGACAGGTCAAAAGTCCCAATGCTATTACCAATAGTAATGCTGCGATCAATACATACTTCATGCCCACCTCTTCAGGGATAGATGATGTTATAGGTCTGGGAAAGGGGATTCATGCTGGTGCTCAGAGGCACCGAAAAAAGCGCACTGAGCAGATCTGCTTGCATCAGTTCATTGGGACTGCCGCTATTGAGCAAACGCCCGGCTTTGAGGAAGATCAGGCGATCAGCGTAATTTGCCGAGAGATTGAGATTGTGGGAGATCAGCAGGATGCCCTTGCTTTGCTCTCTGCTTATCTGCTTCAAGCGCCGCATGATCTCAAGCTGGTAATTGATATCCAATTGGGAGAGGCTTTCATCCAGAAAGATATATGGAGTCTCTTGCACCAGAGCGCGGGCGATATAGACCCTTTGCTTTTCGCCACCGCTGAGCTGCCCCACAAAGCGCTGTTTGAGCGGCAAAAGATCCAGCTGCCGCAGAGTGGCTTCTGCCACATAGAAATCTTCATCAGTGTAAGACTTCAGCAAACCCATGAAGGGATAGCGGCCCATCAGAACCGTATCCATCACGCTGTAATCAAATTCACTGTGGATTTCCTGAGGGATATAGGCAATGATCCTGGCCAGATCTGCCTTGCTATATGAAGTAAGGTCTTTATCATGAATCAAGATGCGTCCGTGCGTAGCCTTCAGATATCCCATCAAAGCAAAGAGCAGGGTGGATTTGCCGGCACCATTGGGGCCCAACAGAGCAGTGAAGCCGGAGGCAGGAAGCTGTAGATCAATCTCATGCAGGATCTCGGTATGCTGATAGCCACAGCTAAGGCTTTGGACCTGGATCATCGTTGTGTGGGGCTGAGCAGCTCCAACTGCTGGCGGGACTGCTCGTGATAATCTCCGGTGTCTTTGGCCTCCAGAGCTTGCCTGAAATACTCGCTTGCCGCTGACGGATCACCTGCCGCCAGAGAGATCATCCCGGCATGATACAGCAATTCTGCACTTTCGCTGTCGTCCTTCAACATTTTAGGTAGATAGCTCTGTGCAGCCTGATACTCTTTTTTCAGATAATGCAGCCAGGCCATGGAATCCAGATAACTCACGTTTTCCGGCTCGGCGCTGAGGGCGGCTGAGATCAAGCGTTCTGCCTCATCCCAGTGTTCAGGATAATCCAGCAAGCGATAACCCAAATCGTTTTTGATCCAAACAGTGGTGGGATAACGTTGCAAGTACACGCGCAACAGCTCTATCTGCTCCTGGTTCTGATCTTGATCATGATAATGTTGCAAGAGCATCATAAACTCATCATGACCACCAAAACCTTTGGCAATCAGATGCTGCGCCAATTTCACAGAGCTGGCGGTGCTATTTTCTGTTTTTCCTGCCATATAAGCTGAATGCTCAGCCATATAATCTCTAATTTCGGATGGTGGCAGGGCTTCCAATACCGCTTGATGCAGATCTGCAAAAGCGGTTTTGTAGTCATTCTCCCGATCTCCCTGATATTCTTTCTGATAGGCAAAGTTGTAAATCGCATGGGTGAGATCTGAGAGCTGATAGATCCGCTCCGTAAGCCCATCGGCTAAGGTAAACTCGGGAAACGCTATGGAGTGCAGCAGCAGCATGGCGGCAATAGCGCCATCTTCCGCCGGAGCGGGAGTCTTGTTCTGCAGATACTGCTGGATCTCTTGCTGAATGGTGGTATTAGCACTCAGAAATGCCATAATGCTGATGGTTTCGATCAGATCGGCATCACTCGTGGCGAGAATTCCCTGCCAGTGGGTCAGGGCAAGCTCAGAGCAGCCATTCCCCTGCAAGGTGTTCAGATATTGCTGGATCTTTTCCTTATCCTGCGGGTATTGGTAAGTATCAAAATGAGCCTGGAGCGCAGAGCTCTCGGATTGCGCCAGATACAGCTGCAGGAGCAGTTCTTCCGCCATCAGATTGCGCTCTGATTCCCGCAGGATATCAATGGCTTTTGAGGGCTGGTGATCCGCATATTGAGCAGCTATCATCAGCTTGATATCCTCCCTGATGCCGGGCTCATGCAAGGCTTTTTCCAGTAGCGCCGTTTGAGGCTTGACCCCTGCTCTGCGCTGCCGCATATATTCCCAGACATAGACCCGCGCTGAGGGGTATTCTTGCATGAGGCGCTGCAGCACCCAGTTTAGCCCTACCTCGTCTTTCAGAATGTCATAGACAGCGTAAGCCAGGTGCAGCATTTCTTCATCAAAGTCGTAAGAGGCCCTGGCCAGATCCAGCATATCCCGAACTCTTTGTTCTGCCTCCTGATCCTGATATAGCAAAAACCATAGCATGCTATTATTGTAGTAGGCTTTGCGGATGGTAAAACTGGCGGGATCTTGAGCCAAAGCCAGCGTGAAGACCTGATCTGCGACAGGGTAATTGCCTTCCAGATTCAAGTAAGTCCCAATCATAAAGTAATACAACGAAGCCAGGGTTGGTTCTGAAAGGTCCTGCGGCTCCTGGGGCTGCGGACTCTGAGTTTTTGGCACAGAGGCACAGGCCGTGACGAATAGGATCATCGCCAGCAGGGATATGGCAAGTCGCGTGCTGAGCTTCATTTGATGGTAATACTGGAAGAGATCACATAGAGCTCCACCATGATGGGCAGCTTATCTCCAGCCGGGAAATAGACGATGTTGTCCACGATGTAAGCCCGGCCTTCATGCCAAAAAGCATAGGATTGGAAGGCTCCGCCGATCAGATGCTTCTCGTTTTTCCAGGCTCCTACAATGCGCCAGGCATCGTGTCCACCGAGCTGGGTGCGCTCTTTGCGGATCACTTCCTCGTCAAAGACATCTCCCTCAAAATACTTTTCTCCCAACATCTGCCGCCTGGCAATCAACCATTCATGATCAAGCACATTCTCCGGCATATCCTCATAATAAACATTCACATATTTATCCGGAATTTCACGATCTTGCGCCCGAGCGCGGTAGATAAAGGACAGGAATCTGCCTGCCAGGTCGTTTGAATATAGGGTGAAGTTATTCGGAATCTTGAGGCTAAAGGGATAAGGCTCAAAAAAAGAAGCGGGGATCACTGGCTGCTGATAGGTCTGATACCCCTGTCTCTGAGCGTAGCGCCGGATCAGCAGTTCGAAGATCTTATCGCTCTGGATGGCCCCGATCTTTTCCAGATTCAGCTTGTTTGTCCCCAACAGATACATGGTCATTTGATCTCTGCTGGCGTGGTTTTTTGCTACGAAGAGATCCCCGCCGCTCTGCCGTACCCGGCTGATGAATTCCGGAGCCAGACTCTTTATCATGTGCTGGGACACCCTGCCGCCGCTTTCCAGATCTCCGATAAAGAGCAAATTGCGGTAGTTGTAATACTTATCAAGCTCAGAAAGATCTGTGGGAATGAGATTAAAGTACTGCTCGGGATAGACCAGGATCAATTCCCGCTCGATACTGCTCTGGATAAAAGGCTTGAGAGCCGTCCAATTCGCTCTGTCACAAAAGAGATAGACATCACGCTCATCCCCCATGGCCAGAGGCTTGCCATTGTCGATCAGGTCATCAAACTTCAGATAACGCGCCGGCTCTTTGTCTCCTCCACCACAAGCAAAGAGCATGAGGGCAAAAAGAGCTATAATGATTGACTTATACATCATTCCTCCCGGGAATTAAAGCTTTCACATAGTTAAATCCACTTTTCAGAGTGATCAGGACCACGATCCAAAACCAGATGCTAAGCCCTGTTCTGAGGGCCGGGCTGATCTCGGGTAACAAGGCCCAAGCCGCCAAAGCAAAGATGATCCCACCCATCTGCATCACGGTCTTTACCTTGCCCAGATAGCCGGCTGCAACTACGATCCCGCGTTTGTGCAAGACTTCACGCAGGATGGTAATGCCGGCTTCGCGGAGGAAGATCACGATAAAGATCAGGGCACCGAGCTGAAAGGGCGGTAGCCAGCACAAGCCCGCCAAAGCAGAGAGCACCAAGAGTTTATCCGCCAGGGGATCCATGATCTTGCCAAAATCGCTAACCACATTCCAGGCCCGCGCCAGAGTCCCATCGATATAGTCCGTAAGTGATGCCAGCACAAACAAGATCAAGCAGTAAAGAGCCTGGTAGTCCTGCTGATAGACAAACATCGCATAGATGAAGAAGGGCACGATCATAAAGCGCAGGATAGTAAGGGCATTGGGGATATATTTACGCATCGGGTTCCTCCTCTGGCCTGATTAGCTCCGGCTCCGGGACTATCGGGTTCAAGGCTATCTCCTGATCCAGCCCGCTGAGCCACAGTGAGAGAACAAGGCTGGCCAACACACTCACCAAGCCCATCATCACAAAGCTGCGCCAGAGCGGCAAAAAATCCCATAGCTGCAAATAAGCAGCTCCATAATAGATAGCTGTCACCAGCCCTGCGGGTAAAATCAGCATCAGCCAGGTGCGCAGAAACCGAGCTCGCTTGAAGCGAATGCGCTCCACCACGCTGAGTGTTTTGCAGCTTTGTTTCAGGTATCTGTGCAGTTCATGACTCATGCGGCTGGCGATGAAGAAGCTAAACAGGCTCAGGGCGGCAAACACCGAAAACATGATTCCGCGTGTATTCAGGCGCACTAAGCTCTTGATGACCTTCTGGTAAGCATTATCCTGGCTATCAATATCTTCGGGGGGAAGGTATTGCTGCAGGATCTGCATCGCTTTGATCCTGGCTTGGATCCCTTGATCGGAAGCCGTGAAAGTAATGGTGATCAGATCTGGAAAGCTGTAATCCGAGATCATGTTGTCATCCAATGCCAGATCATAAGCTCTGACCAGCTCCAGGGCAGCCTGGAAGCCGGTTTCGTGCTGCAGCCCGGCTATACCTGGAATCTGCTCCAGCTCGCTCAAGATCGAGTCCACCTGCGTGATATCTGCCACATAAGCATATACAGGCAGCTCGCTGAATTCCTGATAGCGCTCAGACACAATCTCGCTATGCTCATAAGCCAGGTAAGTCCAGGCTCCAAAAAACAGCATCATCAGCATTATGATGAAGTAAAAACGTATATTCATAGTATGTTCCTGTGCTTGATCAGAGTAGTGATATAGGGCTTTTTGCCCAGATAAGTGTTTTGCTTGATTATGTCCAGGGAACTATCATCGAGAGCCTGTTGCAAAGCCTGCGCCCGCGAACTGGGATAGATCAATATCGCCTGCCCCAAAGGAGCAAGACAGCGCTTGACCGCCCGGATCACATCCACCAGGCTGCAGCACACTTCAAAGCGGCTGATGTTCCTGCTCTGGTTTGCACTCAAAAGTCCACTGCCCAGCTCTCGCCAGGGAGGATTGGAGAGGATCAAGTCATACATTCCCTGATGGGTCTTGATGTCTTGCTGCTCAAAACTAATATTGAGCTCACAAGCTTGGGCGTTTGCGCCAGCCAGAGCTACTAAATGCTGCTGAATGTCTATGCCCGTAAGCTCCCATTCAGGTCTGGCCAGGGCGCACATGATGCTGACTATGCCACAGCCACAACCCAGCTCCAAGACCCGCAGTGCTTTGTTCCCAAATTCTTCATTGGCAGCATCATAGAGCAATTGAGCTGCCAGCGAAACTCCCTGTCCTGAGGCATCCTGACGGATCTTTTTGCCCCCAAAGGGTAGGCTCAGCTCACGATAGCGTTCCATGTATCACCACCTTCAAGAAAGCTCAAGCATGCGATCAATACTGGTTTTTGCGCTCCTGGCAATTTCCTCTTCCACCCGGATCTCATGCTGTTCCTGTTTCAGCGCTGCCAGCAGATCTTGCAGATGGGTCTTCCGCATATTCTGGCAGATCGCCTTGGGCGAGAGCGATACGATGCTTTTGTGGGGATAGATATGCTTGAGATAGTCAGTCATCCCGTTATCCGTGGCGATAATTACCTTATCATGGTGCTCCACATACCGCATCATGCCACCGGTACTCATCACCTCATCGGCTTGGTCCACGACCACTGGATCGCATTCCGGATGGGCCAAAAGCTTGTGCTGCGGATACTCTTGCCGCATGGATCTGACATCATCTATGCTAAAACCCCATTGATGGGTGGGGCAATAACCATCCCAGGTGATCACTTTGCGCCCGGTTTGCTGGGCAGCCCAGCTGCCCAGATTGCGATCCGGCACGAAAAGGATGGTTTGATCCCGGGGAATGCTCTGGATTACCTTCACGGCATTGGAGGAAGTGCAACAGATGTCGCTTTCGGCTTTTACTTCCACGGTGCTATTCACATAGCAGACCACCGTGCTGCCGGGATGTAGCTGCTTAAACTCCCGCAGCTGATCTCTGCTGATCATATCCGCCATGGGGCAGCCGGCATCCAGCACCGGCAGGAGCACCTTGGATTTTGGGTTCAATATTGCAGCAGTCTCAGCCATAAAGCGCACCCCACAAAAGACGATCAGGGGGCTGTCAACCTGCGCTGAAAGCATCGCCAATTGCAGAGAATCCCCACGATAGTCTGCCAATTCCTGAATCTCGATAGCCTGATAGTTGTGCGCCAGGATCAAGGCGTTTTTCTGAGCCTTGAGCTCTTTTATCTCTTGTACAATCTCGTGCATAATATGCTCCTAATTAGTGGCCGCTGTGTCCAAAACCCCCATCGGCACGCTCTGTGCTATCGAGGCTTTCGCTTAGCACAAAATCTGCCGTTTCCACCTTGCTGAAGATGATCTGCGCTATCCGCATCTGGGGGCTGAGGGTGAGCTGTTCTCTGCCCAGATTGATCAGAATCACCTTGATCTCGCCACGATAATCGCTATCGATGGTGCCCGGAGCATTCAAGATCCCCAGGCCCAGCTTCAAAGCCAGCCCACTGCGCGGCCGGATCTGTGCTTCATAGCCAGCCGGAATACAGAGTGCGATACCGGTGGATACAGCTATCCGCTGCCCCGGCTTGAGCAAGATTTTCTCCTCCAGACGGGCAAAGAGGTCATAGCCCGCAGCGCCTTCACTCATTCTTTGTGGTGGCAGGGCATCCGGATGCAGCTTCTGATATTGTATCTTCATGATTTGCGGCTGAGTAAAAAATCTGCAAGGATGCGCAGCTTGATGCTTCTATCGCCCAAAGTGGCAATGCGCTGTTTGGCTTGCTCGGTAAGATCTGCTGCCATTTGCCGGCTCTTTTCGATGCCATAAACGGAGGGGAAGGTGGCCTTGCCCTGAATCTCGTCCTTGCCAATGCTCTTGCCCAATTTTGCCTGCGAACCTTCGATATCCAGCAGATCATCCACGATCTGATAGACCATGCCAATCTTGGTGCCATAATCCTCTATAATCTCCAGATCTTTGGCTGAGGCCTTGGCGCCCAAAGCACCAAAGCGCAAGCTGAGATTGATCAGGCGGGCAGTTTTGTTTGAATGAATATAGTTGAGGGTCTTTTTGTCCACTTTCTTGCCTTCGGATTCGATATCTATCATCTGTCCGCTGATCAAGCCTTTGATTCCACTTTCAGTCGCCAATTCGCGCACAAATTGCACCTTGAGGCTGTCGCTCAGCTCAGCATAAGTAATCAATTCAAAGGCATTGAGCAAGAGAGAATCCGCAGCCAGAAGGGCTACCCCGTCTCCAAAAACTGCGTGGCAGGATTTCTTGCCACGACGGTATTCATCATCGTCAATATCCGGCAGATCGTCGTGGATCAGGCTATAAGTATGCACCATTTCGATCGCTGCTGCCACCGGAGTGATCACTTCTGCCTTGTCTTTGAACAGCTGATAAGCCAAAATAGTGAGGTAGGGACGCAGTCGTTTCCCCCCGGCAAAGGTGCTATAGCGCAAGGCCTTGTGGATCTCTTTGGGATATTCATCTTTGCGGGGTAAATAGCGATCCAGGATGATATTCACCAATTCCTGTTTTTCTTTGATGTCCTTCTTGAGAAGTACATTAGCGTCCATCGTTATCCTCCTGTGTTTGAGGCAGTTCACTGCCAGACGATCGGGGTGGGAGTCCTTCGCTGATAAGCTTGATCTTGGCCTCGACTTCGGTCAGTTTTGCCCGGCAAAGATTCAGGTATTTCACGCCTTCGGCATAGAGTTCCAGAGTTTGATCCAGAGTGGTAGAGCTATCCGTAAGCTGCTCAACCGTATCCTCCAGGGCCTGCAAAGCCTGCTCAAAACTGAGTTTCTTCAATTTTTCTTCATCCATGCGATTCTCCCATGCTATTTTTCTCCTAAATAAAACAAAAGATATATTCTGTCAATCAAAAACTGACTTTTGCCTGCATAGGATCAGCCAAACTTGCCAATGGATTTCTGCT
>CAZCRD010000117.1:0-4095 GCA_964501025.1 uncultured Candidatus Cloacimonadota bacterium | reverse complement strand
GCTTTTGCCCATCCGGCGGGAAAGTTGAACGCTACTTTTGATCAGGAGAGCTCATTGCTCGAGCTGGATTACATACACAAAGTAAAAGACGTCATGGATCATCATATCGAAGTGGTAGAAATCCGGATCAACGATAGACTGACCATCACCCATCAGCTTAGCTTACAGGAAAGCAAGGATGGTGGCAGCCTGATCTACAGATTACCAGGGCTGAGCAAGGGTGATGAGATCAGCATCCTGACCAAATGCAACAAGGGTGGAAACAAGACTGCCAAAGTCACTATTCCCTAAATCTATTTGATAAGCTGAACACTGATTCCAGATGGATATTTGTCACCAATGTTAAAGAGCAACCTGGTTTTGAAAGATTTTCGTTTGGGGGAGCGGTATTCTCCCCGGGGAATCTGGTAATATCCGCAAACCGTAGTTTCAGCGCTCTTTCGATGGTGAGGACCCGGCAGGTCTTTGAGCTGGTGGATGGTGATATCCTCCACCAGCCAATTTTCGCTATTGGGCGGGATTCCCAAGACTTTTTCTGGGAGATGGTGTTTTACGTAATCCCCGATAGCAGCCGTGATAACGGGATCTTCGACAGTCTGGGCAGGACGGCTGAATGCCGGTATGCCATAGATATATAGCAAACTGAGCAGCATAATGAGCCCTGCGAGCCACAGCACTTTTTTGATCATGTTCCTTCCTTGATATTCAAATTTTGATCTTCTGAACTATGCCTTCGCCGCAGTTGCGACAGATTTCAATGCTCGCTCGATCATGCAGGATCCTGTGGCGGATAGCATGCATCTTGTCCGAGAGCCACAAACTGCTAAAATCGCCTTCAAACACGTTGCCAATTTTAAAGAAAAGGTCTTTGTCGTAACAGCAGATGCACAGCTCGCCATCCCAATTGATCACCGGTTGAGTCCAGAGTCGTCGACAGCGGTTGAGCAGTCTGTGTTTGAGCTCAAAGTGTTTTCCCTGGGCACTATAGCGGCTTAGTCTGTGATCCGTAGGCAGAAAACTGATATCCTCCGGTTGATAGATCTGCACGGTCTTGAACTCCAGCTTATCCACACCAAGCTCTTGAGCCCGTTTGCGTACCAGGGGAATCTCATGCTGATTCTGGCGCATGATGATAAACTGCCAGACCAGGTATGGGCTCTTGCTGCTCAAACGCTTCTTTGTCTCTACCAGCTTTTGTATGTTTTCCAGGACCAAAGCGTAATCACCATTGATGCGATAGCTGTTGTAGGTATCTTCCGAAAGTCCATCCATCGAGATGATGATTTTGCTCAAGCCGCTGCGGATAATGGCAGTGTGATCCAAGGGCAGGCTGGCATTGGTGGATGTCATGGTGTAGAGTTTCTTGTGGGAAGCATACTCAACCATACTATTAAAATCCGGATTCAGATATGGTTCGCCTTGATTCCAGAGGATGAGCATGCCGATATCGCGATAGATCTGCTCTACAATCTGCTTGAATTCACTCAGATTCATCATACCCCGGGCACGCTGTAAAGAGCCATTGCCGCTGGGACAGAGCGGGCATTTGAGATTGCAGATATTGGTAGGCTCGATCATCACAGCCGGGGGAAAGTGCTTGAGCACTACCTTTTTGGTAACTAAGGATCTGCGATAATCAAGAGCAGAGCCGATGAGATTGCGCAAACGTCGGTATTTCAGATATGCTGCAGCCAGAGGAAAATGAGGATAGCTCGCCATGTATTTAGATTTCGGCTTTTTGCAAAAAGATAAAGCCCAAAAAGGTAAAGGCCAGATTCGGAGCCCATGCAGCCCAAACAGGAGGGATGATACCATTGTATCCCAAAGATTGGCTTACTTGCACTACGATCAGATAGGAAAAACAAACTACAAGTCCCAGCATAAATACCCATCCGCGTCCTTTGCTCCGTACATTTGAAGTCGCAATCGGGATAAAAAAGAAGATCACGATCAGATTTGTGAGCGGGAAGGAAATCTTCATATGCAGATCCACGATCTCTTTGCTGGCATCTTCACCGAGCTTTTCCAAGCGCTCGATATAGTCCCAGAGTTCCATGAAGTTCAAGGCCAGAGTCTTCTTTGTGATGCGGATAAAATCCTGTGGTTGTACGTCCAGGATCGGCATGGTGGTCACAGGAAAATATTGGGCAAAGACCTGCCTGCCATCTCGGAAACGGCGGATGTCACATTCCGCCAGTTCCCATTCACTGCCATTCCAGGATGCGCTGCTGGCGGTGACGCGCTCTGTGATTTCACCAGTATCAAAGTCAATTTTGGTCAGATCAATCACTCTGAGTGTGTTTTTATAGCCATCAAAAAAGCCAAAGTAGTAGAAATCATTGTCCTGTCCTCGATAGTGGATCCGGGCTTTGAGCATTTGGTCATCGGGTTGCTCGCCCTTTATCTTTACGTTGTACAGGATATTTCGTTCAGATTCGGCATAAGGCAGCAGATATTCTCCCATCACCGCTACTGCCATCGAGATGATCAGCCCCAAGCCAAAAAGAGGCAGCATTGCCCGTTTGATGCTAATGCCGGCGGCACGGATTGCCACAGATTCGTTGTGCTTGGCCAGAGAGTTCATCATAAACAGGCCAGTGAGCAGTACCGTCACCGGAGAAGTGAGTACGATCAGATATGGCAGACGCAAAAGGAAATACAATATGGCCAGATCAAAAGTGGCTCCAGCTCTGAGCACACGGGGTAGATTGTCTACGATATCAATCACGACAAATACAGCAGCAAAGCTGAAGAAGATGATCAGGTATGTGCGCAGAAACTCCCGCAGCATGTAGCGGTCAAGGCGGCGCATCAGTGAATCACCTCATCTGGCGGAGGAGTTTTTTTGCCCAGTTTCATGGTTTTTAGTCTCCAGGTGAGCACCTGCATATCGAGGATACGCTTTTCGTGGATCGAACCCCAGATCAAGAAACAGGCCAGGATAAAGAACACGATGTTCGAGAGCCACATGGCCATAAAGGGGTTAAAGCCACCACTGTCAGCAAGTTGCTCTCCCATATTCAGCGCCACATAATAAACCAGAAAGATCACGCTGGATACACTGAAGGCCATGCCGATGCCACTGGTTCTGGTCATCAGTCCCAAAGGAACTCCGATCATGACAAAGATGATGATGGCAAAGGACAGGGCGAATTTCTTATGATACTCCACCTGCAGGGCACGGATACTGTCTTCCAGCTCCAATACCCGGTTTTGCGCTACCTGTTGCATGGAATATAGCCTTCTTTGCTCTTGTTGTCTTTCAATTGCACTACCCTGAAACTCACCGCTGGTGATTCTGGCTTCCAGATCCAGGACTTCTTGTTTTTTGGTTATCAGCTCAATCTTCCGGTCACTGAGAGTGGAGGTCAATTGCCCATAGGTCATCTCACGATCGCTACGATAACCGGTCTCGAACACATCACTGCGATTTCCCAAATCCCGGATATTGATGATGTATTCTTCAAAGCTCGTGCTTTGGTATTTCCCCGGTTCCCGTTCATTGCGTTGTTGCATCTCGCCTTCTTTGAGGATGATGCGCATGGAATTACCATTGTTCATCTGGATTACCTGTCCGCTTTTGGCATAGATGGTGCGGGGAAATCTGCTTTCAGAGCGATCATAGATGAGCACATCCAGAAGCTCGGTTTCGGTGTTTTCGGCACACCATACGGTATAATCCAGCAGATTGTTGTACTCTCCCGCTTCGATGATGGTCATGGGCTTGTAGTACGCGATCTTGAGCATGAGGTTTTTGAGCTTGTGGTTGGTATTAGGTAAAAACCAATGGTTAAAATATACCATGACTCCGGTCAGGAAAATTGCCGCAATGATCAAAAGGTGCAGCATCCGGTAGATGTTTACTCCGCTGGATTTGATGGCGATGATTTCACGATCCACACTCATTCGGCCAAAAGCCAGGATGGTGGCCACCAGGATAGCCATCGGAATCGATAAAGCCAGCATGTATGGCAGCGACAAAGCAAAGACCTCCAGCACGATGCCGGCAGGTAACTGCTTTTCGATGATGAGATTGAGCAAATCAATGATGCGGTCGATCAAGAGCACAAAAGTAACCACCAAAAGTGAGATCAA
>CAZCRD010000116.1:0-4857 GCA_964501025.1 uncultured Candidatus Cloacimonadota bacterium | reverse complement strand
TTTTACCGGCATATCAGGCAGATCCGTGGTAAAGTCGTTGTAAAAACTCACTGCCGTGATGTTGCCAAACATGCCCATCTCAGCCTGATAGTACAGGGTCTGGAACAGGCTGTTCTTATAGAAGAATTCCCAAGGGACCCCTTGCATCTGGTCACCTTCTCCGATGGTTACACTCATGTTGCCTTCAGGCTGGACGCTGATGGGCAAAAGCGGGCTTTCATCGTTGCTGGTATTGCCATCTGTAGCCAGGACCACCTTGCCGTATAGGCTCATGGCTCCTTCAGTGGAGGGAGTCCAGGAGATTACCAGGTCTGCTGTTTCATTGGGAGCAAGAGCTGGCCCGGCACTTGTGCCCAGTTCCAGATCATTGTCATCCATTAGTTTCACAGTGTAATCGCTTTGTGCCGCAGTGCCGTTGTTGAGCACAGAGATAGTGTAATCTGAAGCGATGCCTACGCTGGGGGTGGTATTCCCTGTGAGTGCGGTGGCAGCCAGGTCGTTAGCCTGGATCAGCTCAAAAGTGATGTCGTCGATATAAAGGGTGCGATAGGTGCTGCCCAGACCGTGTTTGAGTGCCAGGAAGGAGCCTGCCGCAGTGTGAGAACTAAGATTGACAGTGTATTCGTTCCAGTCTGAGATCACGCTCAATTCTTCTGCCAGGACAAAGGTGCTGGGATCGTTGGGATTGGACATAGTACCGACCTGCAGCATGTAGTTTGTCCCTCCTTTGGCCATCAGTTTCACGCGCACCGTGCTCATATCGATGGAGTTGTCAAACGCAGGTGAAATCAGCAGTAGCTCTGCCTCTGCATCGCTGGAATTTGCCATCTGTACGCAATTTGGATCGCTATAAGGGGATACCGTGCTCGTTCTTAAGTATGCATTTTCTGTAGTGCTGTTTAAGATTGAAGTCCAGTCAAAGGGGAATTCCGGCGCGGTGACGTTGTCCCAAGTCTGGGTGTAGGGCAATTGTTCAATGGTGGAATCTCCATGGGTGGTAAAGCTCCAGACGGGGCAGTTTGTGGCATCGCCCAAGTTGTTGTATGGCACTACCTGCCAATAATATGTGGTGTCAAAGGCCAATTCCGGATCCGGCGAAAAGCTATACACCAGCCCCAAATCCTGATTGTTGACCAGATTGCTGGGAGGGTTGTTCGTACCCAAGTTCAGCTTGAATCCCGTGGGTAAGCCGCCGCCAGAATTCCAGTGCATCATCACGAAAGGACTCTGCTCTTCGGCGCCGTCTGCCGGCAGGACCAGCAAAGCCGGATTTGGAGGTTCAGTGATATTTATAGCAGTCATGTTGAACCGGGTGTTGGCACGGTTTATAGAGAGTGTTCCGGTCGGGCTGCTGGCAGCATCAGAAGAATCGCTCTGATAGCGCAAGGCGCTGTTAAATACAGTAGGTGTATAAAACACAGAAGCATTTTGAGTGTATGTTCCATCCAGCAA
Organism: uncultured Candidatus Cloacimonadota bacterium; assembly: GCA_964501025.1. GTDB lineage: Bacteria > Cloacimonadota > Cloacimonadia > Cloacimonadales > Cloacimonadaceae > UBA5456. The sequence goes on along the minus strand of CAZCRD010000116.1, from coordinate 3,405 downwards.
AGTGGTAACGATATCAACGATGAGATTCGTGCTTCCATCCCAAGTAAAGGGAGTGCTGAAAGTGTGGGTATTCCAACCGTTCACCGGCAAAAAGTTGTTCTCAAAGAAAACTTCAGTATAGTCTCCGGTTTCGAAGTTAGTATTCAGCTCAGTTTGCTGAGTTTGTTTCAGGCTGATGGTAAAATTTGGCATGGGGGAACAGCTATTGAGCTCGGACACATTGAAAGAAAGTGAATTGATGGGACCGGCTCCACCTCCGGCGTCTTCTATTTCCGAAGCCAAAAACAGATATTGTTGGTGAAAGTTTTTGTAATAAGTACCATAGGGGGTAGGGGTCCCGGTCGTGGAGTTTGTGGTAGTACCATTTCCAATGGTTACATCCACCTGTGCAGATAGATTACACACTACCGTCAATGCAAAGATCATCAGTAGCGTAAACAGCAAAGTTCGTTTCATCGCTGTATCTCCTTTGTTTTTCTATGCTGAGTATTATTTATGATGTGAGTTTTCACACACACTTAAGCACAAATATAGTCTGGTTCCTCACCGATAGGTGCAATCCATTGCGAACAGGTCCATCTGTGAAATCACCACCTTATTTGCATGCCAGAATTCAGCCAAAACTAAAGGAAATTTCGCAGTTGATCTATATCTTGCCCAATCTCCAGATCTTCTTTGCATAGTTTTTGATGGTTTCATCGGCAGAAAAGACGCCCATGCCCGCGATGTTTGCTGCACTCATCTGATTCCAAAGCATGGGTGCACGATAGCTGTGTTCCACATCATTCATTACCCTGATGTAATCTGGCAGATCCTTGATCAAGCAATATTGATCGTGATCATAGAGCAAGAGCTTGACCAGGGGTTCAAAGAGCAGCGGACTCAGTGGGCTCAGTTCTCCCGAGGTCATAAATGCCAGGATGCGGGAGATGCGGGGATCAGCCTGCGCCAGCTGATATGGATGGTATCCGCCGGACTTCAGTTTCTCCACTTCATGCGCTTTCATGCCAAAGAGGAAGAAGTTTTCCGCACCCACCTGCTCGCGGATCTCGATGTTGGCTCCATCCAGCGTGCCCACTGTGAGGGCTCCATTCAGAGCGAATTTCATGTTTCCGGTGCCACTGGCCTCGGTGCCGGCCAGAGATATCTGCTGAGAAAGCTCCGCAGCAGGCATGATGCGCTGCGCCAAACTAACACTGTAATTGGGCAGGAAAGTCACAGTCAAGAGCGCAGAAAGTGCGGGATCCTGCTGGATGTATTTTCCCAAGTGGCAGATCAGGCTGATGATAAGCTTTGCCACCTTGTATCCCGGAGCTGCCTTTCCCGCAAAAAAGAAGCTGTGGGGATGCACATCTTTGCCCTCGCGAATCTCGTGGATCAGATGAATGATACTCAGGGCATTGAGCAATTGCCGTTTGTATTCGTGCAAGCGCTTGGCCTGAAAATCAAAAATGCTATGAGGATTGAGTTCAATATGCAAGGTTTTTTTGCAATAGAGAGCAAATTCCTGCTTGTTTTGACGCTTCACTTCAGCCAGATCTTCCAGGAAGGCGAGATCTTTTTGCAGCTGGTGGAGCTTACTAAGCTTCTTCAAATCCCGCCGCCAGCTTTTGCCAATCGCTTTGTCGATCAATGCTGAGAGCCTGGGATTACACAGCATCAGCCATCTTCTGGGTGTGATGCCATTGGTGATGGCAACAAATTTTTGGGGCTCCAGCTCATAGAATTCTTTGAATACCCGATCTCTGAGGATCTGGGTGTGCAGCTCGGATACTCCATTTACCTTGCTGGAGCCGACAATCGCCAGATGTGCCATGCGCACGGATTTCACCGGCTCTTCCTCGATCAAAGAAAGCTTGCTCAGATCCTTTGAATTCAGGCTCAGGGAATCCAGAAAGCGCTGATTGATCTTGTAGATAATCTCCAGATGGCGGGGCAAAACCTTGTGCATCAGCTCCACCGGCCATTTTTCCAGAGCTTCTGGTAAGATGGTGTGATTTGTATAGTTACAGGTCCTTTGGGTGATATCCCAGGCTTTTTCCCAGCTCAATGCTTCTTTGTCCACCAGGATCCGCATCAATTCAGCCACGGTAATCGCAGGATGAGTATCGTTCATCTGAATCACCGCAAAATCCGGCAACAAAGAGAAGTCATCTGCTTTTTTGAGAAACCGGCGCAGGATGTCTTGAATCGTGGCGCACACAAAAAAGTATTCCTGCTTCAGCCGCAATTCCTTGCCCTGCATGTTGTTGTCATTGGGATACAGGACTTTGGAGATGATCTCCGAGTGGTTTTTATCTGCCACGGCTTGCACATATTCACCTTCATTGAAGTAATTCAGGTTAAAATCACGAGTTGATTTTGCGCTAAACAAGCGCAGAGTATTGACATAGCCATTTCTGTAGCCCGGGATCAGATAGTCATAAGCCATAGCCATCACCGCTTCCGCAGGCACCCAAAAGCGGATGGGTGTGCCATCTGCGCGCAAGCCATCTTTGATACTACCGCCAAAATGCACCGGATACAACCTCTGGGGATGAGGAACTTCCCACACCGAGCCATACCGCAGCCAGTTGTCTGGAGTCTCAATCTGTTCACAGGCCTTGATGTGTTGGAAGAAAATACCGTATTCATAACGAATACCATAGCCATAGACCGGGATTTTGAGGCTGGACATAGCATCCAAAAAACAAGCTGCCAGGCGTCCCAGACCACCATTGCCCAATCCCGCATCCCATTCCAATTCATGCAACACCGAAAGATCATAGCCGATATCTTTGAGTGCCCTTCTGGCCTGCTTTCCCACATCAAGATTGAGGATGGCATTGTTCAGACTGCGCCCGATCAGATATTCCAAAGACAGATAATAGACCCGCTTGCGCTTGAGGGCATATTCTGAAGCCTGAGTAACCAGCCATTGATCCAGGAGGATGTCCCGGATCGATGCGGCAAAACTCAGATAACAATCTATCGCAGTAGCCGAAAACCGGTCCTTGCCCTGCTCATATTTCAGATGATATACAAAGCGATTCACGATCTCCTGCGCACTGTTTTCCAGATGCGTGGAGTCAAGCATTTCAGCCAGAGCTTTTTTCATCTTTACCTCCGGTGTAAGGATATGGACATAATAATGCGTTTGGGCTGAAAGCAAAGATATTCTTGGCATGCTAAAGCTCAGAATATCATAGGCTTGGTGTAGGGTAAGACCGGCTTTGTCGCCTATATTGGGGGCGTCAATTCCGCTTATGTGGATGCTGCAGTAGACTCTGCTGCAGAGCTCGAGCTTGGGGTAACATGGGGGATTGTCTCTTTATACAAAATATGAATCCAAGCTCAAGATTGCAGCGAGCTTGCTACAGTCTTTTGCCCTGCTAAACAATTTGAGCCGGGATAATCTCGATATCA
>CAZCRD010000115.1:0-6038 GCA_964501025.1 uncultured Candidatus Cloacimonadota bacterium | reverse complement strand
GGGAAGAAGGATATTTCTGGCCATAAAGTCCTCGATCAACGGTATGTACTCCTTGAAATCGACTTTCCGGCTCAGAAAGGCCAGGATATCAAAGCCATGTTGCTCAAACTCCCTCCAGTAGTTGTTTACATTTCTACGGTCTGTGTAACCAAACATCATGGCGATATTCTCAAAAGTGCACAACCTGGAGCCATCTCTACAGTGCAGCAATCTCAAGAACATCATAATGAACTTGATATTTGCCTTTGTTGTAGGAATACTGAATCTGACAGGGATATTCAAAGAGATTACCATTACCTCTTTGTTCAAGCTCACGTCAACGGCAGATTTCCGGTTCGATTTTTTCTTCATTTTGACACCTCATAAGCATGTTATTTTGGGTGCCAAAGTATTTATACCGTGAATTCTGTAAAGCATTTTCTTGCAATTTATTAGATATACTTTTTGTCACGTTATTGGCTCTCATAAACGCTCGGATTGACCATAAAAATACCGAGGAGCCATAATAGGTGGTTTTTGAGAAAAGATGGCATACTGGCCTTCTTGTCAATTCGGTTTCGAAAGCATATTTTTGTCGTTTCGCCCACTTTTTCACATAACTCATGCGATAACTCATTGGAAATTGATCAGGTCAAAGTGAACAGTCTCATCCAGCTCACTTTTAGTCCCAGTTTACCTCATAATCCCCTATTCGCATTAAGGGATAACAGGCTAAACTTGGGGTGATCATAGCGAAACCACTATGGAGCTAAGGTAATAATCTGAACCAATTCGTGAGAACTTATTTCTTCAATACCACAGACAACTATACTGAGGTGCTGCAAGACACTATACTCTCCTATTAACTGTTTTCAAGGGTTCTACCTGTATAGTTCAAAGGGTGACTCTGCATGGATTACCTGATTTAACGCACAGAACAAGTACAAGAACAGAACCCCTTTCTGGCCTGTGCGGCTTTCGGAAGCCTCCCGGATGCCTCTTGAGCCGTATTCGTGAGGGCTTCGGGAGACCTTTGGGAGGCGCACAGGCCAGAAAAGGGCAAGACTTGAAGCCGGAAACCTCTGCGATAGCAAAGGGTGCGCTGTGGCTAACAAATCTAGCTTTATCGGCAGAGAGGGATAAGCATCGTGTCATTGAAATGTTCGCGGTAAGCCCAGATCGATTGATAGTGATGGAGCATCCCAATGACAGCCCGATGAAAATATCGGGATGTCTTTGGGATGTCACTCTGATCTTTTGTGACTTGGGCTCCTGCGTGCACCTGATTTCGTGGAAGCGGCATCCCGCCCGGCACTAAAGACGATGCACCCCACCCTCCGTGTAACACAAGCCCGGATAGAGAATTCGACACGTCTCGTGTCGAGTAAGGCCGAAGGCCGAGAAAAGAAAGCAGCTCCGCTGCTTGTGCAGACGAGGACGTCTGCAATCCTCCCTCCGCCCATACCAAGTGAGGGCACTCCGGTTTTCATTGTCGGTGGCGAAACTGGCTCTCTAACGGGGATTTGTGTTTATCTGTGTTCTTTCATTCGTGAATATTCGTGGGCAAAAAAAGCCAGTCCCGTCAGGATTTAAGTTTTCCATGCCAAGAAACCGGTAGCCCCATCGCGGTTTATCCCATCAAACCCAAAAGCTTATTGGTCATCTGCAGATTCAGGGCGGCGAAGATCTTGGCGGCCAGATCGTGGTTCTCACTCAAGATGGCCGTGAGCTCATGATAGCGATAGCAGCTGATTTTGACCTCGCTTAGCGCCATCACGAAGGCCGTGCGATGGGTGGGCATCACGAAGTTCATCTCGCCGATGAGGCTGCCGCCTTGCATGCGGGTAATCTCTTGCGGCTGGCCGTTTTCGCACTCGATGAAGACCATAACCTCTCCCTCATCGATGCAAAGAATATCTCGGGAGCGATCTCCGATGGAGATGACCAGCGCTTGGGGCTGATAATTCAGAATGTGTCTGGCGCGGTCGAGCTCAGCGATTTCCGTCTCGTTCAAATAGCGATACAGCGGGTGTTCATTCATTATCTTCATCATGATTCCTGTGGGTGCTTTGGGCAAGTTTGAAGCATAAGCTATCGTTGATCGCAGCCTGAATCCGGGCTCGGACTGAGGCCGAAGACAAGGATTCCAGCACGGAATAGGGGCACAGCAAGATCTCGCAATGCCCTCCGGATTTGAGATAGTATCGGGGCATAGCCAGAGAGAACAATCCTGCTTCCAGCTCAATTTCCCCGGGATAGACGGTGCCGATCTTCTTGCCATCGGCAAAATGGCGGATCAGCTTTCCGCTTTGGACGATCAAGACGGCGGTCGCATTTTGGGCCGGGATCACTTCCCCTGCTATGAGACTGCGCTTTTCGCAGAGAGGCAAGATGTCGGCCAATTCTTGGTCACTGAGATATTTGAACAGATCATTGTCCTGAGCTCTGATAAATATATTCATCTTCTAATCCCGTTTCAATCTGTATAGTGTGATGACATAGGTGAAGGCGATGATAAACAGGCTGACGACCACATCCATCCACACAGTGGGCAGTTCATGGCCAAAGAGCTGCATTTCATAGCTGAAAAAGGCATTAGCCTTGCGGCGGCTATAGCGTCCCTGACTGGTGTTGACCAGGGTGCTGCTCATTTGGTTTTGATAGCGGGCGGGCGGATGCGCTTCCAGATATTGCTGATGCCCGGCAGCCAGATTCACGCTCAACCGCGCTGTCATTTTCCCCTCTGATATCAGCTCTTTCCGCAGTTCACTGTACTTTTTTTGCTTTTGGCTGAGTTCATTGAACCGTACGCTGCTGATTACCAGGCCTTCCACCAGCCAACGGGATGGGATCAGATGGCAAAACTCCGGGATATCCGAAACTTTGTTGATCTTCAGCATGGGGTTCATTTTGGCAAATTCGATCACCACTCCGCTGAACATGATCTGTGGGATGATCACCAAAGGCAGGATGTTGATCACGGCCGAGCGGTCTTTGATCATGCCGGAAAACATCAGGCCCAGACTGTAGCCGGTCATGCCCGAAAGCGTGAAAAAGAGAACCTTGGGCCAAAAGAAACCGCGGTAATCCAACACGAGCGAAGAGACCAGATAGAATAGCAAAGCTTGCAGGCAGGTCATCAGAAACAGCACGAGATGTTTTGAGCTCAATTGACAAATGGCGCTGATCCCCATCTTGAGCTCGCGCCGGATGATGCGCTTCTCTCCCAAGATGTCATCAATGCTATTGGCCAGGCCGATGAAGATGAAGATGATCACGGCAATGAAATCAAAAAGCAAGGCATTTTGGTTTTGATAATAGTTGTAAACACCGCTATCGCCGGAGCTGCGCAGGACGAAGGCGGTGATCAGGGCCAAAAGTGGCGCGGCAAAGAGAGTCATCAAGAGATTGAGAGGATTGCGGCCTTTGTTCAAAAAGTTTCTGCGAAAAAGGATGGCCAGATTGCGCAGGCTGAGCGGAGCCTTCTTTTTGCTGCCGGCAAACTGATCCTCCGCTGAAAGCAGGGATTCATCCTGCATCACCTGCATAAAGCTGAAATCCCGATATTTCTTTTCCCAATATTCCGGATCATAGAGTCGCCGCCCGGCCTCATCACGATGCTCGATGAGATCAAAGAAAAGCTCTGGCATTTTCAGCTTTAGTTTCTGATTCAGCGATGGGTCTTCCAGCTCTTGCAATTCTTCACCGAAATAGGTGAAAGCCGCAGACGCGTTGCCGAAATATACCTGCACGCTGCCCTTGTCCATGAGCAGCAATTTATCGAAGCTATTGTAGATTCCGGCATTGGGCTGATGGATGGTGCTGATGATGATCTTGCCCTGATCCCTGAGCTCGCCCAAAAGCCGGATGATGCTTTCCGAATCTTTGGAAGACAGGCCGGAAGTGGGCTCATCCAGGATCAGGATGGCGGGGCCGGTGATCAATTCCAGCGCGATGTTCAGCCTTCTTCTCTGTCCGCCACTCAGCTTTTTGTTCATCACATCGCCCACCATCATGTTGCGCTGTTCATATAAATCCACACTGCGCAAGAGATTGTGGATGCGGTTTTTGATCTCGGCGGGATCTTTCATCTCCGGGATGCTGAGTTTCAGCTTGTAATAGAGGTTTTCATATACGCTGAGATTGGCAAAGAGCAGGTCGTCCTGAGGGACATAAGCGATATATTGCTGAAAGAGCTCGAAGTTTGCCCCCATATCCTTGCCATCCAGCTGGATTCTGGCCCGGGGGGTTTTGATCTCCCCCAAAAGCACTTGCAACAAGGTGGTTTTGCCGCTGCCGCTGGGGCCCATGATGGCCGTCATCGTGGATTTTTGCAGATTGAAGGATATCCCCTTCAGAGCAGGATTTCCCTCTTTGAAGGTGTGCCACACGTCCTGCACTTTGAGATCGGATACGATCAGGGGAATCTCGATCAGCTCCCAATGGCGGTTGATGATATAGTTTCGGCCCAACAGGCTGATTACATCGCTGTTTTGTGTGAAGCTGCCTCTGGCCTCCAAGATCTTCATATTCAGCTTCACCTCGATGCCCTGCAAAGCCTCCAGCTGCCAGAAATCATCTTCTTTCCAAAACTTGGCGATGCTGTGTTCATCTGCTTGCGTGGCAATGGCCAGCAAGCAGCCGCTGCGCTGGATATAATACTCATCATGCTGTTCGATGATGTTCTTTCCCAGACTTTTCTTTTGCAGATATTCATCCAGACAGCTCAGACTATGCAGCTGCCGGTAGATCTGCCATAAATCCTTGTATTCCAAGCTCCAGGAATCGCTTGCCAGGCTTTGCTCCGGACTGATCAAATGGTAGTGGCCGCCATCAATGGATAGCTCTGCCTCATGGTTTTTCAGCAGCAGTGTCCCCCGGCTCAGTTTTTTAACCAAGACCAGGTTTTCGATCATCAGAAAGTGCAGCTCCGGCTCTGCACATTTCAGCTCTCCCGTCGCCGACCAGAGCATGGAGTTCTTGATGCTGCCCGTGCCGTCTTCACTGATCTCGAAAGGCAGATCAATGCTGATCGCACTGCCCTCAAACAGGTCGTAAATCTGATCCAGCAGATTCACGTCCAGCCGCAAAAGATCCGCCAAGGCAACGATCTCCACGGAGCCTAAGACCCGGATCTGACTGCGCTGATGGTAAGCGAGACTGATGAGATTGAGGATCAGCTTGATGCGGTCACCCGGCTTCAACATATTGGCCAGGAAATTTGCCGCTTCACGCAAGGAAAGCTTGCTCTGCTTGGCCTGCTCGATCTCATACAGCGGGATATCGGATCCGAACATACTATGTAACAGATGATCGATAAACACGATTTCCTGATCCCGATGCCCGGCGCTGCGAGCCATGTAAAGATAAATATCCACCACCGAGCTCAGCAGGTTTTCGCGGCTTGTGCTCGCTTCGGGCTTGATCCTTTTTTCAAAGAGCTTCATGGCAGTTCCACGCCGATGATGCTGATATCGTCCCTTTGATCGGAGTATTCCAGCATCTGCTGCAGGGTGTTTTCGATTACCATGGCTTGATTTTGCATGGGCATGTCGGCGTTTTCGGTCAGCAGTTCCAGCCATCTCTTGCTGCCCAGTTTGCGGCCGTAAGCCGGATGCGGCTGATCCACGATGCCGTCCGTGAAGAGATAGAGCCGGGTATTGCTCTGGTAAGCGAAGGTGGTGGAGCTGAACATGAGCTCCTGATGCCACTTCAGGCCACCGATGGCATGGCGCTCGGCGGGAATCTTGAGCATCTTGCCTTCATAATACACATAGAGCGGACGCTTGGCTCCGGCAAAGCAGATCTTGCGCACCTCGGGAAAGACCTGCATCAGCGCGATCTCGAAGCCATCCTGCTGATTCATGGAGCTTTGTTGGTGCAAAAACTTGCCGATTTCCCGATGCGCCATACAAAGGATTTCCCGGGGCTCTTTCAGTCCGCGATCTTTGACCAGGGAATTGAGGATGGAATTCACCGTTACCGCGATCAAAGCTCCGGGCACGCCATGCCCGGTGCAATCGACCAAAGCCAGATAGAAGCATTCCGCATCCTGATGC
>CAZCRD010000114.1:0-2962 GCA_964501025.1 uncultured Candidatus Cloacimonadota bacterium | reverse complement strand
GTGGTTTGCGGAGCTTTGGAAAGACTCCGCTACGTAGCGTAGCATTCCGGTGCTACGTATGAGCTTGGAGATGCGGAGCTGTGGAAAGACTCCGCTACGATCCCCACGGAGCTGTGGAAAGACTTCTTTACAAAATCCAGCTTGAGATAAAAAACAAGGAGTGGGTATACCCACTCCTTGTACTGTGTCATATATCATATACCGATTATCAATCTGGTATATTGGTTTTTTTAGCGTTATTTCTTCACAGTGAAGGAATAGATGCTGCGCTGTTTGGTTTGGACTTGCCAGCCCAGCATGAGATCTGCGATACCTTCGGTGAGTTGATCGCCGAGATTGCCGCTCAGATCGCGCACATTGACAGATTGGATCTTCCCTTTATCGAGCAAGAGGTCCACTTTTACCTGAGCTTGAGCAAGCCCTTGCAGTTCGATGAGGATCATATTGCGAAATTCATCTTCGAGGGCAAGGGGGATGCCGATCTGAGTGGATACTTGAGCGGTAACCGGATCGATGGTAGAGACCATGCGGGCTTGTTTACCGGCTTCCATATATTCTTTCTCCCAATCTTCGATCAGATCCTGGTCATATTCGATGCCCAGGATTTTGAGTTCGGTTCTGCGGTTTCGCTGTCTGCCTTCGGCGGTATCATTGGTGGCGACAGGTTGGTCAAAGCCATAGCCAACGGTGCTGATGCGGCAGGGTTCGATGCCGTTTTCGATCAGGAAATCTGCCACCGCTTTGGCGCGAGCCTCAGAGAGTCTGATATTAGCTTCGCGTCCACCGATGTTATCGGTATGTCCCGCGAGCTCGATTTCCAGACTGAGATTGGCGCGCATGGTTTCGAGGACGGGTGCCAGAATCTCCAGAGAGGCGGGGGTAAGAACTGCTTTTGCAAATTCAAATTCCACATTCTCCAGCTGGAACACGCCTTCTGCGACCAGTTTTTGCAGCTCAAAATCGCGAACCATTTCTTGCGTATCCTGGGGAACTTCGAGGGTTCCGGAGATCTGCATATAGTTGGTTTTGGCCACGCGGAAATCAAAGGCATCCAGACGCGGAAGGGTAACTGTATAAAGACCCTGCGTGTTTGAGATTACTCGATATACCACCAGCTCGTCATTCTTTTCATAAGACCAGAAGAGGTTTGCGACCAGAGGATCGCCATCAGAGTTGGTCACGGTTCCCGTCAGCTTGATCTCATTGCCCAGGGAAACCAGGCGAATGATGGTATCGTAGCTATTGATGTTTTCCGGCAAACTGAGAATCTCTTCCCTGATTCCATAGCGGGGTTCATTGATGGTATATTTCAGGGTTTCCACAGTGGGGAGATGCAATTTGAAATTACCATTTTCATTGGATTCGACCAGCACTTCATGCAGTTCATTGTCCCAGACATAAGCCCATTTTACCAGGCATTGCACCGGGTTGTTCTCTTCATCCAGCACTTTGCCATTGATCACCAGATTCTGATATTCGGATACATCAGCAGTGGAGCAGGTGATTTTGACATATATCTCAGGTGTGTCTGTGGGCAATTCCACCGCAGCACTGGTTTTCTGGTATCCGGGTTCATTGACTTCGTAGGATAGATCCCGGATGCCTGCAGGCAGATCAAGCTGGAAAGTGCCCATGCCATCGGTAGGGACTATGCGCATAAAGACATCTTCACCCACAGTGTAGATCCAGACCACTTCGGTTTGCAAGGGACGATCACTGGTATCGGTCACCAGACCGGAGATGCTATAGGCATCGATATCTATGGGACTCACTTCCGGTTTGGCGGTCTTTTTTGCGATCTTGTCCTGCACTCTTTTCAGCAGATCGAGATCCAGATAATAGATATCTTCCTGTCCCACACCGCCAGCGCGGTTTGAGCTAAGATAGGCATATTTACCATCTGGTGAGATGGTGTAGTAGCGATCATCCTCGTTTGAATTGATGATGGGACCCAAGTTTTTGGGCTCGCTCCATTCCAGCCAGGAATCGCCAATTCTCTTTGAGACAAAGATATCGTTTCCGCCAAAACCGGGGTGTCCGTTTGAGGCAAAATACAGATACCTGCCACAGGGGCTGATAAAGGCAGACTGCTCGTCATAGATGGTATTGATCGCGGGACCCAGATTCTCCGGCTCGGACCAGACTCCACCGCGCTTTTGCGCGAGGTAGAGATCGTAATCATCATGATTGCCATGACGATTGCTGGTGAGCACCATCACTTCATCCTGGAACACCTGCGGCTGAAGATCGTAGTAAGGGCTGGATACTTCAGGAATCATTTGAGGTTTTGACCACCGGCCATTATCTTGTTGTTTGCTATGATAGATGTCGCCATTGGTATTGGTTTTGCTATAATAACCAAACAGGTAGGCGGTTTTTCCATCGGAGGATAGTGAATTCAGAGATTCGTTGAAATCTGTGTTGAGCTCATCTACTTCCTCCGGGGTAGTCCATACCATATTTCTCTGAGCTGCAAAGAAGATATTCTCCTTGCCATACACGCTTCTGCGCAAAGAGCTGAAATACATGTATTTACCATCAGGTGTAAACACTGGGGCATATTCAGATTCTATGGAATTGATATTCCCCTTCATCCTCCCCAAAGACACTGCCAGGGGAGATTGCTCCTGATACAGACTTGCATCGTGGATCATGCCCAGGAGATCATCCCGGACCAGCGGTTCCGTACCCAAAGAGTTTTTGCCGTATTCCGAAAGCCAATAGTGGGCATCTTTATATTCGCCCAAGGCCAGATGGACTTTGCCCCGCAAAAGGGCATATTCCAGAGTCTTGGTCTCGGCTTCATCGAGGATGCTCAAAGTTTGTCTGGCGGCAATGAAATTGCCCAGGTTGTAATGCTGCTGAGCGTTTACAAAGCTACGGCTATTGGGTTGGGCAAATGCAAGCTGGCAAGCAAGGAGGATTATCAAACAGATAGTAAGTTTCTTCATCGTTTCTCCTA
>CAZCRD010000113.1:0-9688 GCA_964501025.1 uncultured Candidatus Cloacimonadota bacterium | reverse complement strand
CACGCCAAAGAGCTGGCGCAGATCGTCCAGCTTGATCCGGCGGATGTCGATGCCATCGATCAGGATGGCGCCTTCTTTGACGTCATACATGCGGTTGATGAGATTAGTGATGGTGGTCTTGCCCCCTCCGGATGCGCCCACAAAGGCGATCTTCATGCCTTTGGGGATCTTCAGATTCAGGTTTTTGAGCACATATTCACCGGGTTTGTAATAAAAACCCACATCTTTGAATTCGATGCTATCTTCAAAGCTGGCTTTGGGCAGTGAATCTGCATCGTCCTTGATGCTGGACTGATGATTCAGCACCAGCGAGATCCGATCCAGCGAAACTCCAGCCTTTTTCACCTCGGTATAGAGTTGAGTGATCTTTTTGAGGGGATGCAGCATGGAAAACACGGCAAAGAGAAAGGCGGTGAAATCCCCCAAAGAGAAGTTATAAGCCGGGCTCAGGATCATGCCGCCTCCGATGATCACCACCACCACTCCGGTGATGGTGGAATTGATCTCCGAAAAAGGCACGTTCAATGCGGCATAGATCTGGGATTTTTGCCATTGCTTCAAGTGCTTGCTATTGATCTTTTCAAAGTTTTTCCGCTCGGCATCTTCCTGGCGGAAGGCTTTGACGATCTTGATGCTATTCAGCACCTCTTCCACAGTGCTAAACATTGCCGAGATCTGGGTCTGAATGCGGCGGGAATACTTTTTGATCTTCTTGCCCAAAAATCCGATGGTGAAGGTCAGAATCGGCACCACCAGAATGCTATAAGCAAAAAGCTCGGCGTTCAGGAACAGCGCGATAGCCATATATACGATCACGGTACTCAGATCACGGATGCTATTGAATACGGCAAAGATATATTGATTTGAGACAATCTCCACATCATTCACCATGCGCACAATGGCATCGCCTACCTGATTTTTGCTAAAAAACTCCAGAGATTGACTGAGATAGCGGCGAAACATGTGATTGCGCATATCCCGGATGGTCTTGCCGCGCAGAATCACAAAAAAACTGCGATTGGCAAAATAGGTCAGATTCTTCAGCAGGATCAGAGCCATGAGCAATCCGCATAAAATGTAAAGCAGAGCCAGCGAATCACTTACCAGCATCAGCTGCTTCAGCTCTTCCCACAGCGGTGTCAGATCCGCCACACTGCGGATCTGCCATAGCGAACCTATCTCTGCGCTATATTCGGCCAGAGCCTGATTGAAAGCGGCAAGTATTTCCCGGGCACTGTGATACTCAATGGCAGGTTTGTTGGGATTGAATACATAGTCAAACAGCGGGACCAGGATGGTGACACTGACTCCACTGAATAGCGCAAACAGCACCATCGAGACCAGGCCAGCCCCGATGTATGGCCAATACTTGAGCATCATCCGATACAGCAAGGCCAGATTGCCGCTGCGTTTGCCGCCGTTATTCTTTTTCTTCATATCAAAGCCAATAAAAAAAGCCAGCTAATGCTGGCAAGAGAAAAATCTGGCACGCCCTAAGGGAGTCGAACCCCTAACCTTCTGATCCGTAGTCAGATGCTCTATCCAATTGAGCTAAGGGCGCACACTGTCTGATCACTCTTTCTGCATGCCACTTTTCTGTCAATGAAAATCTAAGCACTATCAGCAATTCAGGCACGAGTGCCAATCCCGGAATACCAATCCTGAGGATATATAGTGGCGCTCAGCTGCGGCGACAAATCAGCATGGCAAAGTGGCTGTTCCACAAAGCCCTGAGCCCATTTCCTGAGAGCAGCTATGCCGCTTGTGCCCATTCAGAATTTGGCAGCCCATGTGCTCTTTTCCATCATATGCCTTTCATCACATCCATACACCTGCACACTTTCTATCCACATTGGGATTGCCCTGCTTCAATCCTCATGGCTTATATTACACAGATTTCACTCTATACGCTTCAAAGAACTAAAAGGAAACAGCTTCCTTACATTATCTTAGGGCTGGACGCACTCTGGACAACTCTGTATAGCATTGAGACAATCAATTGGGAGGCAGTCATGAAACAGAAAAAATAGTACAAACTCAATATGTAGTCGCTGCCGATGCATTGAACAGAAGATTGGATCAGCGGAAAACTATATCTTACAGAAGCCATAAAGTGGATTAGAGAAACCTGAAAAAGCCTATGCCATTCGAAGCAAGCCTTCGCAGCAAGGTAGTTTATCATGAAAAAGAGCTTGACTGGGACTAAGAAGATGAAACAATGCAATTGCTCGTCTAGCCTTACATAGATTGTGAGTAACGAGGGATAGCAGATGCCCTCAATGAACCTGAGAAACAAGGAGTTGGAATTTTCACCAACATTTGGGACTCAACAGCGCAAGATCATTGCCAGTTTTTACCATGTTGCAGGCAGGATTGTCTTAAAATTTTGGCATTGACAGAATAATCTTGCTCTTAATACTGGTTTTATCCCAGTATGATCCCATTTTGTATTTGTTCTGATGGGGTCTCCAGATACGATGGAATCTGGAAAGGAGTTGAATTGTGGAAGACAGATGGCTTTCGGTTGACGAGATAAGCACTTATCTTGGGGTCACCAAGGAGACCGTATATAAATGGCTTAGTGAGAAAGATCTTCCGGCTCATAAGATTGGCAGGCTGTGGAAGTTTAACAAGGAGGATGTAGATCTGTGGGTAAAGAAACAGGCAAAAACCATCGGCAATCCCAAGAAGTGAAAGCCTACACTTTCGGGATTACATCAGCAGCGTTGCTCTACCGAGATTCCGTACTACTGGCTCAGCTGTTTCTTGAGCATCGAGACTGGGATATAGTAAAAAATTCCGTTTTGCAGGACAATCTGTTGCAGATCAGGACTCTGGCGGCGCAAAAGAGGATCTATTCGGAAGCATACACAAGGGTCAAGCAGCTTTCGGTTGAAGCGCTGGAGATTTTGACGGCAGGAACCAGAGAAGAGCAGTGCCAGATCATCTGGTATGCAATCTGCATGAAATACGATTTTGTGCGGGAGTTTGCTTTGGATGTTCTGACTGAGAAAGTGAAACGGCATGAATTTGAGATCACAATAGCTGACTTTAATCTTTATTACAACACCAAAGCAGAGTTACATGATAAACTGGCCGGGATTGCTGAAGGTAGCAGAAAAAAGCTTCAGACCAATCTATTTAGAATGCTGGTTAGCTCTGGGATAACTGATTCAGAGATGAAACTGCGCCTGATGATCGTGAGTCCCAGAGTGCGGGAGCTAATCATCAGGGAAGGGATTCTCTCACCCGCTATCTTCCCATCAGTTGTAATGGGATATTGATATGGCAATAATTAATGAACTTCACGAACCACATGTCCGTTTCGAACACTTGCTCAAACTAATGAGCAGCAGGAAATTTCTGGATATGACTGGCCCCAGTAGCGACATTCCCTACTACATATGCCCTTTCCGGGTGGAAGAAACGAAGTCCATGTATCAGATCATAAAACAGCTCATTAGCGGCTTGGAACTGAAGCAAATCAAAGTATTGAACATCAATCTCTATAGCCTTACCATCGAACATTTGGACTCAATAAACGAACTGCAGAGGCACATCAAGGATGAAGTCAGTACACCAAGAGGGGTATTCTTCAAGTCCATCTCCGGCCTGACCGATGAGAAGGATTTCTTGTGTGACCTAATGCTAGCCAAAATTACTGAAGCATCACCGGATGTGATTTTTATCACAGGAGTGGGAGAAGTCTATCCTTATATCCGCTCTCATAAGATACTTTCAACCATGGATAGCAAATACACAGAGAAGCCACTGGTACTTTTCTTTCCAGGAAAGTATGAGACCGATAACGTAAAGGGTTCCAATCTAACCTTGTTTGGCATCCTCGACGATAGATACTACAGAGCCTTTAACATATATCACTGCGAGCCATAAACACAGGAGGGATCATGCAGATTAAGGAACTATTCCAAAAAGATATCGGACGTAAGATCGCCGGAGTCATCATGGCGGATGACGATCGTGATATTCAAACTGAGATAGATGAGTATGTGCTGACCCACGAGATTAAGTCACAACTGGATAAACTGTTGGAATCATACATCAATAACGACAGTCTGCCAGGTGTGTGGATATCCGGTTTCTTTGGCACAGGTAAATCTCACTTGCTCAAGATGATCTCTCTTCTACTTGAAGGTTGGCACCATGATGACTTCCATATTGCTGACGTGATGATGCACAAGTGTGAAGATGACCAGATTCTCAAGGCAAACATTGGCAAGATAAAATCCATACCTGCTCAGAGCATTCTCTTCAATATCGATCAAAAAGCGGATACCAGCTCTCCCAAAGAGACCGATGCCATCCTGAGCGTATTTGTTAAGGTCTTCAATGAAGCCTGCGGTTACTATGGCAAGCACGCTTATATCGCCAAGTTTGAGAGAGATCTGGATCGGCAAGGCCTGCTCAATGAGTTCAAGAATGAGTATAAGAAAATCTCCGGCAAGGACTGGAAAATTGGCAGGGCAATGGCAGAAATGGAAGATCATAATGTATCCCAAGCCTATACTAATGTCACTAACGCTGTTGAAGGTAGCATTAGGTCCTTGTTGGGTGAATACTCTCGTAACTACAAGATATCCATAGAAGAGTTTGCACAGAATGTAGCTGACTATATTTCTATGCAAGATTCCGGATTCCGTCTGATCTTCTGCGTTGACGAAATAGGCCAGTTTATTGCCGATAATACCAGGCTGATGCTCAGCCTGCAAACGATTTCTGAGAGCTTTGACACTGTATGCAATGGAAGAGCCTGGATAATGGTAACTTCACAAGCTGACCTTGAAACAGTGGTGGGTCAGTTGAAGCAAGCTCAAAGTACAGAATTTGGCAGGATTGCTGCCCGTTTTCCGATAAGGCTAAATCTGGGCAGTTCCAACGTGGAAGAAGTGATCCAAAAGAGGCTATTGCTGAAGAAGAAAGAACATACAACAGAACTTCTGAAGCTTTATCATAAGCATGAAAACAGCATGCGGACATTGTTTCAGTTTGGCGCAGGTTCCCGAACGTATCGTAGCTATAGGAATTCGGATGATTTCATTGTTTCATATCCCTTTATACCTTATCAGTCGTTTCTCCTGCAATCGGCCTTTATCTCGCTCTCCGAACATGACGCCTTCTCTGGAAAATATACCTCAGTGGGAGCCAGAAGCCTGCTTTCCATTTTTCAGTTAGTACTAATCAGCATGGCCGATAAACAGGTAGGCGGTATCGGGGCTTTCGATATGATGTTTGACGGTGTCAAAGATATGATAAAGACACATCTTCTTTATACGATAGAAACTGCCCAAGCTACCTTTGAAGATGGCCTCTCCCTGCGTATCCTCAAAACTCTGTTTATCCTCAAATACGTGAAGGACTTCAAAGCCACCATCCGAAACATCCGCATCTTGCTACTGGAAGACTTACAGACTGACCCCGAAAGCTTGAATGAGAAGATCAAACAAGCTTTGGATTTGTTAGAGCGTGAAACCTACATCGATCGTAACGGCGAGGAGTATTCCTACCTTACCAGTGACGAAAAGACGATAGAACAGCAGATCAAGAATACCCAGATAGAGGATTCCGCCATTGCGGAGGAGCTCGATAAACTCATGTTCACATACAACGACTTCCTGAAAACCAAGATCCGCCATGACGATAGCGGACAGGATTTTGCCTATACCAGAAAAGTGGACGATCGAGCCTTTGGCAAGAATCAGGAACTCACCATCCAACTCATCACCCCGAATTACCAATTTTACGATAACGAAATCCAACTCAAGGCAAACTCGATGGGCAAGGCGGAACTCCTGATCATCCTGCCCGCGGATAACCGGTTTTGGGAGGATCTATCGCTCTATAAGAAAACCGATAGATACTGCACTCAGCAAGCCATGACTTCGATCAGCGAAAGTACCAGATTGGTCGTGTCAGCCAAGCAACAGCATAACGGTTCCCGCATGACGACTATCAAGAAACGCTTTGCTGAGCTGATTGGCAGTTCCAGATTGATCCTCAGAGGTGATCTGTTCATATCCAAGAGCTCTGATGCCGCAACCAGAATAGGAGAAGCTGCCCAAGCCCTGATCTCCAGAAGTTACCCCAATCTAACTATGATCAAGACTGTGAAGGACAGTGATTTTTCAAGCGTGATCCTGAATCCTCAGACAAACCTTGATGATCTGGTAGAGCTCAGTGAGGCAGAACGAGATATGCTGGGCACGATAAACCTTGCCCAAGGTAGCGCTCAGAAGCTCAGTCTCTCTGTTTTGATCCAGAAATACTCACATAATCCCTATGGCTGGAGCGAAGCAGCCTGTCTCTACATCCTTGCCAAATTGATTTCACTGAGCAAAGTGGAGCTGTTCTGTCAAGGCAGGGTGCTGGAAAAAACTGAGCTGGTAAGGCAACTCAGGCAGAGGGGAGAGCATTCCTCACTTATCATCCAACCCCAGGCGCAGATTTCTCAGATGGAGTTCCTGCAGCTCAAGAAAACTGCAGAAGAACTAATGGGACATCCAGCTACGAGTAAAGACGCCAAAGATTTGATCAAAGAACTGAAAGAAGCTTTGAAAATAGAATCTGAAATACTGGGTGGCTACCTGCTACACAAGGACGTATATCATTTTCTGATGGTCTTGGACAAAGTGATAAAGCAATATCGTGACATTTCTGCAAAACCCGCATCCTGGTTCTTTAGTGAGTTCAAAAGACAGGAAGCAGACATCCTTTTGCAAAAAAATGATCTGGTAGATCCCATCAAACGCTTTATGGAAAGCCCTCAGGCATATATCTATAAAAGTATCTTTGCCTTTCTCAGGGATAACAAGCCAAACCTTAGCAGCCTGGATCAGGAAACTGTGGCAGCCCTTCAAGAGCTGCTGGCAGACGAGAAGGTGTATATTGGCGGTAAGCTCAAAGATGCCAAGGCCAAACTTGGACTCCTGGAAGACCAGTTAAAGCACGTGCTCAAATCCGAAAAAGATAAAGCCCTGACAGAGATCAAGCCTCTCAGTGAATCACTTCAAGTAAAAGCTATTGGACAACGGGAGATGCTGGATAAGATCGAAACGGTATATCAGAGGGTAATTTCCTTGATTTTACAAGAAACCATGATCCCCATGATCGCTTCCCATAAAACGCAGTTTGTAGATCATATCTATCTGGATCTGCTGAATGAAATCGATATAGTTCAAGCTCCTGTTGGTGCGGATAAACCCAGATCCAGGATCATCAATGCCAAGAACCTGAAGCCGCGCTTTAGTAAAGAGATCATTGAGTCCGATGCTGATCTGGATGAGTATCTTCAGTCTCTCAAACAAGCCTTCCTCACAGAGCTGGGAAAGGGCAATAGGATCAAGGTTTAGGTGTTAGGTTTTAGGTTTTAGGTTTTAGGTGTTAGATGGAGAAATGATGCCCAATACTGCGCAAGTAGATATGCAGAGCTTGGTGGACAAGATCCTGAGTATTCATCAGGAACTAAAAAGCACAGCGTTAAGATCAGTTAACACTATTTTAACCTTACGCAATTGGCTTATCGGATACCATATAGCGAATTACGAATTGCGAGGAGCAGATCGTGCGCAATATGGTGATCGTGTAATCGAAAACATAGCTAAGGAACTGCAGCGGAAGAAAGTGCCCCGATCGACAAAGCGTGAGCTTCACAGATTCTGCCAGTTTTATCGCCTATATCCGCAAATTGGGCGTTCACTGAACGCACAATCAAGCCTTGTTACCCCGCATATCATCATGGTGGAAGACACTGGGCCTGATGATAGCCCGGCGACTTCTACAAAAGTGCGTTCACTGAACGCACAATTGGCAAAGCTAACAGACAAGCTCCTAGATAGTCTGTCTTACGCCCACTTTGAGATACTTGTAACCATTGATGATGAACTAAAACGCAGATTTTATGAACTGGAATGCCTGAGAGCAAACTGGTCTGTCCGCGAATTGAAACGTCAAATTTACTCCCTCTACTTTGAAAGGACTTCTCTCTCCAAAGATAAAGCCAAACTGGCTGAGCTTACTAATGCTAATATCGATAAGTTCGACCTGATCTCAAGCATCCGAGACCCCTATGTATTTGAATTCCTGGGACTCAAAGCAAAGGAAGTACTAAGCGAATCTCATCTTGAAGATCAGCTTTTGGACAATTTGCAGGACTTCCTGCTGGAACTGGGACATGGCTTTTGCTTTGAAGCCCGTCAAAAACGCATCTTGATTGGTGACACCCAGTTTTACATCGACCTGGTCTTCTATCATCGTATCCTGAAGTGCCACATCCTGATTGAGCTGAAACTGGCAGAATTTAACCACGAGAACATCGGCCAGCTCAATACCTACGTTAGCTGGTACCGGGTAAACGAAATGCGGGAAGGAGACAATCCACCCATAGGTATTCTGCTTTGCTCCGGCAAGGATAGCACTCTGGTGGAATATGCGCTGGCGGGTATGGATAACAATCTCTTCGTATCCAAATACCTTCTGGAACTACCATCCAGGGAAGAAATGCAGGCTTTCCTCGAAAGATCTCTGAAACAGGAACTATTATGATAGATAAACAAAGCAATACCCGCCTAAAACGCTTTGCCCAAGAAGCCCGCCGTTACCTGATAGACCAGGTAAATACCAAGCTCAGTGAAGTGTTGGCGGAAGATAGCGATGCCAGTACCTACGAAAAGACCAAACCGCTTTATAATGCTCTTTTAGCCGAAATTAAGAAAACCTGTCCCCACCTGGCATCTGACACCTTTGACCTAAAGTCTATTGCGGAGCGCGTAGCCTACACCTGGTTCAACCGCTTTACTGCTCTGCGTTACATGGATAGCAAGCACTTCAGTCCGGTTAAGATAATCAGCCCCAAGAGATCAGACAGCCTGCCTCAGATTCTGGCAGATGCAAAGATGGGCATAATCGATGCAACGCTCATCGGCTCTGATGACAGCCAGAGGGTTATAGGACTGCTTTCTGGTACTCTGGAAAGCACCTATCACAAAGGTGACGCCCAAAGCGAAGCCTACCGCATCCTGCTGCTGGGTGCCTGTAACCACTTTGGCAAATCCCTGCCTTTTCTCTTTAAACCCATCAAGGACTGGATGGAACTGCTTTTGCCGGATGATTTACTGGGCGAGCACGGCATCCTGGCAATGATCCGTGAAGTAATGACCGAAGATGCCTGTCAGGATGTGGAAGTAATCGGCTGGCTGTATCAGTATTACATCTCGGAGAAGAAAGACGAGGTCTTTGCCAATGTGAAGAAGGGCAAGAAGGTGCAGAGCGCTGAGATACCTGCCGTTACCCAACTTTTTACACCTCACTGGATAGTGAAGTACATGGTGCAAAACTCATTGGGCAGGCTATGGTTGGACAGTCATCCCAAGTCATCTCTTAAAGCCAAAATGGAGTACTACGTAGCGCAGGATGCCGATCCTGGGGTGGCAAACTCCGGTTTGCCACGTGCCAATTCGGAGATTGGCACCCCTATCAAATCCCCCGAAGAGATCAAGTTTTGCGATCCCTGCTGCGGCAGCGGACACATCCTCACCTATGCCTTTGATCTGCTCTATGATATCTACAGCGAAGAGGGTTATGACCCCATCGAAATCCCCAGGCTGATCATCAGCAAAAACCTCTTTGGCATCGAGATCGATGAGCGTGCCAGCGAGCTTGCTGCCTTTGCCCT
>CAZCRD010000112.1:0-10841 GCA_964501025.1 uncultured Candidatus Cloacimonadota bacterium | reverse complement strand
GAAAACCTGTAGTCCCACGCTAAGATTCAGCCAGGAAGATTCATTACTGCCGCTGGCATCGCCACCGTAGTCTCCGACTCCAAGCTGATAAAGAGCACGGACATCAAAAAAGACGTTTTGAACAAGAGGAATCAGATAACCGACTTTGGGAGTGAGATAGATTCCGGTTGTGGTATTTTTCCCCGTAAGTCCAGTGTCCATAGCCACACTATGATATTGGATGTCTGCTCCGGCATAAAGCTGATTCCAGAAGTATCTTCCACCCAAGCCAAATCCTAAAGCCGTGATATTGTCATCATCTTGACTTTGATTTTCCATGATAAATATCAAATCCGCACTGATATTGTCTCGCACAAAATAAGCTACCTGAGGTCGCAAACGGATGGTGGTGATCGGATCAGCATCAGAATTTTCTTTGTCTATGGAAAAATCTGCCATGCCACCAAGGTTAATGGTTCCTTGATTAAAGGCAAAAGCCGAGCAAACGAGAATCATGGAAACGAGAATCAATAGTCCCTTTTTCATGATAAACCTCCTTGTTTCATTTATGAGTCAAGACTGAGGACACGGAAAATATTGTCAAGAAATTCCTGAAGTCCAGATAAAAATTCCTCGATGCCCCAGGCTTCGCAAAAAAAGGCATTGACAAGATTGCATTACATACAAAAAAATGGAATTACATGGAAATTCAAATGGAACTTTGAGTTACTCCCCCAAAACTAATGGAGGTATATATGCCACAGCTGCCGCCAATATGGTATTTGGCGCCTTTTGGTGCTATCTCAGCACTTTGCTTTGCCTTTTTCTTTTACCGTAATGTCCGGGCTCAAAATCCCGGAAATAAGCGTATGCAGGAAATTGCCGGATATGTTCGTGAAGGAGCTTATGCTTACCTGGTTCAGCAATACAAAGGCGTAGGGATATTCTTTGTCGTCGCCCTGTCCATTTTCTTGTTTTTGGCCTATTACCTGAAGGTGCTGGATCCGATGATCCCTTGGGGTTTTCTCAGCGGTGGCATCATGAGTGGTCTGGCCGGATTCATCGGCATGAATACAGCTACCATGGCCTCCAGCCGCACCGCTCAGGCTTGCTCTGAAAGTCTCAACAAAGGGCTCAAAGTAGCCTTCAGAGCCGGTGGCGTGATGGGACTGACCGTGGTCGGGCTGGCTTTGATCGATATGTCCGCCTGGTTTTACATCCTCAATCTCATCGGTTATCCCCTGGAAAAGATCGCGGTGGTAATGCTATCCTTTGGTATGGGTGCCAGCAGCCAGGCACTCTTTGCCCGCTTGGGCGGAGGGATTTATACCAAAGCTGCAGACGTGGGAGCAGATCTGGTGGGCAAAGTGGAAGCCGATATCCCGGAAGATGATCCCCGCAATCCCGCCACCATCGCTGACAACGTGGGCGACAACGTGGGCGATGTCGCTGGCATGGGCGCGGATCTCTATGAATCCTACGCCGGCAGTGTATTGGCCACAGCTGCTTTGGGCATGAGTGCGGTCTTACAGCTTTCTGTCCTTAATCCTGCTTTGAAGGATTTTATGTTCAATTTTATCGCTGCCCCCCTGGTGCTGGCTGGCATCGGAGCGTTGCTATCCATCATTGGCATCTTCATCGTATCCACTCGGGAAAATGCGGGGATGAAAGAGCTGATGGCTGCTTTGAACAAGAGTGTATATATCAGCTCGATGTTGATAGCGGTTGCCTCCTTTTTTGTCTGCAAGACGCTATTGCCGGCAGATTACTATCTGGGCATCTTTATGTCTTCGGTGATAGGTCTTTTGGCCGGAGTCCTGATCGGGCACACCACAGAGATGTGGACCTCGCATTCTTATCCCGCCACCCGCAATATCGTCAAACAGGGTGAATACGGTTCTGCCACGGTGATTCTGGAAGGGATCAGCGTGGGCATGCTTTCCACCGCCATGCCGGTCTTGATCATTGCAGCCGGGATCATCATAGCCTTTGTGGTATCAGGTGGCTTTTATCATGTGGAGCTGGGGCTCTATGGCATCGGTTTTGGTGCCGTGGGCATGCTGGCCACTTTGGGCGTTACTTTAGCTATGGATGCCTTTGGTCCGATTGCCGATAACGCCGGAGGTAATGCACAGATGGCGTATTTGCCCAAAGAAGTGCGGGAACGCACAGACAATCTGGACGCAGTGGGTAATACTACCGCTGCCATCGGCAAGGGCTTTGCCATCGGTAGTGCAGCTCTGACTGCTATGGCTCTTTTAGCCGCATATCTGGAAAAAGTGCGGGATGGACTGGTGATGCTGGGCGACAAACTGGGTGAGGCTCAGATGCTACATATATCCTATGGCAATCTCAGTGAGACCGTTGAGGCTTCCACCGCCAGCCTTAGTCAGTTTATCGCATATTATCAGGTAAATCCGCTCAATCCCAAATTCCTCTTGGGCATCTTTATCGGTGCGATGGTGGTCTATGTGTTTTCCGCTCTTACCATCAAAGCGGTGGGTAAGGCTGCCGGACTGATGGTGAAAGAGGTGCGACGCCAATTTACCACCATGCCGGGCATCCTGCAAGGCAAGACCAAGCCGGATTATGCTCGTTGCGTAAAAATCTCTACCATCGGCGCACAGCAGCAGATGGTGTTGCCTGCCATCATTGGGATCGTCACCCCCATCGTGGTAGGCTTGATCTTTGGTGTGGCCGGAGTGTTGGGTCTGCTCATTGGCGGACTCACTACCGGATTTGTGACTGCGGTGATGATGAACAATGCCGGAGGAGCCTGGGACAACGCCAAGAAGTATGTCGAGACCGGAGAAGCCGGCGGTAGCGGCTCTGCAGTCCACAAGGCAACCATCGTGGGCGATACCGTGGGCGACCCTTTCAAGGATACCGCTGGACCCTGCATCAATATCCTGATCAAGCTGATGAGCATGGTATCCATCGTCTTTGGTGGCTTCATCGTGGCCTACTCACCCAAGATCGAGGCTCTGTATATGCCCAAAGCACCGATCGTGAAAGAGATCCCTGCCCTGCCCCAGGAAAGCAGTGAAGAGATTGTGATTGAGGATGCCACCATTACCGTGATGCCGGATGCGGAGGCTACTGCTCCGTAACTCTGATCTGGCTTTGGGATAAAGACTGCATAACCCTCGTTCCGGAATTCGGAAGGAGGATTATCGTAAGCGTGCTTTTGTGTACCGGCGCTCGCTGTAGCGCCCTTTGTAAAAGAAAAGATAGGCGGAACGGCGTCCGCCTGTACTGTACCGGCGCTCGCTGTAGCGCCGAAACTCAGAAGCAGGATACTGACGAATACTCCCTCAAAAAAGCGGCTGGAATCCGCTATGGAGGGTAGCATTCCGATGCTACCGAACTGCTGGAATCTGCTTCTACTATGAAAAAGGCGGAACGGCGTCCGCCTGTACAAAGCATGCGGAGCTTTGGAAAGAATCCGCTACGGAAGCGGCATGAGATAATTCCAGTTGACAAATCCATAGCCTTACAGTCCTTTGCGATTTATGAAAGAGATATATCACAAAGCTACCCGTCCCTTATACTTGGGCAATGTCAAGATCGGAGGAAATGCCCCAATCTCGATCCAGAGCATGCTCAATGTCAAGACCAGCGATGTGCCCGCCGCCAGCGCTCAGATCCGCAGTCTGGCTGCTGCTGGCTGCGAGATCATCCGGGTCTCGGTGATGAATATGGACGATGCCCGTGCCATCAAAACTCTGAAGCAAGCTTCAGATCTCCCCCTGGTGGCAGATATTCACTTTGATCACAAGCTCGCCATCGCCTCCATTGTAAATGGCATAGACGGGCTCAGGATCAATCCCGGCAACATCGGATCCCGGCAAGGCGTGGAGAGTCTGGTGGCTGTAGCCAGAGAACGCAATATCCCCATTCGCATCGGAGTCAATAGCGGTTCCCTGCCCCAGGATCTGCTTGCCAAATACGGCATGAGCAAAGAAGCGATGGTGGAAGCGGCACTTTCCCATGTCAAGATTCTGGAAGATCTGGGCTATCATGAGATCAAGATTTCCGCCAAAGCCTCGGATATCGGGCTGATGCTGGCCAGCTACAGGGAGCTTTCCCGACGCTGCAATTACCCCTTGCATCTGGGCGTAACCGAAGCCGGCACCCTGCTCTCGGGCAGCATCAAAAGCGCCATCGGACTCGGAATCTTGCTGGAAGAGGGCATTGGGGACACGATCCGGGTCTCGCTGAGTGACGACCCCCTGCAGGAGGTCTATGTAGCCCGGCAGATCTTGATTGGCCTTGGACTGCGCAAGGGCTTGAAGATAGTATCCTGCCCCACCTGCGGCCGCACCCGCATCGATCTCATCGGTCTGGCTCAAAAGGTGGAAGCGGCGTTGCAGGAATTTACCGATAAAGAGCTCACCATCGCCGTGATGGGCTGCGCTGTCAACGGCCCGGGGGAAGCCCGCGAGGCTGATTTTGGCATCGCCGGTGGAGATGGTGAAGGCTTGATCTTTGCTCATGGCGAGATCATCAAAAAAGTGCCGGAAGCAGAGCTCTTGCCCGAGCTGCTAAATCTCATCCGCCAAGTTTGACTTTATGTTATTTCGCATCTTCCTCACCTTTTTGAAGATCGGGGCTTTTACCATTGGTGGAGCTTATGCCATGATCCCGATGATCAAACGAGAGGTTTGTGAGCGTCAGGGCTGGATCACAGAAGAAGAATTTTTGGATGGCCTGGCAGCCGCCCAGAGCTGTCCCGGCCCCATTGCCGTAAATATCAGCATTTATGCCGGATATCATGTGCGGGGCAGGATCGGCATGCTCCTGGCTGTCTTGGGCTCGATCATCCCCTCCACGATCTCGATCTTGATCATTGCCATGCTCTTTCAGCGCTATGCCGAGCAGCAGCTGGTGCAAAAGGCCTTTACCGCCCTCAAACCGGCAGTGGTTGCCTTGATTGCCGTGCCTTTGATCCAGATGGCCAAAAAAAGCGGACTCACCCTCAAAAATGCCTGGTTTCCCCTCTCTATCGCGCTCCTGGTGGGTTTGGCGAATGTCTCACCGGTATATCTGATCCTGCTCACCCTCGCTTATGCCTTATGGGAGAGCAGATCATGATCTATCTCAATATGCTCTTCACTTTTTTCAAGATCGGGCTGTTTAGCTTTGGCGGCGGCTATGCCATCCTGGCTATGATCCAGCAGGAAGTCGTATCCAAACATGCCTGGCTCACCGAGGCGGAATTTGTGCAGGTGGTGGCCATATCGCAGATGACTCCCGGTCCCATCGCCATCAATGCCGCCACCTTCATCGGCTATCAAAAGGCAGGTATCCTGGGCTCGCTAATCTGCACCCTGGGGGTGATCTTACCCTCGCTGATCATCATGCTCACCATCACCATCAGCTATCTCAAGCTCAAGCAACTGGCCTGGTTTCAGCAGATCTTCAAGCGCTTGCGCCTGCTCTCGGTAGGCTTGATCGCTGCGGCACTGATCATGATCCTGGGGCATGCCGTGGAAAACTGGTATGCGGTGGGCATCTTTATCTGCAGCTTTCTGGCGACTTGGAAGTTTAAGCTCAATCCCTTCACGATGTTGATCATGGCAGCCATCTTCGGTATGCTCTTCGGAACTATATAGGCCTGCTGACCCACCTGTAGCAGCTTTTTACTCCTGGTTTTCCACAAACTGGCGAAAGTGCTCAAATAGTTCCGGTGGCAGGCGTTTTGCCTTGCCCTCACTGGCATGCACCACCGTAAAACCCGCTGTAAAACACAGCTCACCTGCGGCATTGTACACTTCCTGACGCCAAAATCCCTTGAGCCGGTTGACATCATAAAACCAGCTTTTCACAGTAACGGTTTCTTCGAGGCCGAGCGCTTTGATATAATCCAATTCATAATG
Organism: uncultured Candidatus Cloacimonadota bacterium; assembly: GCA_964501025.1. GTDB lineage: Bacteria > Cloacimonadota > Cloacimonadia > Cloacimonadales > Cloacimonadaceae > UBA5456. The sequence goes on along the minus strand of CAZCRD010000112.1, from coordinate 4,983 downwards.
TAGCACCAGCAGCTGAATCTTCATCTGCAAGAGTTTGGCGATCGGCATGTCCATCTGTACCAGAGCTTCGCTGCGGGCAGCCTCCAGCATCATAAGGTAATTGGCGTTGTTCATGTGGCCATAGATATCGCATTCATAGCCATAGATTTTCTTCTGATATTCAAAGATCATGGGTCTCCTCTCATTTTTGCTTGACCGATACAAGCGAAAAAATAAGCTGGACGCAAATATCGGTACAGACAGAGGATTTTATGAGCCAGAAAAAAGTCAACCCAAAAGTGAAGCCGGTCCCCAAAGTGGCAGAACCGCTCAAGCAGCCGCTGATTGCGCGCAAATACCTGCCCTGGATCTTGATTGCGCTTATGTATTTCATCGTGAGTGTGCTGTATTTTCCTATTGCCTATCAGGACATGGAGCCCAAAGCCAGTGACATCAGCCAGTGGCGGGGTGCCGCGCAAAGCATCATAGAATACAACGCAGAAAACGATGATCCGGCACTCTGGACTCAGAGCATGTTTTCCGGGATGCCGGCATATATGATCTCTTTCCCCAATCGCTATCCTTTTTTGGAAAACATCACCAAGCTGACCGACCGGCTGATCAACTGGCGCATCTTCCTGCTCTTTATCGGAGGTCTGGGCATCTTTGTGCTGCTCAGGCATCTGGGGATGGAGCCCTGGATCTGCTTTTTTGGCGCCATCGCCTTCATCTTCTCCTGTCACTGGGCAGGACTACTGGAGATCGGACACAACACCAAATTCCGCGCCATCATGTATATCCCCTGGGTATTTTGGGCCTTTCTGCGCCTCAAAGCCAAGCCGGGCTTGCTCTCTTTGGGGCTACTTGCCACTTTCCTGATCACACAGCTGCGGGAAAATCATCCTCAGATCACTTACTACCTTTACTTGCTGATCGGGATGTATTGGCTCTATGAACTGGTGCTCAGCCTCAAGCAGCGCCAGATGAAGAGATTTGGCCTCTGGACTCTGCTGCTGGTGCTGGCCTTTGGCTTGACCGCACTGGCGGTGATGAATCCCTATCTCAGCACCATGGAATACAGTCATTACACCATGCGAGGCGGGGCTGAAGGCCTGGACAAAGCATACGCCCAGGGCTGGAGCTTTCATCCCAAAGAGATTTTGGGCTTGATCGTGCCGGATTTTTGGGGCGGGATCAATCAGAACTACTGGGGCTATATGCCTTTCACTCAGGTATACAACTACTTTGGCATCGTGGTACTGGCTTTTGGGGTATTGGCTTTGTGGAGCCGGCACAAGCGGCTGGCGATCTTTCTCTGGCTCAGCAGCTTGATCTTCACGCTGATGAGCTTTGGCAGTGCCACTCCGGCTTTGTCTGATCTCTTCTTCAAATACCTGCCTTACTTCAACAAATTCCGCGTACCCTCGATGACGCTGACCATTGTGCAATTCAACGCCGTGATTCTGGCTGCCCTGGGCCTCAAATCCGTGCTCGATAATGCCGGCAACAGCAGCTGGCAGCGGCGTTACCAAAGCCTATTCTGGATCTGCGGCGCCATCTTCATTCTGTGGCTGATCTTTGCCCGCAGCCTTTTTGCCGGGCTACCTTTTACCACGCTCACGGAGCAGGCCCGCTATCAAGAGGCAAATGCTCTCAGCCAATTGGAAAACCTCAAAGCACTGCGGCTGGATGCACTTGCCAAGAGCGGTGTCCTGGCCTTCATGTTGCTCGCAGTCAGCATGGGTCTGACCTATCTGGCCAGCCTCAAAAAGCTCAAAGCCGTATTCTTTGTCTTCCTCATCACCCTGATCACCTTTATCGATCTCTGGGTATATACCGGCCAGCATCTCAAAGCTGAGAGCTTGCACCATATCTCGGCCCGGCAGACCCAGTTTAAGCTGCAGGATTACGACCAGTTTTTGCTGCAGGATGAGCAAAACTATCGCATCTATCCTTTTAACACAAATCAGATCCGGGCTGCGGGGGAATGGGCCTATTATCACCAGAGCATCGAAGGCTATTCCGCCGCTAAACTCAAGCGCTATGATGATGTGCTGAAAGTGATCAACGGTGATGGTAGCCGGGATGGTGAGTTTATCCGCTATCTCCGAGGCGTGTTTCAGCAGCAGAGCGTGGAAAATCCCACCCCGGTGATGGATATGCTCTCCACCAAATACATCATCGTGCCGGATTCCCTGCCTTATGGCTCTTTCTTGCAAAACCTCCGCCCCGTATATTACGATGGGCAGCTCTCTATTTACGAAAACCTGATGCACATGCCCCGAGCCTGGTTTGCCCGTGATCTCGAGGTGGTGGAAAGCCCCGAAGCCGCTTTGGCCGCACTCTGGAATCCGGATTTTGATCCAGCTTATACCGCCATCCTGGAACAGCCCCTGGAGGGAATCTCTGAACCGCAAAGGGCCAAAGTGCGGCAAAGCAAAGCAGAGCTGCACGAGCTGGCCTATGAATACTCCAGCGATACAGACGCCCTCCTGGTGCTGAGTGAAGTGTATTACCCCGCCGGCTGGAAAGCCTATCTGGATGGCACACAAACCCCCATCTATCCCACCAATTACATCCTGCGGGGAGTGCGGGTCCCGGCTGGAGAACACACCCTGAAGCTCCGCTTTGAACCAGAAAGCTATAGCCGCAGCATCAAACTCAGCCTGGCTGGATTGAGCCTCACCTTGCTGGCTCTTGCTGCAGGGCTGATCTGGCGCTATATCCCCAAACGCAAGGAATATTCAGCTTGACATTAGAGCCGCATATTCTGCCTTGTAATTCAGTGATGCCCATTGGGGTGGCCATTGGGGTGGCAAATTGGATTTGCCACAAAGGTCGCAGGCCTTTCCCTGAAAACACCTGCGTTGCTGCTGCCAAATCGGAGTTTGGCAGACCAGTACATTGCCAGACCCAAACCCTGTTGCGGCCTCAGATGCTGGACACTACACTACACTGCAAAGGAAATACATACAGATGAAGCCAAGAATGAGAATAGCCAAAAAGAAAGACGATAAACCGGGCAAAGTGCCCAGCCTCACCCCCCTGCCAGAGGGCAAGAAGTTTCACAAACGCAAACCCGCTGTGCAGGATTGGGTGGAAGCCATTCTCTTTGCCTTCGTGGTGGCGATGATCATCCGCAATTACACCTTTCAAAACTTTATGATCCCCTCTTCCTCGATGGAAAAGACCCTGTTGACCGGAGACTTTTTGGTGGCAAATAAGCTCAAGTATTATTTCACTGATCCCAAGCGGGAAGATATCGTGACCTTCCGCTATCCCAAGATCGAGGCCAATACCCCCGAGCATCCTGATTATGAAGAGCAATTTATCAAGCTCTTTCACCCCATATATATCAATAAAGCACAAGCTTTTGGAAAGTTTCCCCTGACCTTTTTGCACCTCAGCTATTACGCCCGTCGCAACGTCGTGAAACGCGTGATCGGCATGCCCGGAGATATCATCGAGATCAAAGACAAGATTGTCTACATCAATGGCGAGGAGTTTTCCCAGGGTTATGAGTGTTACGGTGTGGCCATCCCCAGCCCGCCGCAACCCCCCAGAGTGATACAAGACAGCCACTTGCGCCCACACAGCATTGATCCCATCACCATGATGGATTGGTATGAGCCCTACCGCGTGGAGGATGATCCGGCTGCCCGCAAAAACTTCAACCGCGATTGGTTTGGCCCCATCAAAGTGCCGGAAGGCAAATACTTTGTGATGGGCGATAACCGCGATGTGAGCGAAGACAGCCGCTATTGGGGATTTTTGGATCGTACTGATATCACCGGTTCACCCTGGCTGATCTTCTGGTCCAAAGGCATCGAATTTAACAAACTCTACGACACCCCGCATGTAAGGTGGAACAGAATCTTCCGGCTCGCCCGTTAGGCCTGTATCTGCATATCCCCTGGTGCCTCAGCCACTGCAGATACTGCAATTTCTTCACGCGCAAATATAGCCGGAGCGCCTTTGCCGATTATTTTCAGCTGCTGCTGGCAGAAAAGGAATTGTATCTCAGGCAAGGCATAGGCGAGCTTAGCACCGTCTATTTTGGCGGCGGCACTCCTTCTCTGCTTTCGGCGGCGCAGATCTCGGAGCTGGTCTCGGGGCTGCCCCTGGCGGCTGATGCCGAGATCACCCTGGAGCTCAATCCCATCCAGATCACGCCAGACTTTGTGCAGCAGCTCCGCCACAGCCCCGTCAATCGCCTGTCTTTGGGTCTGCAATCCATGCTGGATGAAGACCTCGGCTATCTGGGACGCAGACACCGGGCTGCCCAGATCCCGGATAAGCTCAGACTCCTGCGGGATGCCGGCTACAGCAATATCTCGGCAGATTTTATCTATGGTTTGCCCGATAGCACCATCGCCAAAGTGCAGCAGAGCCTGCAACGCATCCTCGAGCTTCCCCTGCAGCACATCTCTTGCTATCTTCTGGAAATATATGACGATAGCGAGCTGGCAGAGGATCTCCCCCGAGTGCCTGCTGATGAGATTTTGGCAGAGCAATACCACAGCATTCGTCAGCTCACCCAAGCTGCCGGATTTGAGCAATATGAGATCTCAAATTTTGCCCGCCCCGGCTACACATCCCGCCATAATCTGCTATATTGGCAGGGCGATGAATATCTGGCCTGGGGCGCATCTGCCTCTGGCTATTTTCAGGCTCGCCGCTACCGCAATCCTGCCAATCTGGAGGCTTATGCCCGTTTGATCAGATCCGCTCAGATCCCGGCTGAGATCGATAGCGCCGCAGATGAGCTCAAAGATCACGTGATGATGGGCTTGCGCCTGAGCAAAGGCCTGAATCTGGCTGGCTTCAAATCCCGCTTCGGTCAGGATTTTGCGCAGGGACGGGAAACCAGAATCGCCAAATTGCTCCAGCTGCAACTCATCGAGCTCAATGATGGCTATGTCCGCCTCACTGCCGCAGCACTCTTTATCTCAAATGCCGTGATCGGAGAGCTGTTATGACCCTGGCCGAATTTCAATCCCTGCT
>CAZCRD010000111.1:0-14678 GCA_964501025.1 uncultured Candidatus Cloacimonadota bacterium | reverse complement strand
ACGTAGCGTAGCATTCCGATGCTGCGTAAAGTCTGGTAGCATTCCAATGCTACCGGCAAGCCATAAGATAATATAGGACATCGATCCTATCAGCAAGGGGCGGACCTCAAGTTCGCCCCTTTTTTGTTGCTCCAATAAATTCACAGCTTGCGGGCGATAGAATATAGCGAGGGCGTGCAGCGAAGCGGAACCCCTCGATCCCAGCGGCCAGCCCCACCATTCAGCCCTTTACGGGTGACAGAAGATAGCGAGGATGCGCAGCGAAGCGGAGCCCCTCAGACACAGCGGCCGACCCCCTCCAAAAAGCCCCCTGTGGGCGACAGAATATAGCGAGGGCGTGCAGCGAAGCGGAACCCCTCGATCCCAGCGAGCATTTTCTCCATAGAGCCCCTTGCGGGCGACACAATCCTGCTGATATCCGGAAACAGCGCGTTTTGCCGGTGGCTAAAGCCAACCGGAAATCATCTTTTTTGCTGTCAATCCCACTTTTGAGCACGGCAGCTAAAGCAGCCGCCTTTCATCTTTAAGCCCCTTGTGCACGCCCTCGCTATTTTCTGCTGCCCACAAGGGGCTAAATGGTGGGGTGCCCCCGTATTGTCGAGGGGTTTCGCTTCGCTGCACGCCCTCGCTATGATCTGTCGCCCGTAAAGGGCTTCATGGAGGGGGATAATCCTGTGCCCGAGGGGCTCCGCTTCGCTGCACGCCCTCGCTATATTCTGTCGCCCACAAGGGGCTAAATGTTGGGGTGTACTCCCGTTGCGAGGGGTTCCGCTTCGCTGCACGCCCTCGCTATTTTCTGCCGCCCACAGGGGTCTGGATGTTGTGTACGGAATTTTAATATGCACCAGTTTTGGTAATCATGTACCAATTTCAAGTGCCACGTTGTGGAATTTTCATTTGCCACCTACACCATAGCTCTGGTCGAGGTGCATACCGATGTGCTTACCCCCATCAGCACTAAGGCAGCACTACGCCAGCATTACGCCTCGCAGGCGCAGTGCTGGCGCTATGCTATTCAGTGCCAGAGACTAAGGCAGGATGTCCAGTGCCGGTCCAGCCCAAAGATAGTGAAAGCACAAAAAGGAGCACAAGATGAAAGTACATTACAAATACCACATTCAAGGCTATCAGGGAAGCTGCGATTCCTTGATCTATTACTATGACAAAATCCTGGGTCAGAGTCTGGCCCGGCGAAAATTTACCTTCAAAGACCATCCGGCTCATCCCGGTTTCCGGCAAAACCAGCGCGCGATCTTTGCGCTTAATCCCTGCGAGGCCTATCGCCGGGATCTGACACATTATGTATATTTGCACGATGCCGCCCCGAAAAATCGGGCACATCCCTTACGCGCCTGGCCCAATGCCTATTGTCGGCTGATGTATGCGCTCAAACGGGATTATGGCTGTGATCTAAGCGGGTTGAGCCGAGCGCAGATCCTGGAGCAAGATTTGCCCTGCCGCAGCGTAAAAGCCGCCATAGAGGCGGGATTGCTGGAAAGTGTGCGAGGCTACAAACAGCTGAATGCGGCGATGTTTACTGTGCCGGAAGAGGGCTGAAGATGTTGCTGGATGGGAGTTTTAGGGTTTTGGGGTTTTGATGTTTGTCAGGTTCTGGAGTTTCGGCAAATGGATTCCGGATATCTTCCACTGGTCTTCGTTCCCACTCAGACCAGTTCCAGATTCCGGAATGACGGGGTGGGAAGGCACGGTGGTTCAAACTGGATTCCGGATATCTTCCACTGGTCTTCGCTCCCACTCAGCCCAGTTCCAGATTCCGGAAAGACGGAGTGGGAAGGCACGGTGGTTCAGATTGGATCCCGGACTCCATCCCCCCCCCAATTTCACTTGACCAAAATCGCCAGATCAAAAACACTGTTCTGGTGACTTGATGGTGCTAATACAGGTAATAGGGAATTCGAGAAACGAAGCGGCCTCCGCCACTGTATGCAGCAAAAAGGTTTGAGTAGTCACTGTCCCGTGGGGATGGGAAGGCTGCTCAATGCTCAAAGAGAGCAAACCGCTGTGAGCCAGGAAACCTGCCAGCAAGTATCGGGAAGGATCCACGGAGAGAGGGATCATGCTCCCAAAGCAGTTCATCTCAAGTCACAATCAATAAAATGAGGTGAACAAAAATGAAAAACAGATTGGCGATTTTGCTCCTATTGCTCATAATCTATGGCTGTATGGGAGCAGACATCATCTATGTGGTCAATTCCCAATCCCGCACTCTGAGCCGCATTGATACGGTTTCTGATCTGGTGCAAAACACTTTTAGCATACTCGGAAATGTGCCTAACAAAGTGGTGATAGGCCCAGACTATCTCTATGCTGTCAATTCTGGTGACAACAGCATCCAAAAGATAGACAAGACCAGTGGCAGCACTGTGGCCAATCATCTGGTAGCAGTGGGCAGTAATCCCTGGGATGCCGTCTTGCATGAGGGCAATCTCTATATCAGCGGGTTGTTTAGCTCCAAAGTTTACAAGATGGATGCCGGAAGCGGAACGGTGATAGCCAGTGTCACGGTGGGCACAGCTCCGGAGGCATTGAAGGTGGTGGAAGATAAGCTCTATGTAAGCAATGCGGGAAACTACGGGCAAAACTATGCCGGCAGCTCGGTCTCGGTGATTGATCTGCCCTCGTTTTCTGTGGTCGATACCATCGAAGTGGGGCTCAATCCGCAGTTCTTTCATCTGCAGGGGCGGCATTTGCATGTATCCTGTACGGGAAATTGGACTGATGTGGGCGGCAGCATTGCGGTCGTCGATACAGATACAGGCAGTGTGATTCACACCATTGAGCTGGGTGGAACGCCGGGCAATCTCTGGATCGATTCACAAGCGATTGCCTGGGTGGCAGATAATGCAGGCTACGAGCTTTACCGCTATCAGGCGGACGATTTTGAGATTCTCAATGCTGCGACAAATCCTTTGCCAGTAGCGGCTTCAGACATAGCCGGCACATCCCAGTATCTGGCGGTATTGACGCCAGATTGGGGCAGCAATGCCCGGGTCAGGCTGCTGGATGATGAGCTCTCACAGATCAAGGATTACACCGTGGGTATGATGCCCACGGACATGAAACTGGAGCCCGCTCCTACCTCACTGGAGGATGAAGTGCTATCAGCACCAGTGCTAACGATCTATCCCAATCCCCTCCGGCAAGGCCAGATCCTGAGCTTCAAAGGCATCAAGAGCCCCAAAGGGATTTACCGGATATTCAATCTCAGAGGGCAGTTGCTGCAAGAGGGAATACTCGAATCCAAGGGGATAGAGCTGGATAGCCAAAGCTTGCCCACAGGCTGTTATATCTATCAGATCCAAGCTGGGCAGCGAAGCTTTGCCGGCAAGTTTGTGATCACAAAATGAGCTTCTTTTTGATCTAAGGCAGGCTATGCAGCTTTAGCCCCAGTGCAATGCTATACTTTTACGCTACCAATACGGATGACCACCCGTAATGGTAGCGTATTGCTATGGGGCAAGGATGCTGAGATATTGCCTTTATTGCCGCTCAGCCTCCAGTGTCAGCAATCGAAAATGATAGCAGTCCTGGTCAAGCTTGGAGTAGCGATCAGAATGGACCTGGGTGAGATTTGAAGCTTGGCGGCCAAAGGCTTGAGGCTATGGATATTTTGGGGTGCAAAAATTCAGCCTTGACACTTTTTGGAGTCTGGTTAGTTTTGAGTATTATGGAAAACTTTGAGATGAAAAAGAGCAAGAAGCCTGAATCGACGAAGGTTAAACCCCTCACTGAGGGGATAAACCTGGAATTGTTGCCCAATCTGATGCACAATCTCCAGGGCATGGCGTATCGTTGTAAAAACGATTCCCAGTGGAGTATGCTGTTCGTTTCTGAAGGCTGCATCAGCCTGACCGGATACACTGCTAATGAGCTGGTAAACAATGCTCTATTGGGCTATGATGCTCTTATCCTTGAAGCAGATCGGGATCTGGTGCGCAATACCATCAATGAAGCTGTGAAGCTGCATCAGCAGTTTCAGCTGGAATATCGGATCATCACAAAATCGGGAGAGCTGAAATGGGTCTGGGAAAAAGGTAATGCAGTCTATGATCAGCATCATAATCCCACTTATCTGGATGGATTTATCACAGACGTATCTGCACGCCGCAACGCTGAAGAGGATTTGAAGAAGGCTGCGGCGAATCTGGCAGAGCTCAATGCCACCAAAGACCGCTTTTTTTCGCTGATTGCGCATGATTTGCAGAATCCGGTCTATGCCATCATCTCCTTATCCGAATTTGCAGCAGAAAATCTGCAGAGTTTTGGCCCGCAGGAAATTGAGAATGCTCTTTTTCAAGTAAATAGTGCCGCGCGGGGAATCTTTACGCTTTTGGAAAATCTACTGGATTGGGCAAAGCTGCAGACTATGCAGGTGCAGCTTCACCAAGAGGTGATCTCGCTGAGAAAGACCATCCGCTATGCCATGGAGCACTATCGTAAAGCAGCAGAGCAAAAAGGGATCAAGATCGAATTTGAGAGTAAGGAAGACCTTATGGTGGAGAGTGATCTCAAGCTGATATCCTCAATCTTGAGAAATCTGATCTCAAATGCTCTGAAATACTCATACCCCAAAAGCACAGTACAGATTTTGCTCAGCCTGGAACAGGATAAGCCGCAGATCACGGTGAAAGACCACGGCATCGGGATTGCTCGCCGCTATCTGGCCAATATCTTCAGGATCGATAGCGAACTGAGGCAATATGGCACTGCAAATGAATCCGGCAGCGGCTTGGGGCTGATCCTGGTAAATGAATTCTCCAAATTGCTGGGAGCCGAAGTAGCGGTTGAAAGCAAATTGAACCGTGGAACTCAATTCACTTTGAAGCTTCCGGGGAGAATTTGATTGACGACAGCACAGGGTTTAAAAACAATGCCCCCTATAAAAATACGTGGATAGAAGATGAATGCACTTTTTTCACCAGAACTGGTACGCATAGTGGATGCTTTTGAAAGTAAAAGCGAGTGTCTGGATTTTATGACAAAGCTACTTTCAAAGAGTGGATGCCTGAGTTTTCCGGATCGCTATCTGGCGGCGGTAAATGGTCGCGAAGAGATTATGAGCACCGGAATCGGCAAAGGGATAGCCATCCCTCATGCGCGAGATCTCACGGTGAATTGTCTGAAAATAGCGGTTTGCAAGATCAGGAAAGCCCTGGACTATCAATCTGTTGACAATGAACCGGTCAATCTGGTGTTTATGATTGCAGTGCCGCAAGACTCGAATAAGGAATACATGAAAATCCTGCGCAGTATGTCTGAACATCTGCGACAGGAAAAAAACCGGGCAATACTGCTCGACACAAACTCTGATCTGGAGTTATATAAACATGTTCAAACAATGGAAGATCTTATTAACGCTGCTGTTGCTGATTAGCCTGGCGCCTTTGGCTGCTCAGAGCGAAGCTGCCGGAACCACTGGTTTTGATACCCTGAAACTGATCTACAGTGCCAGGACCACGGCCATGGGCGGAGCTGTGACCGGTTTGTCCGGAAATTCCGCAGCTCTGAATTTTAATCCCGCTGCCATCTTACGGGCACCGCACCGAAGTGTGACTGCCACAGTTTTTAATCACTTTGTGGGCAGTGCAGGAGGTAGTGTGGATTATGTGTATCCCAGAGATACCTTCGTGGCCTATGGAGCGAGCATGCGCTACTGGAATAGTGGCAGCATGGATCGCACTGAGATCAGTGATTCTGGAGAATTGATCGAAACCGGAGAGAGCTTTGGCGCCCAAAGCCTGGTAGCTTCAGTTTCCATGGCTCGGTTTATCAGCCTGTCTTTGGATCTGGGAGCCAGTGCAAAATTTATCTTTGATAGCATCGACGACGCCAATGCATCAGCGCTGATGTTTGATCTGGGCTTGCTGCATCACACGGTGAATGAAAACGTCAAAGTGGGCTTGAGCCTGCGCAATATCGGCATGCAGACTTCGTATTTTAGCGAATCTGAGTATAAGGAGAGACTGCCGGTCACTTACAATGCCGGATTGTCTTTGCGCCTGAACCCAGAACTGATCTCGGCTCTGGATATTGGCAAAGCCGGTGGAGAAAACATCATCGTGCGCTTGGGTATGGAATACTCTCTGTATCCCAGCCTGGCACTCAGGGCTGGATTCAAGAGCAATGCCGGAGATTATCACATGGGTAGCTTCCTGGGCTACAGTGGCGGAGGCAGCCTTGGTTTGGGCTGGAAGACAGGAGATTTTGATCTTGATTATGCACTTTCTTCATACGGGGATCTGGGCTTCATCAATCAAATATCGCTCAACTACAATTTTGGGAAATAAACAAAGGAAGGATCTTGCACTCATTTTTATTTGAACTGGGAATAGAAGAACTACCGGATAATGTGATCTTACCTGCCATCAATCATCTTCAGGGCACATTTGCCCGGATGCTGAAAGCAGAGGGTCTGGAGTATGGGCAGATCAAAATTGGTTCCACACCGCGCAGATTGAGCATTTATGCTGATCACTTGCCGGCCCGGCAACAAGACAATCGCATCTCAAAGATCGGTCCTGCAATAAACATCGCCTATACCAGGGATGGGGATCTGAGCCCTGCCGGGAATGGTTTTCTGAGGAAAAGCGGTGGCAGCAAGGACGACATCTTTGTTCAAAAGACCGAAAAGGGCGACTTTCTGGCAGTGAGCTATATCCAGCCCGGAAAGGATACTGCGGATATTTTGCGGGATTGGATCTTAGCCAGCATTGCTCAGATTCCTCTGCCCAAAAAAATGATCTGGAACAGCCCCGCTTTGGCTTTTTCCAGACCGATTCGCTGGATTTTGGCCTTGTGGGATAACAAGGTAATTGAGCTCGAGATTTCCGGGTTAAAATCCGGCAATATCAGCTTTGGTAATCGCTATCTGAATTTGGAACAGCCGCTGGTAATCGAGCACCCGGATGTCTATGAAGCGCAGCTCAAAGAAGCTGGCGTGATCGTGAATCGCAGCCAGAGGCGGGAATTGATCCTGCAGCAATGCGCAGAGCTAATGGCTGATAGCCCTCTATATATCAAAGAAGATGCCCGGCTGCTGGAGACGGTGACCAATCTGATCGAATATCCGCAAGCTGTGCTGGGAGAATTTGATCCCAAATTTTTGAAACTTCCGGAGAAGATTATCACATCTACCACCAGTCAAAATCAAAAGTATTTCTCTGTATATGATGCAGATGGATCTCTGACCAATAAGTTTGTCTTTATCTCCAATGGCGATCCCCAGTGTAGCGATATCATCCGCGCCGGCAATGAAAAAGTGGTGGCAGCCCGGCTGGAAGATGCAATGTGGTTTTTCGCAGAGGATAGCAAACATCCCCTTCAACATTTTCTGCCCAAACTGCAGGAGGTGGTGTTTCAATCCCAATTGGGCACTTTGGCAGACAAGACCGAGCGCATTATCCGCCTCAGCGAGTATATCGCCAGCGAGCTGAAACTCAGTGCAGCTGCAAGCAGCAAAGCCATGCGGACAGCGAAGCTTTGTAAAGCGGATCTGGTGACTTTGATGCTGGGAGAAAAGGAATTTACCAAATTGCAGGGCTATATGGGCAAGCAATATGCTTTGACCAACGCCGAAGATCCTGAGGTGGCAGAGGGGATCTACGAGCATTACATGCCCCGGGGCAGCAATGATAGCCTCCCTGAGAGCGATACTGGCGCGATATGTGCGATAGCCGACAAGGTGGATAGCGTGACCGGCATCATCGGCGTGGGCTTGATGCCTACCGGCAGTCAGGATCCCTTTGCCTTGCGCCGGGCAGCGGGAGGAGTGGTGCAGATTTTGCATCAGCGTTCCTGGAATCTGGACCTCATGGCTCTGATCGATTTTGCCTTTGGAGTTCTGAACGAAAAAGTAGCCATGCAAGCCGACGCTGTGGAAAAAGTGAAAGCATTTTTTGAGCAGCGCGTGAGCTGGCTGCTCAAGGAGCTGGGTATCGGTTATGATGTGGTGGCCAGTGTAATCCATACGGATGTCTCTCATTTGCCGCATCTGATAGCGAGGGCGCGAGCCTTGCAGGAGCTGAAACAAGAGGATGATTTCATCCGTCTGGTCATAGGTTTTAAGCGTGTGGCCAATATCATTTCAGCAGAAAAAACCTTTGCCGCACTCAATCCTGCCCTTTTTGATACAAAAGCGGAACAGGATTTGCACAAGGCTTTGGGAATCCTGAGCAGCCGCATTTCTGAAGCCCTGGAGCAGCTGGATTATGCCAGTGCCCTGCGCAGATTGGTGGAATTTGGCAAGATCATTGATGATTTCTTTGATAATGTCCTGGTAAATTGCGAAGACTCGGAGCTCAGGCAAAATCGTTATGCACTGTTGAAGGCAATCCGGGACGAATTTACCCGCGTGGCAGATTTGTCTTTGATCGTGGTAGAAAATGAAACAAGTGGAGAATAAATGCAGATCTTGAATACTTTGAAAAAACGTGCTATTGCTATCGGGGGCAAGATAGTCTTACCCGAAGCCTTTGACCAGCGCAGCTTAAGTGCTGCTGCCGAAATCTGTGCACAGGACATCGCCAAAGTGGTGCTTTTGGGAGAGCGGACCCAGGTAATGGCAGACGCTGCAGCCTGGAACCTGGATTTGGCAGGCTGTGAAATCATCGATCCCAAACAAAGCGAAGATCTCAAAGATTTTGCCCAGATTTTGTATGAAAAACGCAAAGAAAAGGGTCTGAGCCAGGCCGATGCCTTGACGACTATGCAAAATCCTCTCTACTATGGTGCGATGATGGTGAAACAAGGACAAGCCAGTGGCATGGTGGCAGGTGCGGCAAACACCACCGCGGATGTATTGAGAGCTGCCCTGCAGGTGGTGGGAGTAATGCCAAAGCTCAAAACTGTGTCTTCCACCTTTGTTATGGTCTCACCCCGTGAAAATGAAATTTGCTACCTTTTTGCAGATTGCGCTGTGGTGCCCAATCCCACTGCAGAACAATTAGCAGACATTGCCGATTCCACCGCACAGACCAGAAGGTTGATCCTGGATGATGAACCTTTTGTAGCGCTATTGTCTTTTTCCACCAAGGGTAGTGCAGATCATGAATTGGTGGAAAAAGTGCAAGGCGCCAAGAGCATCCTCGATGCCCGGCAGGTGGATTTTGCCTATGATGGCGAGCTGCAGCTTGATGCTGCCATTGTGGAACAGATAGCCAGAAAAAAAGCTCCTGATAGCAAGGTGGCAGGACGCGCCAATACCTTGATCTTTCCTGATCTGCAATCTGGCAACATCGGCTATAAACTGGTGCAACGCCTGGGCGGATACGAAGCCATCGGTCCCATCATCCAGGGTCTGGCTGCTCCGATCTGTGATCTTTCACGAGGATGTTCCACAGAGGATATAGTAAATACCGCTATCCTCGTATTATTGATGTCAAAAAAATAAAAAATACAGGGGGATTACGGTGGCTATCAAGCTGTCAAATCGTTCCAAACTGATCAAACCTTCTCCAACCTTGAGCCTCACCGCCAAGGCGGCTCAGATGAGATCCGAAGGCATCGATGTGATAAACTTCGGGGTGGGAGAACCGGATTTTAATACGCCGGAGTATATTAAAAGCGCCGCGCACAAAGCCATAGATGCCAATTTTACCCGCTACACAGCTAATGCGGGGATTTTGGAATTGCGTCAGGCTATCTGCGACAAATTGCAAAGAGACAATGGGCTCAGCTATACGCCGCAAGACATCCTGGTGTCTCCCGGCGCCAAAGCTTCGATTTTGAATGTCCTGATCGCTGTATGTGATACTGATGATCAGGTGCTCATGCCCAATCCCTATTGGGTCACATATCCCTATCAATCGCTTCTGGCTGATGCGGTGCCGGTTTATGTGCCTACCGAGGAAGCTAATGGCTACAAGATCCAGGCAGATGTCCTGGCTCAAGTCATCGAGGATAGCCCCTGCGCCAAGGTCCTGGTGCTGAATTCACCAAACAATCCCACCGGCTCGGTCTATACGCGAGCTGAGCTGGAAGCTATCGCAGATGTGTGTGTAAAAAACGAGATATTGGTGATCTCGGATGAGATCTATGAACGCTTGATCTATGATGATGTAAAACACATCTCGATCGCCACGCTGGGTGACAAGATCAAGCAGCACACGGTGGTAATCAATGGTGTATCCAAAGCCCATGCGATGACCGGCTGGAGACTGGGCTATGCGGCAGGCCCCACTCATATCATCAGTGCCGCCAGCAGAGTGCAGGCGCATACTACTTCCTGTGTCAATTCCATCACCCAAAAAGCTTGTGTGAGCGCACTAAACGATGAAGATGGCACGATCGAAGCCATGCGTAAAGAATTTTGGCAACGGCGGGATTATATGTATGACCTGCTGATGAAAATCCCGCATCTGACCTGCAAAAAACCCCAAGGTGCCTTTTACATTATGCCCAATATCGAGTGGTATCTGCAAAACAACGGGCAAGGCATCAAAAATGCCTACCAGTTTTGCGATCTGCTTCTGAAAAAATATCACGTTGCGCTGGTAGCGGGTGGCTCATTTGGCATGATGGGCACAGTGCGTTTTTCCTATGCTAACAGCATGGACAACATTACCGAGGGAGTAGCCAGATTTACCGAATTCTTAAGGGAGATATGCCCATGAGAGATCTGAATGAGAAGATCGAAGAACGCTGGCGTCAGCGCCGCAAGAAAGGCTATAACTGGCCGAAACTGCTGATCTTGATCGCAGTATTGGTCGCCATTATCTACGGCATGGGTATGTTGCAAAGAATGGGTGAAAGCGCTGCTGAGCCCATGGCAGAAGTGCGGGATACCACGATGGTCGAAACACCGGAGCAGACGCCTTGAGTCTGGTGATAGTTGGCTCCATCGGCCTGGACACGATCAGCACGCCCAGCGGCAGCGTGATCGACGCAATCGGCGGATCTGCAATATATGGATCCCTGTCTGCTTCATATTTTACCGATGTCAATATCATCGGAGTGGTGGGAAAGGATTATCCCAAAGCTGCACTGGAAATCCTCGCCCGACATCGAATCAATCTTGATGGTCTCGAGATCGCTGAGGGAAAGACCTTCCGCTGGACCGGTGAGTATCATGATCTGAACAAGGCTGAGACTTTGCTGACGGAGCTCAATGTCTTTGCGGATTTTGTACCCAAGCTGCCCCAAAGTTGCAGTACCTGCCATGCCCTGCTGTTGGCCAATATCCACCCCAGCCTGCAGATGCAGGTTTTGCAGCAAAGCACTTGCTATACCCACGTGGCCTGTGATACCATGAATTTTTGGATCAAAGGCTGCCCAGAAGATCTGGCAAAGGTGATCTCGCAGGTGCAGATCGTGTTTATGAACGAAGATGAAGTGCGGGATTTTACCGGCAAAGGTGATATCTTTTCCGCAGCAGCAGAAGTCCTCAAGATGGGACCCAAGCTAATCGTGATCAAGCGTGGAGAATATGGCAGCGTGGCTATCACAGCCGAGGAGATGTTTTTTGCTCCGGCCTATCCCATTGCCCTGGTAAAGGATCCCACCGGAGCCGGAGATTGCTTTGCCGGTGCCTTTATGGCCTGCCTGGAAGGACATCAAGAACTAAGTTCCCAGGTGATCCGTCGCGCCATTCGCTATGGAACCGTCATGGCTGGCCTCAACGTCAGTGAGTTTAGCGTGGAAGGGATCCTGGATCTCAACCGTGATGAAATAGATCAAGACAAGGAAAGATTATGCCAAATGAGCACATAGAATCCGTGGATTACCTTCAAGCCGGGGTCGATATCAAAGCTGGTGAGCAGGCAGTAAAAGCCATCAAAGACCGGGTGCGCTCCACCTTCAATGCCAATGTCCTTAGTGAACTGGGAAGTTTTGGTGGCCTGTACAGGGTCGATAAAGTAGCCTGGGACAATCCCATTCTGGTCTCCAGCACGGATGGCGTGGGCACCAAGCTTTTGGTCGCCATCAAAGCCGGTGTGTATGATACCGTGGGCCAGGATCTGGTAAATCACTGCGTGAATGATATCCTGGTGCAGGGCGCCATCCCGCAGTTTTTCCTTGATTACATCGGAGTGGGCAGGCTATCCCCCGCGGTGATCTCGCAGATTATCGATGGTTTTGTCAAAGCTTGCAAAGAAAACGGATGTGCCCTGATCGGGGGAGAGATGGCGGAAATGCCAGGTCTGTATCAAACTGGAGATTTTGATCTGGCGGGTACTATCGTGGGCATGGTGGAAGAAGCCGATCTGCTGCCCCGCTCCCATATTGAGGCTGGTGATATCCTTTTGGGCCTGCCCTCAACCGGGCTGCACACCAATGGCTATTCGCTTGCCCGTAAGGTGCTGTTTGAGAAAATGGGATTAGGAATTGATTCCTATGTGGAAGAATTGTCCCAAAGCCTGGGAGAGACTTTGCTTGCCGTGCACAAGAGCTACCTGAATGAGCTAAGACCTGATCTGCAAAATCCCGGTCTCAAAGCCCTGGCCCATATCACCGGAGGCGGTATTGCCGGAAATCTCAAGCGAGTGATTCCAGCCGGGCTCAGTGCCGAGCTTAGCTTGTCTGAAGATAAGATTCCGGCAATCTTCCATGTGATTCAAGAGGCTGGGAATGTATCAGAAGAAGTAATGCGCCAGACTTTTAATCTCGGCATAGGCATGATCTGTGTGCTGAGTCCCCAGCTGGCAGATGAGATGCAGCGCAAGCATAATGCGCTCGTTTTGGGAGAGCTGAAAAGTGCTTCAGGCTTATCTCAAATCAGCTTCAGATGAATTTGCTAACTGCGGTTTTTGCAAGACTATCAGTCCCACTTTTTGGGGCTTATTGTGCAATGAAAGAAAAAACTGCTTGACTGATTTTTATGGCTCAGATATAAGAGCTTTATGAGGAAAAGCCTTTTTGCTTTTTGGGTTAACCTCATGTTTGATAACAAGATTAAAAGTAAATAAGCCAGGATGAAGGGAGGTTTATCGATGCGAAAAACTGCATTGATCCTGCTAATAGTGTTGCTCGTTGGTGTTGCATACCTCGAAGCTCAGACCACTGGTCGCCTTGCCGTTCGCGTTCGCGATAACGGGGGTAGCCCCTTGGAATTTGTAAATGTGGTGGTGATGTCCGGATCTCAACGGATTACCGGCGGCCAGACCAATCAAAAAGGTCAGGCGATTATCATCAATATCCCCCCGGGTTCTTACACTGTGAAATTCACACTCGTCGGTTATGATGAGATGACGTATCAGAATGTAAGAGTCCAGGTGGGACAAACCGCAAATATATCCCCCACCATGAACCGTGCTGGGATCACAACTGCCACGATCGTGGTGCAGGCGGAACAAGATCGGGTCGAGCGTGATCGCACCGGATCCTCTCGTCAGATCGAGATGGATCGGCTTTCAGATTCCTCGGTATCTGATGTCGCCGGAATCGTCTCTCTGCAAGCCGGTGTTACAAACATCGGAGGAGAGCTGCACATTCGCGGTGGTCGTGCCAATGAAGTGAATTTTACTGTGGATGGCATGAGTGTCTCAGACCCCGTGGATGGTGGTAGCGCTCTTTCTGTGGATACAGATGCTATCAAAGACATGAAGGTGATGACCGGTGGTTTTCCGGCAGAATTTGGCAATGCCCAGTCTGGCGTGATCAACATCGTCACCAAAGACGGAGGCCCAAGCTTTTCCGGGAAGATCGAATATAACACAGATCACCTCATCGGAGAAGGTCGCAATTCCGATGTCGTCAAATTCGCCATCGGTGGACCTCTGGTTCCCTTTGCTTCCATGGATCTCAAAGAACGCCTTACCTTCTACCTGAATGGTGCAGGCGAATGGCTGGATGGACGCTACAAAGATCTCTACGTTACGGATCCCAATAGTGACTATATGTATGACGGGCGCAGCATCCTGGAAGCCAGCTATCCCGAATATGATCCTTATGCGGACAGGGAGCAGATCCTTGGCATGGATAAGGGTAATAGAAACTATAACGGTTATAACATCAATCTCAAAACAAAGTATGATCTCAATTCGGCGCAAAAGCTTACCTTGGCCTTGCGGGGAGATCGATCTTACAATAAACCCTTTAGCCCGATGGGCAGTTACTCCTGGCGCTATGCCTTGCAGCATTATGTCGAGACCGAGACCGAGCAACGGCAGTATATCGGAACCTACGACCACATGTTTGGCCCCACCATGAATCTCAAAGTGAAAGCGAGTTATTATAGCAAAGATAACTACCAGGGACCACGGGGCATTGACCGGGAAGACTATATTTTCCTCGACGATGACCTGGATCCCGATAATCCCGGAGACGGATATATTGATCAAGCTCTGCAGGGAAACTATGGCTACGCCACAGTAGATAACGACGGAGATGGAGTGCATGATTCTGGTTTTCTGCCTGCCAATCTCTGGCAGTATCGGCTGCAAAGTCAGGAAGATCCCCGGCCGATTCCAGGATTCCTGGCTCCAGGCACTATCTATACTAATTTTGTAGATGACAAGACTACCACGATCAATTTCCGTTCGGATTTTGAATGGCAGATAAATCAAACCCATCTGGCAAAGACCGGCTTTGAACTCATCAGTCACAACATCGAGAAAAACCAATTGCAGAATTTTCTCACTATCTATGAGGATCGTCGCCAGGCTTATCTGCGGGGTATTTATACTCTAACTCAGGCAGATTTGGATGCCTACAATGCGGAT
>CAZCRD010000110.1:0-10329 GCA_964501025.1 uncultured Candidatus Cloacimonadota bacterium | reverse complement strand
GAAACTTTGGGTGATGCCTATCTGTATGCTCTGGCCAGGTTCTTTACAACCACAAATTCCGCGGCAGCGCGAGAAGCTCTTACCTACGGATCAGCCTATATTGGTGATCCTTTGATCAGATTCAACAAACCGGTTCCCAATCAAGGGGTCGCTGCCGTGAACCCAAATCCAGTTGCGGGGGAGACCTTGGAAGTCCAGGCAGATTTTCCCTTAGATGTAACTGCTGCCAGGCTGCACATCATAAACTCAAAGGAGAGCATCGTGAATGTGCCATTTGATCTCCCGGTCGTCAATGGCGAATTTTATGCAACATACAGCATCCCAGACGAGGGATCAAATTATACAAACACCATCTATGTGGCGGGGTATTCTCCCACGAAGGAGTATGTAGGACGCAGCTTTTATGGGGTGGGACGACCGGCAATCCAGCATCATGAGCTGATCCCGGTGATGCCCGCATATAGTGATTCAATTGGTTTTAAGGCTGAAGTGTTTAGCCTGGAACCGATCATGTCGATGTATTGCAGTGTGCGAACCGACAGCGTGAACACACCATCAGGTCCCGTTACTACCTGGGTGGATTTGCCGATGCAGATGAGTCCTGATGACGATAACATCTGGCTCACTACCACAAAGCTGAGAAAGTATAACACCGGGAAGGATTTGCTGTTTAAGTATTACTTTAGTGATGCTGAGGAAAACCAATATGAATCACACACACAGACCTTCCAAGTGGCAGGACCAGACTTGTTTCTCAGAGACATTGCCTTTGATCCCGGCAATACAGAACCCAAGCTGAGAGTGAAAGGTGTAAACATCGGAAACGTGGCCTCAGTGGAAACAGATTTGAGATTGTATGTAGGAGAACAGGGTTCAGCTCTTAGTTTGTTTTCCACGCAGAGTTATGCGCCTTTGGAAGTAAATGAAGAACGTTGGGATGAGATTGATCTGAGTGGAGTACCCAATGGGAATCTGACCCTCCAAGCTCAGGTAAATGTTAGCAATACCTTTTCTGAATGGCACCTCTTTGTGAATACCAACAACTATATCTCTATGACTGTCCCCATGAATTATCACAGTGTTGATGCCACTGGTGCTACGATCGCCAGCATAGACAACAATCTGAGCTGTGTGGTTCCAGCGGGGTTTGTGAACGAAGCAACAGCCGGAATTGCAGTAAATGGTCTAAATGAGATTGCCACTCTGAACCAACCTGACATACACCAGATTCTGCTGCAAAACCCTGATGCCAGCGGAGATTTCCAGCATTCTATCCCCTATGAGATCAAGATATTGGATCACACTCTGGTGGATTCCCTGGGGTTCTTTGGCAGCGGAAAGCGTCTGGATCTTAGCTTTAGCTATCATGACAGCGATGAGGAAACTCAGCAGAATGAATCCGGTAATGACTACAAGATCTACCGCTACAACGCTGAATTTGAAAAGTGGATTCTGGTGGGCGGTCACGTATCTGTTGCAAACAATACGGTCAATTTTGAAGTAAACCGGCAGGGGATATATACTATTTTCAGGAATGTGGACTCCCAATTGCCATCTGTGGATGTGAATGTAGAGGATCAGGAATTCACTGTGGGTGGCTATGTAGCTGGCGACGGCGTGATCTCATTGTTGCTTAGCGATGCCAATGGCATTGATGTGATCGATAATTCTATCCATCTGTTTCTCAATGGCATCGAAGTCCCGGAATCCGATTATGTGATCAGTATCAACAAGGAAAACATCAATCGGGTGCCGATCAAATACCAATTGGCCCTAAGCCGGGGAAATCATGAGCTCAAAGTGGATTGCCGGGATTTGAACGGTAACTTTATGACCCGTGAGATCCAGTTTATTGTCAACGATCACTTTGATATTGTCAATATTGCTAACTATCCCAATCCTGTCTTAGGTCGGGCTCAGGATCCCAAGAATGATGGCAGAACCCGCTTTACCTATATCCTTACAGATTCTGCAGATGAAGTATACATCAAAGTTTACACCATCAGTGGGCGCCTGGTCAAGACCTTCCGGCATCTGCCCACCGGGGTGGGATATCATGAATATCCGCGCACCGTATATGCTTGGGATTGCAAGGATGAACAGGGTTTTTATCTGGCAAACGGCACATATTTTTACAAAGTGGTTGCCCGTAGGGGAAACAAGAAAATTGAGAAAATCATGAAAATGGCGATCCTGAGATAGGAGAGGGAAAGATGAAGAAGATTATAATCCTCAGCCTGGTAGCCTGTGTGATGGCTATTCCTGTATACGCCGGTAGATATGCTGGTGACTTTATGATGATCGGAGCTGGAGTAAGAGCTTTGGGCATGGGTGGAGCCTTTTCTGCCCTGGCAGATGATGGCTCGGCAATATATTGGAATAGTGGCGGTCTTTCGCAAATCAAAGATTCCGAAGTATCTGCCATGCATGCCTTTTTATACAAAAATCTGGCAAGCTACGATAATATCAGCTATGTGCAGCCTCTGCCCAATGATGTATCCATAGCTTTCAATATCACCCGTCTTACCGTCAATGATATACCCCATTTTGATGAAAGGTATCTGATTGGCACCAATGTCGATCAAAGGATAAACAACATCTCAGACCATCTACCGGGAATTCCGGATGGCACTTTCCGCTCCACCGATGATCTGTATCAATTTGCCTTCTCCAAAAACCTGAAATTTGGAGCCAACATGGGATGGCAGTTCTTTGAAGTGCCCTTTGAACTTGGCTTGGGAGGTAACGTAAAGTTCATCCAACGCCGCATCATGGACAACCTCGGGGCTGGTACGGGGATAGATCTGGGGCTCAAATTACGCACCGATCTGGCTGTGATTTTCGATGAAGAATCATTCGGTGATTTGCACTTCGGCTTGAATTTCCAGGATGTGGCCGGAACTGCCATCAGCTGGGATACCACCAGCGAGATGAAAGACGAGGTGCTGTTCAATACCAAAGTAGGTCTGGCTATCGATCAGCCTATTCCCTCGCTGAAAAGCAATTTAATCCTTGCTTACGATTATGACTATGTCTATGAAGGTACCAGTCACTATGGACTGGATTGGAACTACGACGACCGCGCAAATCTGCGCTTGGGTTATTATGACTCAAATCTCAGTTGCGGGGCCAGCATCAAAGTATATGGCATTTTTCTGGATTACGCTTTGATTACAAATCCGATCGGAATCAGCAACAGGCTGGGTCTGAGAGTTAGCTTTTAGGAGGATTCATGAGATACCTTGGATATATCGTGTTGGCACTTGTGTTACTGAGTTCCTGTGCGGGTGAGGATGACCCGAACGTGGACACCACTCCACCATCTCAACCGGTCTTGATTCCACATTTGGGAGATCCTGGCGATGATCCGATCTATATTGATGATGTCTGGGTCGAGCTTACCGATGATAACAACGGGATCGACACGGTTTCAGAAGGTCAGATGATGAGAATTATGTGGGAACCACTGATTGACAACGATCTCAGTCATATAAAAATCTACAGATTTTCGGATATAGAAGCGGATTCAGTGGAGATTGATGAGATCCAGGCCAATCAAAACAGCTATCTGGATCAAGGTCCATTGGTTGAGAGAATCTGGTACTCCTATTTTGTAGAACTCTTTGATTCCAGCGGCAATAGCACGGTTTCAGATACGGTTTCCTACGCCCTATTGGCAAAACCATATCTGATCAGCCCGGCTAATGGCGAATTTGTGGATATCACAGAATTGGATTTTGTTTGGAACAGGGCAGATGACCGCACAGGTTTTTATCGAGTATTGGTCTGGAATGAAGAGCATCGGTTGCTCTGGAGTGGTGAGCTGGATCTAGCCAACGAAGAGGACCCTCTATCACTGCCATTTCCGATCATAATTGATGAGGAAGATCCTATCCAGCCAGGTGACGCGTTGCGCTGGAGGGTTGATTATTTTGACTGGGATGAGCAACATCAGATGTATATGGGATCTGAATCACCCGAACGCATATTTATTGTGCAACAAGGGAGATCATGAGTTTCACTGTGCAGATAGTGCCGCTGATGCCCAATACTCTCAGCTTGGCTATTCTCGGGTTGGAGTCAAGATTGAGCCCAGATAAAGCCCCTCTCAGGAGAGGATCAGGACTCTATCCCGAGTTAAAGCCAGCTTTAGGAGATGGGGTCTTGATAACATCCATAGAGAATACCGGACTCTCGCATTTGACCGGGAGTCTAAGAAAATGCTTGACTGGAATGCCAAGCTCAGGATTTTTACTTAAAATGCAAAAGAGGAAATTGTGAAGAAGATTCTGTTTGCGATCCTATTGATCTGTATAAGTTTAACACTATTCGCTCAGACTTCAGGTTCTTTTACACCGCCGAGTAATATCTCTGCATATACCTTCGACGGAGCTCGGAGTGGTGTAGAAAAACTGAAGATGAATACCTATATTTTGGGGCAAGTAGCCAAACCGGGGCTTTATGTGGTGCCGGATGATACCGATTTTCTCACCCTGCTTGCACTTGCTGGAGGTCCCCGGGAGGACGCCAAACTCACAAGAATCAGGATTGTGCGTCCGATTGCTGAAGGCGAAAAAGTGTTGTGGGTGAATTTTAAGGAATATCTGGAGACAGGTGATGCTGAATTGATTCCGGCACTGCAGCCTGGAGACACAATCGTGATATCTGGAACGATATTCTATGCATTTTCTCGAGTAGCGGATTTCTTATCCAAAGCGGCAATTGCGCTAAGTGTGTATAACCTGGTTTCAGGATTATAAATCAAGGAAGGCTTAAGTGGAAAATCAAATTCAAAATCAAGAGCTTCAAGACGAGATAAAACTTTCAGACTATTTAAGGATTGTCTTACAATACCGCTATCTGATCGTAATGGTATTTGTTTTGGTGATGGCGGCAACGGTGTTTTATACTGCCCGTCAGCCCAAGATCTTTGCTGCTTCAAACAGAATTCTTTTGGAAGATCAAAAGACAGGGGCGGATTTTATGCTTATCGCTTCCCCTGGCACGGGTAGAAATACGATAAATAATCAGATCGAACTGATTAAAAGTAGACCGACCTTTACCCTGGCCTGGGAGATCATGAAGAAATATCCCGATTGGGATCTGTTCCCAATAGCTTCAAGTGAGAATCCAGCTGGTGCCTTGAACAAAGTAAAAGTAGAATCCAAGCGCGATACCGATATTTTGACATTGAGCATCGAATCTACCAGCCCTACGGAAGCTATGGCTGCGGTAAATGCGATCGCTGAAGCCATCCAGCAGCAAAACACCCAACATGCCCGGTTGGAATATACCACCATTCGCGAGTTTCTCGAAACTCAATTGGATGCCATCAGCAGACGTTTGCAAGCTTCAGAAAACGACTTGAGAGAGTTTAAAAATCTAAACAAGCTTACCGAGCTGAGCGCTGAAACCACAAAACTCATCGAGCAATCCTCCGAGCTGGAAGCGATGCTGGAACAAGCTCTCACCGAGCAAGCTGTTCAGGCAAAATCCCTAGATATCCTCACCCGACAATTACGCGAGCAAGACTCACTGCTGGTAGATATAGACAACATGATCAAGGCTCCCTTTGTAGAGGAGCTCAGAAGGCAAGCAGTCGAAACTCAAGCTCTGATCACAAAATTGATCACCAAGAATGAGTATCCTCTGGATCATCCGCAGATATTGTTGCTAAATAGGGAATTAGAGAATACACGCATCAATCTGAATCGCGAGATTCGCAAGCTGGTCGCGGTGTCTGTGGGCAGTGATCCGCTGCAGACCAGAAACGAGCTTTTGAGCAGGATGATTCAGGCAAATATTGATCTGGAGCTGGCTCGCACGCGAGTGGAAGGCCTGGAGCAGACCCAGGAGATGTATGATAAACGGATCATTTCTCTGCCGAATACCGAGCTTGAATTAGCCCGGCTTTCCCGGAATATGATGCTGGACAGCAAAATTCACGGCATCATGATGGAAAAGTATGAAGATGCCAAAATTGCGGAACAAGCCAAGGTGGGTAATATCCGCATCATAGATTATGCCACCAGACCATCTGTACCTATCAAGCCACGGGTGCCCATGAATATCCTGGTGGGAATCATCATGGGTCTCGGTTTGGGTATTGGTGCAGCCTTTTTGGTACACTCGCTGGACAACAAACTCCGCACCCTGGAAGATATGGAGAGTTATGTGCGGCTGCCGATTATGGGTACAATCCCCACTATCCGCGAAGCTGAAGGCAAACTGGCAGAATTTAATGAAATGATCGAACAGGCAGAGGGTGAAAATCGCGAACAGCTAACTCGCTCTATGCACTTTGTGATGCAGCAGTTGGTCTCACATTACGCACCAAAATCACCCATAGCGGAAGCTTACCGTACGCTGAGAACGAACATATTGGCACGCAAATCTGAAGGTAGCACCAGTCTCCTGATCACTTCATCCGGTCCCAAAGAAGGTAAATCCACTACGGTCGCAAACCTGGCGATCACTCTGGCTCAGATGAATGCCAGAGTCGTCTTGGTAGATATGGATATGAGACGCCCGACCATTCACTCGAAGTTTGCTTTGGACAAAGAAAATGGCTCCAGTGACTTCTTGATCGACCCTGATGTTAAGATTGAACAGATCGTCAAGGATTCCGGCATCATGAATCTGGATATAATGACCAGTGGTTTTGTGCCTCCCAATCCTTCGGAATTGATAGCCTCTCCCAGATTTAATGTTTTGGTATCTGAGCTCAGAAAGCGCTATGACTATGTGCTCTTTGATACGCCTCCGGTTATTGCGGTTACCGATGCTCTGATCCTAACCAAAAAAGTGGACATGACATTTGTGGTAGTACGTTGTGGTCAGACCGATAAGGGCATCATCAAACGCACCAAGGAGCTGATGGAGAATATCGATGCCAAGATCGATGGTATCATCGTAAACGGCATCTATGTGCAAAAGTACTATAGCAAACAAAACTACTATTACTACTACTACTATTATTACTACTACTATGGAGACGAAGTGCCCAAGAAACAAAAGAAGAATGTTAACCGTTTCCTACGCAAAAATAAATCTGTTTCTTGAGGTGCTTTCCCACCTTCCCGGAAACTATCATGAGGTCAATACCGTGCTATGCGGTATTGACCTCTTTGATAGGATCAAATACTCTTTGACAAAAAGCAGCTCCATAATAGTGTGGTCTTCAATTGCTGAGTTAAATGGCAATAAGAACCTTATTTACCGTATTGCCAGCTATATACAAAGCGAGTATCATGTTTCTGCTGGAGTGGAAATTTGCCTCGAAAAGCGGATTCCGGTTGCTGCCGGTTTAGGCGGGGGCAGCTCCAATGCAGCTAATGCGATACTGGCTTTGGATCACTTATGGCGATTGAACTTGAGCCCTTCAGACAGACATGATATCGCAGCCAGGTTTGGCAGTGACATCAATTTCTTTTTGGAAGGCGGTACTGCCCTTGGTGAAAACCGGGGCGAACGGATCAGCCTGCTGGATGATATCATGATTGATAATATCTTGCTGGTCAATCCCGGCATAGCAATATCCGCCGGAAGAGCTTATGGCGCTGTGGAACTCCCTGTTCCCGGCGAGGCAAAGCTTTTTGATCCACAAGATCCTGTAGCCACGATGTTTAACCGGCTCGAGCCGAAAATTCGGAAGCTCTATCCCATTGTGGATAGTATTCTGAAAACTCTTGATCAATCGGGAGCGAGCAAGAGCATATTAAGCGGAAGTGGATCCACCTGTTTTGGAATTTTTGAGAACGAAGATAGCTTGACTAAGTGTCAAAGTCATTTTCAGAAACTGGGTTTTTTTACCCAAAACACAAGAACCTTATCACGAAGAGAGTACCAAAGATGTTTACCAAGCTAAAGCTAATCACTGGGAATTCAAATCGACCCCTGGCAGAGGAAGTGTCCCGACACGCGGGTATTCCTTTGGGCGATATTGAATTGTTCAAGTTTTCGAACGACGAATCCTTCGTGAAGATCAATGACAACGTGCGCGGTGCTGATGTGTTTGTGATCCAACCCACCAGTTTTCCAGTGAACGATAGCTTGATGGATCTCTTGATAATCATCGATGCTCTCAAACGGGCCAGCGCTCAACGCATAAATTGTGTGATACCTTACTACGCCTATGCTCGTAGCGATAAGAAAGATCAACCCCGTGTGCCAATTACAGCAAAGCTCGTGGCAGATCTCATCACGGTGGCGGGAGCTGATCGAGTGGTGACCGTCGATTTGCACGCAGATCAGATCCAGGGTTTTTTCAATATTCCAGTGGATCATTTGTATTCGATACCCACCTTTGCCCGCTATTTCAAAAGTATCATGCAGATGGAGGATATCGTAGTGGTATCGCCTGATTCAGGTGGTGCAAATCGTGCCCGTGCTCTGGCCAAGAGGTTAAATTGCTCTCTGGCCATTGGCGATAAACGACGCAGTGGTAACAACGATCAGGCGGAATTACTCAATATCATCGGCGACGTAGCCGGTAAGACCGCGATACTATTTGACGATATCATTGATACCGGTGGCAGCTTGATCAAAATGGCTACCGCCCTGCAGGAACAAGGAGCCACAAAGATCTTTGCCGCTTGCACACATGGAGTACTCTCTGGGAAAGCTATAGAGTCTCTGGAAAGCTCTTCGATAGAAAAGCTCTTTGTTACCAATACCATCCAGCTGGCTGAGCATAAGCACAGCTGCAAAAAGATTGTACAACTCTCGATTGCGGAAATGTTGGCCATTGCCATCAAAAAAATCCACATCGGAGAGTCCATTAGCCTGTTATTCAGATAGTAAATAAATGGAGGAATAAATGATATTTACTCTAAATGCTGAACCAAGAAATACGCAAAAGAAAAGTGATCTTACCGCTCTTCGAGCCACAGGTATGATCCCTGCTGTTCTTTATGGCGGCGGCGTGGAAGCTACCAAGCTATCCATCAAAGATAATGAATTCATGAAGTGCTACAAGAAAAGCTTCACCGAATTGGCATTTTACGAGGTCAATCTGGACGGCAAAAAGTATCGCACAATTCTCAAAGACAAACAAATCCATCCCGTGCGCAGAAACTTCTTGCATCTTGACTTTCTGGTCCTTGATGCTGATAGCGTTCTGGAGCTGGAAATCCCTGTGAATTATGTCGGTGAACCTGTCGGCCTCAAAGAAGGTGGTTTCATGGATGTAATCCAGCGCAGCGTGAAAGTAGTCTGCAAAGCAGCTGATATTCCTGAAGGTCTGGAACTTGACGTCTCTGAGATGAAAGTGGGGGATGCCTTGCATATCGGCGATCTGCCCAAAGGCACCTGGAATTACAAAGATCATGATGACATCACTCTGGTTGTGATCCATGCCAAGGCCTCAGCTGAAGAGCCCGAAGAAGCAGCTGAGGAAGAAGCTGAAGTAGCCGAAGAAGCTGCTAAGGAAGAATAAGCTCTTAGATGAGATTGATTTTGGCTTTGGGAAACCATCCACCCCGCTACCAGAATACCAGACACAATATCGGATTCATCTGTCTGGATCGCTGGGCGGAGTCGCACCGGCTTGGCTTTAGCAGCGAAGCTCTGTACGATTACCTTATTTTCAGGCAGGTGGTGGCGATCAAACCCAAGACCTTCATGAATCTATCCGGCAAAGCGCTAAAAGCTGCCCTATTGCGCTGGAAAATCAGTGAAAGCTTGATAGTCCATGATGACATCGAGCTGGATGCTACTCAATTGCGCATTCGCAATGGCGGTGGAGATGGTGGGCACAATGGCCTGAAATCTCTGTTTGAAGTAATGCCGCCCAGCGAACTCAGACGCATCCGAATCGGGATTGGGCGCTCTGCGCATCTGCCTGCCCACAAATTTGTATTGCAGGAATTTGAAGAAGGAGAGCTTCAGCGCTATGATGAATGCCTGAAGCTGGTTTCCGGTTTTTTGGATACCTATGCAAGAAGTGATTTCAGCCAAGTGTTGAATGACTATAGTAAATGGAAAAAATCCTATTCCGATGGAAAAACTATCGGAATCGAAAGTCCAAAGGAGGAAAAGGATGATTAAGGATTACGAACTAATGATGATGTACACCCCAAAGCTGAATAATGACGAGGCAGATGCGGCAAACGAAGCTGTTCTGACTCAACTGCGTGAAGCTGGTGCGGAAATCATCAAAACAGATCCCTGGGGCAAACGAATACTTGCCTATCCGATCGAAAAGCTCAATGAAGCTTACTATTACGTGAATTACTTGAAGATGGACAGCCTTGCTGTTAAAGGCTTCAAGCAGCAGTTTAACATCAACGAAAAAATCATGCGTCACATGTTTGTCGCCCATGACGATAA
>CAZCRD010000109.1:0-30903 GCA_964501025.1 uncultured Candidatus Cloacimonadota bacterium | reverse complement strand
GGTGAACTGTATGCCGATAATCTGGTAGAAGGCCAGACTCCGGAAGATACTTTCCACTGGATCCGTGAAGCCAGTTACAGTATTCCAGAAAGAAACTGCTTGATAATCGCCGGATATTACATGCAAGGCTATGGCACGGAACAGGACAAACAGGAAGCGCTTGAATGGTATGGCAGAGCTGCCATTTTCCAGAAGGTTCCGGAAGCGGCGGATCTTGCCATCCTCTGCTATGAGGGAACTGAAGTGACCAAGGATTATGAAGCGGCATATCTTTGGGGACTGATGGCACAAAAGACCAAGCAGCAAGATAATCCCAAACTCAAAGCCATCATGGATGATTTGGATGTAGCCCTGGATGCAGACACCCGAGCAGGGATCCTGGAATCAGTGCTGGAAATGCAGAAAAGATGGTTCTGACAAGAGGATGATGTTTGCCCGATGGATATCATCGGATAGAGATATAAAAAGGCCGCTCGATTAAGCGGCCTTATTTTCTATACTTAAGCTTCTGATTAGTAACCTGTAGTTTGGGTTACCAATTTATTCAGCACAGTGAGGCGACTATTGATATCAGCCAGACTCTCAGGTTCGACAGTCAGAGAACGGGCTGTGGTAAGATGCTGCACGGCATTGCGAAAATGGACATTGGCAGCGGCTTTGGCAGCGTCACGCTCTCTGGACAAAGTGGTGGCTTGCCGTCCCACGGCATCAGCCGCACGTTTTTCCAGATCCACGAAACGATTGTACTCGGCGGTGCCCTTGGATTGGCTGACTGTAGCCAGGATCACATAGGGTTGATAGAGACTTGGATCTCTTTGGATGGTGGCATTAGCATTGGATTCAGCCTGGTCATAATTACTCTGGGCAAGGTAGATGCTGGCCAGATTCAGGTAAGCCATGGCATTATCGGCATCCACTGTGATGAGTTTGTTCATAGTCTCAATGGCTTTGGCATTGATGGCATCCTTTGTTTCAGGATCAGTAGCCTCGGCGGCTTGATTGCGATACAGACTCACGACGTTTAGATAGGCCTGGACGTTGTCGGGATTGCTTTCGATCAATCCTTCATAACGTTCGATAGCCTGATCCATGCGGCCACTCCGCTGATAAGAGATGGCAAGGCGTCTGGAGATCAGATCGTTTCCCGGAAAACTATCATAAGCGCTTTCCAGAAATGGAAGAGCTTCGGCATATTGCTCTTGATCATAGAGCAGGAAGGCGAGACGGGTCTTGACCAGGGCATTGTCCTCATCGATTTCCAGAGCATTTTCAAAAGCGGTTTGAGCTTTGTTCAGTTCTTCTGCTTCAGCATAGAGGTTACCGATGGCCAGCCACAATTCCCCATCTTCATTGATCTCGGCAATTTTTTCCATCACAGCTATGCGTTTGAGATCCTCGCCGGTCTTTTCATACATCTCGTTCATCAGCATCAGGGTCTGAAAATGAGTGGGATCGAGGCTGAGAGCTTGATTGAAGCTTTGTTCGGCCAAGGCATATCTTTCGGTTCTATAATATGTAGCTCCGAGATAGTAGTGGGCATCTTTGTTTTCTGGATCCAGACCAATTGCGGTCTTGAGCTGTGTTTCAGCTTCTGCATATTTTCCACTGGCATAGAAGTTTGTGGCAAAATTGAAAATCTTATCCACTTCGGTGGAGATAAATTTATCCAATTCTCCCATCATGGATTCATTGAGGTTTGCCCAGCGTTGCTGTTTGATGTTTGGCACATTAAAATTCAATTGGCGCAATTCACCGGTGCGGTTGCTATATAGCTTCATCGCAATGGCAAAGAGATCTCCGCGCACTGCTGAGATGTTTCCCATGATCAGCACATTGGCGCCCAAATCCTCAGCAATTTCTTGCATCTCATCGGGTTCCATGTCATCCACATCTGGAATGCCGTACATCTTGAATTCCTTTTCGACCATTTCCATATCCATCAATTCATATTGAGGATAGCCGGAAAACACATAATCCAGATCACGAACTTCGAGGATTTTACGAATGTTTCTGCTTCTGGCATCCATAGTCTTTAGGGGTAGAATAGCTACTTCGGTGACGAGTCCGGTATAAGCTTCGGTAGGTTCAGTAGGTTGTGGCAAACCAGTATTCACCGAGCAAGCTGAGATCAGCAGCAGGGCTATCATGGTTATCAGCAACAATCTGTTCATTATATCCTCCAGGGTCTGAATGTTAATTTTGTTTTTTTACAAAGATTTGAATTAAGACTATCTGTCAAGAAAAAGCTTGCATACTGAGGATTGAACCGCTGTGGAGATTGATGATCTCGCCCCTGTCTTTGCGGATAATCAAAGCGCCCTGCAGATCAATGCCCAAAATCTCAGCTTGATATGGCTTGACTCCTTCGGTGATCTCTGCCATGCAGTTTCTGCCAAAAAGATGTTCATTACAGTATGTGATGTAGGTAATGCTGTGAGCCAGCACTTTTTCCTGGCTTTCCACTGCCCGAATTAGATTCATGCAAAGCTGCTCGTTGGAGATCTCACAGCCCAGGATCTTGCTGAGGCTGATGGCGCCAAACTTGCCCAGGGTGGCATCAATTTCGTTGTTGGTATTGATTCCGATCCCCACGGTAAAACGGCCGGGATGGTGCTTGCACAGAGTCCCGCCGATTTTCAGGCCTTCATACATGATATCGTTTGTCCATTTTATCTTTAGCTTTCCATTTAGCGGAGCAAAAAGCCTGCTCAGCTCCCGATGCAGACAGTAGCCGGCAAACAGAGCAAAAGACGGCACTGGCTCTGGATATGGCAGATCGAAGGTAAACCACAAACCACCTGGAGGAGAATGCCAGACAGCGCCACTTCTACCCATGCCATCCTTCTGCCTGCCGCTACGCACACAGATCAGACCCTGGCATGACTCCCGGAGTCTTTGATACTCCAGCATCGAGCTATCCAGCTCGTCATAATAAAAAAAAGATCTCTCTTTCATAGCTCAATCAACATCGCATCACCATAGCTGAAAAAGCGATAGCGTTCGGCTACTGCCGCTGCGTATGCCTCCCTGACATATTCATATCCAGCAAAGGCCGAAATCATCATCAGCAAAGTAGATTCCGGCAGATGGAAATTGGTGATGATAGCATCAGGCACACCAAATTCGTATCCTGGATAAATGAAGATATCAGTCCAGCGATTCCCGTCAAGCAGTTTTTTGCCATCCCAGAAAGATTCCAGACTCCGCACTGAGGTAGTTCCCACCGCAATAACCCTGCGTCCTTCAGATTTGGCCTGATTTACAGCCCTTGCGGTAGTTGTGGAAATTTCTACACACTCACTATGCATTATGTGTTCATCGATGCGTTGGGTTTTGACCGGACGGAAGGTTCCAATCCCCACATGGAGAGTAAGCTCGGTGAAAAGTACACCTTTTTCTTTGAGCTCTGCGATCAGCGGCCTGGTGAAATGCAATCCTGCCGTCGGCGCAGCGACAGAACCGGACTCTCTGGCATAGACGGTCTGATATCGTTTGCGGTCGCTATGCTCATCAGGTCTGTTTATATAGGGCGGTAAGGGTACATGACCAATCTTCTCGATCTCAGCCCAAAAATCTCCTTCAAACTCCAATCTGATACTACGCATCCCATCGTCATCTTCCGGTGAGATAAGACCCCTGAGCTTTTCCGAAAAAGTGAGCCACTGCTCAGATTTCACTCGTTTTGCGGGTTGAATCAGGCATTTCCAGCTATTATCCTCAGCATTGGGATGCAAGAGCAAGACCTGGATTTTGACCCCGTTGGCTTTGTATCCATAGATGCGGGCAGGAAAGACTCGGCTATTGTTCAGCACCACCAGATCACCCGGCTTGAGGATAGAGCTGAGATCTTTGAACATACCATGCCTGATGCTCTTCGTGGTACAGTTTAGATGCATAAGGCGGGATTGATCCCGTTTGTCCAGGGGATATTGAGCGATCAGCTCGGGGGGTAGATCGTAGTAATAAGCCGCCTTGTTCAGCAGGTCCGGCTTCATTACTCCAGTTTCAGAGGCACCTTCTGCGCACTCACCAGGGTTGCAGTAAAACTGCCAAAACTAATCTTGCTTTCGAGTTTTATCGGAATCTTGTATTGGTCATTAGTTAGCCAGATATAGATGTTCCCGGTTTGTTTGAACACAGCCTCTCCCTGCAATTGGGGTTCGATCACCAGGCATTCCACTTCACCGAAGATGCTGTTTACTGTCTCTGTGCGATGCACCAACACTTCCGTGGGCATGTTTCTACCATCGGCAGTGATATCCACAAACACGCTCTCACCCACTTGCAGATCTTGCTGACGTACATAGTAAAAAGCACTGAGAATATCCTGAGCATCGATCGGCATGTCCATTTCGGAATTGTTGAAGCGGCTTTCCTTGAAAGACCATCTCTGGTAAGTAGTCTTGCCTCGGGGATGGTCGTAAATATGCACTCTGTGTTGGCGGTATCTGCCTTCCTGAAGGTTTTTGGCAAATTTGTAAGGCAAGAGGGATTCTTTGTCCCACCAGGATTCAACGCGGTCACGAACTCGAAAGAAATTGTCGAAAAAGGAGTGGGTCTTGGCGTTGGTGCTCAGATACCAGACCGGAGCACCCTGAAACACGGAAGTGCGTACTTCCAAAGTGGCTTCAGCTGCACTGATGATGCCATATTTCACATTGAAGGTAAGCTTCTCGCCATCCATAAACACCTGTGCATTCAGAGCTAATGCCGTTATTAGCAAGAGCACTACAAAGAGATATCTTTTCATGATCTTCCTCCCGTCAGGAAGATTTCCTCGCCACACAAAGTTCTAATATCTGCAGAAATCAGGAAATCCGCTACCTGCTTGATTTCGGATCGTGAGACCAGCTTTTCAGCAGCAGAATTTGCCAGATGTTTGGCAAAATACGCTTTACGAAATTCCAGATAAGATCCGCAAAAATCCTCTTCTAACACAGTGTCAACTGGGGCAGGAGCAATGCAATTTACCAATACATTGGCCTTGGCGTTTTCCAGAGCAGCACTTTTGGCGAGATTGGCAATAGCCGCTTTGGCTGCGGCATAAGCGGAACCATTTGCCAGGCCACTGCGAGTAACATCAGAACTAAACAGAATCACTCTGCCAAAACTCTGCTTGCGCATCAATGGCAATACAGACCTCAGGATATTGTAGGCCGGGTAAAAATTATCGTCAAACACTCGTTTGAAGTCTGATGGATTGGTATCGGCCAAAGCCCGAGTGTCTTCACTGCGAACTGCACAGCAGTGGATCAAAGCGCCGATTTCTTTGTCAAGCCCTGAGATAAGCTTTTGGGTAGCATCAATATCTCGGAGGTCAACAGCCAGTTTGGGAGAGTTTAGTTTGGCCAGGCGAGCATGCTTTTTATGGTACAAAAGCACCAAATCTCTCCCCTCTTTTTCGTATTGACGGGCCAAAAAGCTGCCAATCTGAGAATTGGCTCCGGTGATCATTATTGTCTTCATAACTCCACTATCCGGTCGATTATGTGTTGTGCAAGATCGAATTTGTCGCCTTCGATAAATTGAGGCTGATGTTTCTTTGAAATGACAGTAATTGCATTAGTATTCTGTCCAGCATTGCTCAAGTGATTTGCAATGATCAGATCCAGATTCTTTTTGTCAAGCTTTTTAGTAGCATTTTCGATCATAGCTTCTGTTTCTGCGGCAAAGCCAATCAGTTTTTGATGGGGAGCCTTGCTCTTGCCCAGTTCAGCCAGAATGTCCTGCGTGGCTACCAGCTCCAAGCTGAGTTTGGTTTCCTTTTTAATCTTGTTTTTGGCTTCTTGTTTTGGCGTAAAATCTGCAACTGCAGCACATTTCACGATCCAATCCATCCTTTCTGAGCGAGACAGCACTTCCTGGTACATCTCCCGGGCTGATATCGCCGGTATTGCTTCGCCAAGATAGTAGGGGATTGCTTCTGATACAGCTGAGTAGATCAAACAAACCTCAGCTCCCCTGAGACTCAAAGCCCTGGCCAGAGCGATGCCCATCTTTCCGGAGGAGTGATTGGTGATCATCCGCATCGGATCTATGGCTTCCACGCTGGCTCCGGCAGTCACCAGTACTTTTTTCCCGATCAGATCCCTGCCATAATGCAGATAGGTGCGGATGGCATAGATCACTTCAGGATTGGGAGGATATTTGCCTTTTCCTTCATAGGCACAAGCCAGCATTCCGGAGCTTGGTTCCAGCACATGATGCCCCCTGCTGCGAAGGATGGCCAGATTGCTCTGCAATGCGGCACTGGTGTACATATTCACGTTCATGGCTGGCACCCATAATATAGCTTTTCTGTGGGCAAGCAGGATGGATGAGAGCAGATTGTCCGCCAATCCCTGCGCGGCTTTGGCAATAGTGTTTGCAGTGGCCGGAGCTACTACGATCAGATCTGCCCAGTCCGCCAGAGTGATATGCGGTATGGGATCCTCGTCTTCCCACAAGGTGCTGTGCACGGAATTGTGAGTAATAGCAGCAAAATTGACCGGATTCACAAATCTGATAGCTGCATCGGTGAGCACAGTGCGAACCTCATATCCGCCCTTATAGAGCTGACTGGCCAAATCGATGGCCTTGTATGCTGCGATGCCACCGGTCACACAGAGCAAGATCCTGGGCTGTTTATCCATCATTTCAGAACTTCAATGATAGCTTGAGTATGGGCACATTGTAACGAATATCCACCGAGAGCTGAGTACGCCGCTCTTGAGCATGGCTTCTTAGTACATCGATCCCGCTGGCCAGGTGATTGAGGATGATCACACCCACCACCAGCTTGCCATAAGACTCCAGATCCAGGGCATCATTGCGCATGCGGTTATAGTCTTTGCGATTGCTCGCACTTTCCCATCTCCAGTAGTGCTCATCACCATAAGCATGGTTATCGATGTACTCCTGTTGGGCCACGGGATCATCCGGATACAATATCTGGGCATCACGGCGGATTGTGGCATTGTAGCCATCGGCCTCAAAACCACTGCCGTTGTATTTGCCAAGGTTCTTCAAGAAATAGTTATCGTACTCTCCGGGAGTGATATGGGCGAATTTCAAGGCATAAGTATAAGACTCATCCCTGAGCAGATTGGCTTCACTGTTCAGATAATACGATGTTCCGATCAAAGCAGCTTCTGCGGCAAGCATGGCATAGCCATAGTTTTTTCCACTGGAGATCTGGGAGTAACCCGGTACCGCAAGAGAAAAGAGGAAGTCCTTTCCCTGCGCCCACAATCCGCCCACGGCAGCCAGACAGAGCAGGAGCATAACAAAGCGTTTACAGTTCATCTAAAACCTCATTTCGTAGTTCAGCATCATCCCGTCAAGCCCATTCGGGCTGGCATAAAGATGCATATCCTTGCTCAAGATCGCAGTATCGACCACGCTGATTGCCCGATTCAGGAGCATCACTCCCAAGGCCAAAGTATGGTTAATCTTGATCCTCTGGTGACGTTTCCGCATGTCCTTGTAAGTATCCCAATGCATGGCTGATTGCCACTGCCAGGTTTCATCTCCGGTGTATGTATTTGCCTCCATGTATTCAATATAGGACTGAATATCATTGAGGTAAATCACAAAGTAATTGCGGGCCATCATATCCTGAAAATCGTTGAACTCCTCACTGCTGATATAATCCTGGATTGCTTGATAGTGATTCTGGGGCATATCTGTGGGAACTCCTGCATAATGCAAGGCGTAGTTCTTGTATGCATCCTTTTGCAGATCCATGTCATGACTGGTCTTGAAAAAAGAATATGTTGCTACAATATCCGAAGCCAGCAAAGCAATACCTCTGTTGGTATTGCCCAGAGCGATCTCACCGCTACCGGGAACCAAGGCGCTCATCCCGATAAAAGTGAGTCTGGATTGTGCATCAAGAGAGCCAAAGAACATTGCCAGCAGTATCAGGCAGCTTAGTTTGAGACGGTTTGCCAAAGGATGAGGCATCAGAACTTCCAATTCAGACCGAGCATTGGAGTGAGTTGCTTATCCTTCACCTGAGTGTAGTACTGCATTCTGATACCGCTATCGGTAATGGCACTGCGGTTTACATTACGAGTAACCCTCACGGCATCAATGCCTGCAACAAGGTGATTCAGGGCCAGCCCGAAGGTAAAGAGATGAGATGTGGAGTATTCAGCTTTGGCATCATTGCGCAGAGCCACATACTTTTTTCGCATGGGGCTGGAAGCATGGGTAGTATTCTCGATCGGAATGGTGGTGGCATCTCCCCAAAGTGCATAGTTTCCGTTCCATATCCAGCCGGGTTCGGGAGGATCTGTATCATGACCACCAGGATACCAGATCGGGTCCATATCATTGCCGGAGGCATCTGTGGCAAAAGTATAATACCAATCCGCCCAACCAAAGACATAGTGCGGATACTTGCCGATATCTTCGTAAAAGTGCTGGGTATTGGTATCATCGAGGCGAAAGTAATCCTCATCATAGATATCTACAGGATTGAGATTCATCAGAATGTTCTGGATGCGGTTTTGCCGCTCCCGCTCATAGCGGTGGGTCTCGATCACAGATCCATCACCCAGCTCGTAAGCTATTAGTTCCTGATTGGCATAACGCTCGAAAACACGGGTTTTATCATTGCCCCTGTTTTGGAAGACAATGATTCCTGCGATCATTCCCAGCTCGATGGCAGGAAAGATGTAAGTTGTAATCGCAGACTTATCTGCATAAAACTGACCGGCACCAGGCACAAGTGCCGACATCAGCATTGCCAGCCGGGCATTTTTCTTCTCAAAATTCACCTTGATGAATTCTGATTCCGGAGATTCCTCTTGGGTTTGTTCTTCACTTCCCCACAACCAGTCTTCCTCAGTCTGAGCCAAAAGGCCAGCGAAAATGGTCAAGAAGAGAACACATAGTAAAATCTTGGGCATGGTAATCCTTCCTTACTTTTCTACAGCAAATTTAATAGTTTTACTGTCGTTCGTACTCTTTATATGAGCAATATATACTCCGGAGCTGAAGTGTGAGCCATCAAGCTCGATATCCTCGATCCGTACATCGGTTTGCAGGGTTTGCGAAAAGACTCTTTTCCCACTGATATCGTATATACTCACCTCAGTAGGAGGCCAGGCACCAGTGATCCGCAATCTAAAAATTCCTTCTCGGGCCGGATTGGGAAATACATAGGCTCTCACGCTACCAGGAGATGGCATACTTTCACCAAGATCATCAGGAACGATCACAGCTCCCCCGACTCCATTACGATATCCATTCCAGATTATCGGATTACTCTCGGCAAACATTGAGTGGATGTATATTCTACTACCGGAGGTATTACTATGGGCATGGTACCACAAGAGGCTCGAAGCTGATTCGTCATAATGCAGGTAATCATTAAAAGGCACAATTCCTGTGTGGTAGCACAGAGAGTATTCAGCTCGCATGGCGCCCCTGTCATCAATGGCCAGATAGCCTTGAGCTTGAACGGGGAACAGCATCATATATGTATCATCGATCAAAAGTGCTTTGGGATGCTTTTGGGGTTCCACCAGCACTTGATCCAGATAACGAGGGAAGCCTCGTTTGAGATGACCATTGTGTCCCAAAAGATAGGCTCTATTTCCCATACCAAAAAAGATCTGCACACCACTATCATCGGCCAGAAAGCCACCGATTTGCGAGGGAAGGAAACTACTTTGATTTGTAAATATCTTGCTAATTTTTGACTGATCATAGTGATATAGATTGCCAGCGTCGGACATCAGATAGATAGAGTATGCAGATACTAAAAGCGGCTCATAGTTCCCAAATCTTTCTGGAAGCTGAACAGAATCCATGATGCTGAGATTCTCGGGATTGAGCAAAAGAAAATCCGTCTCACGTAACGCCAGCAGGTGGTCTTCCCAAAAAGCCAGAGTCCTGATCCCGGTGATGCTTGCAAATTCTTCAATGGCATAATCCCGGATGCGATATATCTCGCTTGCTGTGTGGATAATCACATTCCCATCGTGAGCCAGAGCTTGGCCGACCGGTTCACTGAAGCTGATCAACGAACTGTTGATTTCGATATTGGCAAGATCCATAAAGAATAATCGATTATCCTTGATCGCCACTAATTCCTGATATCCATCATCATTGTTATCCACCGTGATCAATGGATAGTCAAAGTGAAAATCAGGCAAATCTATCTGTCCCATCAAATCCTGCCACTCATCACTCAGATAGCTGAATAGATTGAGTCCTGCAACAGAGTAAAAAGGCAAAGAAAGATCGCTATAGTTAGTGTTCATCGGCGGAGCTGCCACCACATTCCCCGGAAGCTGATCCGAGTACAGCTCTTCAAAAAAGCCTGATTTCAGTGTAAAACTCATCAGAGCTGCTGGGGACGAGATATCTTCCAGATAATACAGGCTGCCGAGATCGTTCGTAGCCAGCATCGCTGGTTTTGTGCCCGCACTCAGCTTGGGACGCCATGGCTCAGTAGACCAGTTTACAAAAGCTCCATTATTATCCAACACCGGTTTGTGGGCATGAAAGTACTCATAAGGGGTGCCAGTCCAATACATGGAATAAGCCTCACCCAAATCCCGCAATCCATCTGCTTCCAAGACACTGACGCCAGGACTGTTGAAATTTGTGTTGATGGTATTGTTCTCAAAGTTTGACCAGAAGCTGCCATCTTCCAGAATGCTTCCCTGATCGTAGATCACCTGGTCGTTCACATGCCAGACCAAGATACCGCCACCAACTGCCGAGTTATCAGTGCCAATAAATGAAGGCAAGAGGTAGTCGTACTCATAGGTGGGGGAGTTTGTGGGATCATTTTCTGCTGTGGGATATAGCACCACGCGGCCATCAAGAGTCCCATACACCGCCGTGGCACCATCGCCATCCGGATCCACACTGCGATTTTCAATCAGGAAATACTCATCAGTGCTGATCGGGAACTTGATGATAGTAGGCTGGGGTGTAGCACTTTGCATCATGCTGCTGGCAGCGATCTCGATCGATGAATACGGTTGTAGATCAGAAACATCTACCATCAATCCACGGCTGGTAAAATCATCCTCAAACAGCAGAGCCCGGCTAAAAGCTCCCGGCAAGGAAGGTAATACTCCTTGCACATAGACCAGGTCGCCATTGTCCAATTCATCCAGCAAGACCCCTGCTCCACCGCTGTCCATGATGTCAAAGGCTCCGACCATCGGATAAAAGTTGCGCACATTGTACAGATCCACCAGGCCCAGAGAATGACCAAATTCGTGAAACAAGACCGAATTCAATGCTCCGTAACCACTATGTATGTTGTAACCATCCTCAGCCGAGATTTCAAAATCCTGAGAAATGGTGGCAGGAACGTTGCAGGCGTGATAGATCTCGGTTTGTCCATCGTCTACCACCACCTTGTTTTCTGCTCCAACCCGGATAAAAAATGAGGGCAGATCCGAGGGTGTATCACCAAAGATATCGTGTTGCCAGTCTGAGCCGGCATGGATGATCATATAATGCGCATAGTCGGCAAAATTGATCTCGGGATCATCTTGATCGGCAGTTTCGAAGGCATCCTTAAAATACTCTTCCATCAAGGTCACAAACTCGGGATTGCTAACCCCGGATGGATTGTAATATCCCATACTCTGCGGCAGAGTGTAAGCTGCCTTGTCTTTGGGCCAGACATCATATTGGAGATTGTAAGATCCAGCGGAAACAGCCAGATAGTAGTATTTCATGGCTTCGAGATTGGCTTCAAAATACTCTCGATCATGCGGAGGTGCACCAATGCTATAGACATAATCCGGATCCGGCTCAAGCTGGAATTTCCCATTACCGGTGGTATTGGGATCATCCACCGTTTCTTCCTGGAAATCCACCAAAATGACGATTAGCTTTTCATAATCTCCTCGGGCGCGAAGCTCAGAGAGCTGATCCTGTGTGCCTTTGAGGCTGCTGATGTAAGGATGTCTTTTCGGCTTCTTATAGTCATCGGCGGGGCTCAATAGCATCTTTTGGGCAGACAACTGGAAGCTGAGCAGAGAGGCAAATATGCACAACAGGGCTCGGAACAAAGACGTTCTCTTGTAAGTAGATATCATTTTTCCCCTATCCTGTTTTCTCAGCTAAGCTACCACAGAAGCAGGTTCTGAAGATCTGCTTCTGTGGTAAGATCATAGCATCAATACTCAAAGCCGATGGAGAAGACCTTGTTAAAATCTGTCAACTCACCTGCCGGAACCATAGAGAAATCAGCAGACAGCTTGTAACGTTCGCTGAAAGTATAATTTATCCCCACACCAAAGCTGGGACCTGTAATCTTGCCTACGGTATCGTTAAAATATCCACCTCTGAGGGCAATTAACTGCAGATAAGTGTATTCTGCTCCTACGCCAAAGATGGTTTCATCCATAAACTCCCAACCAGTGACAAAACGCTTGAAGAGAGGATCTTCATTGGCCAGCATCTTACTGGCTTCAGCTGATACAATCAGACTATTTAGAGGGTTTTCAAACACTTCGAAGGCAGCACCCAGACGCACAGTCATCGGGGATGGATCTGCTTGTTCCTGATCTACAAAGGTTACATCCGGACCCAAGTTTTGGAGCACCAAAGCTAAATCCAGTCCCGGTACATTGGCAAGATCCAGGTATTTGGCACCAATGTCAAAACCAAAGCTGAAGGCCTTACCTTCCGAATCCGTAAATCCTGTGGGCGGAGCCAGATAGCTATAGATTAGCTTAAAATTTGTGCCTACGCCGAGCTTGGCTGGGATCACTTCGTAAGAATATCCCAGTGCTCCAGCGATATCAAAGGAATGGAAGCTCCCTTGGGATATTCCGCTGGAATCCGTCTGTTCTTGAGTCCCGGCATCAAGCAATACGATATGAGCATTGAGGTTGCCAATGCCCTCAAAATACTGATTCCATCCCAGGTATTCGTAAAACATGTCGTTAAGACCAGAGCCCTGCAACCAGGGGATGTGATTCAAAGCCAATTGACCTTGGCGGTTGAAGGCTGTGGCACCTGGATTCCACCACATGGCAAAAGCGTCATCTGCCACGGCACTATAGGCGCGTCCCATGCCGTTGGCACGTCCGCCGGGTTCAAAGGTGAGAAACAGCAACGAGCCTTGCGATATGGCTGCCAGGGGAGCAATTCCCAACAAAACAAGGCAGAGACTTATGGTTATTTGTCTGAGAGACATTTATACCTCCACAGGTTCGGAGTTTGTTATTGGTGTCAGCAGGGCTGGGAAGATATCCCTGTGTAATTGGGTTTGATTCGCACATTCAC
This sequence comes from uncultured Candidatus Cloacimonadota bacterium, assembly GCA_964501025.1. GTDB lineage: Bacteria > Cloacimonadota > Cloacimonadia > Cloacimonadales > Cloacimonadaceae > UBA5456. The sequence continues at coordinate 17,652 of CAZCRD010000109.1, read as the reverse complement.
ACACATAATGGTAAAAAACCAGCGATGCACGAATCGCCTCTTGTATCATAGAATACTGCTTGATAGCAATTTTGCCAACTATCTCCTTGAAATTTATGGTGCCGAAGGCCGGAATCGAACCGGCACGGGCAAGAAGCCCGGTGGATTTTGAGTCCACTGCGTCTACCAATTTCACCACTTCGGCACACCTTTGTATCAAAACTTAAAAATCCCTTTCTTTGTCAAGCAAAAAGAGCTAATTGGCTTCAGCTTTGATCAGCTCAGCGAATTTTTTGGCCACTCCATCCAGAGCTTCCTGAGCAGTAGCCTCATCGCGCATTGCCCGTTCCAGATGGCTCTTCAATTCCGGTCTGACCTTGAACCATGCTGATGTCTGGGGTTCATATACTGCTGTTTCCAGCTGCTCGTAAATACCTTTGAACTGGGGGTATTTTACCAAAAAACCCTGGATCGCATCGCTTTCCATGGCGCTACGTCGCACCGGCATATAGTTTGTAGCCACACTCCAGCGGGCTGTCTGTTTGGTATCGGTAAACCATTTGATAAATTCCCAGGAAGCGCGTTCCCGTTTTTTATCACCAGATTTGAAAACCACGATATTCGTTCCCGATATGGCACTTTTATCCGTCTTGTAAGTAGGTAAAGGTGCATAACCTATGTTGAAATTGATCGGTTGCTGCCGCATGTGCGTGATCGAAACACTGGAGCCTTCATACATCGGTACAATCCCTGCCAAAAAGTCATTTTGACCTTCGTAGCCGGTCACCAAATATACGCTTTCATCCTTGAACATCATGTCTGTAATGTAAGTGAGAGCTTCCACCCCAGCCGCGCTATTCAAGACAGGATTTCCATCTTCATCAATGATAGTTCCACCCGCCTGATGCAGGAGATTGATAAACTGCCATTCATTGACATTAAAATTCGTTCCCCATTGGTCAATATTGCCATCTCCATCAATATCTTTGGTCATCATTTTTGCATATTGCCGAAATTCATCCCAAGTCTGGGGAAAATAGTTGGGGTCCAATCCCGAGCGGTAAAACTCGTCTTTGTTATAAAAATATGCTCTTACGCTTTTGTTGAAAGGAAGCGAATATATGGTGTCATTGAAGGTATTGGAATTCCGAAACACCGGATAAAAATCCTGCAGATCCTCCTCCCCAAAATCTTCATCTTCGGCAATGAATTCTTCCAAGGAGCAAAGCACGCCGGATTCGATATACTTGGCAGCCCAGCTTTCAAATACCTGGGCGATATCAGGCTGCTTGTTGGCCTGGATCGAAGCCATTAGTTTCTGAGATAGTGCGGTGTAAGAGCTGATCGGATTTGCCACGATTTCGATCTCATCCTGGCTGCGGTTGTACTCAATGATCATATCCGTCAGAGTATCTCCCAAGGGGCCACTAAGCCCATGCCAGAAAGTTACTCTGGTCTTGGTAGAGGTCAAGGTTTTTCCACAAGCCCCCAAAAGCAGGCTGATTAAGATCGCAGCGATCATAAGTCGGCGCATAAATTCTCCTGATATATGTATGATCTTTGGCATAAAACACAGTGTTTTACCATTTAAGAGCCAGTCTAAGATACACGAGAAAACAGTCAATCTTTTTCTGGAATTTCTTGCCATTCTGCAATGTGAGGAAGAGCTGCCCTCCCAGCTTTGCACTACGCCAGCACTGCGCCACCAATACGCCTCGCAGGCGCAATGCTGCCGCTATGCTATTGAGGAACAAAGAGTAACGCATATAAGATAATGATATCTGTAGCATAGTCGGATTGGGGGGGTGTTTTGTGTCGCCCACACAGGGGCTCTATGGATGGGGGATAGCCGCCATGTCCGAGGGGTTCCGCTTCGCTGCACACCCTCGCTATGTTCTGTCGCCCACCAGGGGGCTTGATCTGGTTTCTTTGCCAAAACTGAATAATCTCCTATGTTACGAGGGGTTCCGCTTCGCTGCACACCCTCGCTATATTCTGGCGCCCACCAGGGGGCTTGATCTGGTTTATCCGCCTATGGACGAGGGGAGTCTTGGCGGCAACGCTGTTTTTCTTCCCGTTCTTGACGATGATAGATCAGGTGCAATTCAAAACCCACAAAAGCTAAAAACAGGCCGGCCAGAGCTTGAATGCCCAGCCAACCTTGAAGTCCAAAACCCTTCCAGATCAGTAATAAGGCCAGTGCGATTACCGGCCATTCGATAGCGGCTATATAGTATTTGTGCATGATATACTCCAGTGTAGTGATATTTTCCCAGATAATGATCCCAGCCTGCGGTGTCAAATGAAATCTCGTTCAGAGTGATGCTGTCTGGCATTTTGCCCTCCTCACATCCTGGTATGAAGCTGAGGAAATCCTCAGACTGGGCGGTAGCCACCATGCCTGAATCTTTTTGGGAAGATTTCACTTGACTTTTGCAATAGCATCATTAGTTTTGGGTTATCAAACATGAGAGGTATGATGATGAAACGCTTGGTACTAATTTGTCTTTTGGCCCTTGTGTGCTACGGCTTGTATGCAAAGCCCAGCCTGTATGGGATCGATTTTGGGCAGACTAAAATAGAGGTGAGCAATATCCTGCTGAACCAAGGATTTGAGGAAGTGGCATCTGGCATTGTGGGGGTACTGCTTTTTGCAAAGGACAGTGAGCAGTATCTGGATCTGATCTCCATTCACTTTGACAAAGATGTGATCTTTAAATGGTATTTGTCTTACAATATTGCAGAAGATTGGGATTGGGCGGATGATTTTGTATATGCTCTGGCAGATTTGCATGACACCACTCCCTATTTTGATGACTGGATGGAGGAATATTTGATTGTCATCAATCATAAGCACACGATCTATCTCTATATGGAAGATGATGACACAGTATTTACGGTGGAATATTCTGCTACTGGGTCATACTAATTCCAGCCTGAGCCTGGATTCCGGATATAACTGCCAGCCCCCCTCTGAGAGCTGATCAAGTGTGCGCAAAGAGATTGGGTGAAATTGCCAAAGGTATTGACAGATAAAGCAGCTTCATTTTGTATGATACCCAACACATAAGAGGTGGTATAAGAGATTATGAAGCAGATGCTTGAGGTATCGTCTTTACTCAGCGAAAACATGGTGCTTGATCTGGATGCATGCAGCAAGCCAGAGCTTTTGGAGCAAATGCTGGCTGCGCTGAAGGATAGTGAGCGAATCTTGGATTTTGAGCAAGTGCGCAAGGCAATTTTTGACCGGGAAAAGACCGGTAGCACCGGGATCGGCAGTGGCTTTGCCGTCCCCCATGCCCGCACCAGATATGCCAGCGATTTTGTCATCAGTTTCGCCCGCATCAAAGCTGGGGTGGATTTTGATAGTGAGGATGGAAATCCGGTCACATTTGCTTTTCTGATCGTGGCTTCCGATACTCAGGACAAGGAGTATATCAGGTTGCTCTCGCGCTTGATGCTGCGCCTGCGCAATCCGGAATTTGTCAGGAATTTGCACGAATCAGAAGATTCACATAGTATCTATCAATTGTTCTTAAGTAGCAAATAGATGTTTACCACGCATATCCTGGCCTTTATGGGGCTGTGTATGCTCTTTTCGCTGCTCACCGGCAGAGGTGCGGCTTATGCCAGGATCCCGGTGATCATTGGCTACATCATTACCGGAGCACTGTTTGGACCTTCTCTGGTGGGCTTTGTTTCGCAGATCCAGCTTGATAACCTCACTTTCATAAATCTGCTTACCCTCTCGCTGATTGGCTTCAACATCGGCAGTGAATTGCGCTTTCGAGAGCTCAAAAAGATGGGCAAGAGCATCCTCATCATCGTGAGCATGGAAGCCGGAATCGCATTTTTGGTGACCGGGATTGCCACCGCTTTGGTGCTCAAAAGCATCCCCATGGGCATCATCTATGGTGCTTTGGCTTGCGCCACCGCCCCGGCGGGAACTATCGACGTGATTCGCCAGTATCAGGCCAAAGGAGAGCTGACCAGCACCCTCTTTGCGGTGATGGGACTGGACGATATCTTTGCTTTGATCCTGTATTCTCTGGCTATCCCTCTGGCCGCCATCATGTTGGGCTCCCATGATCTCAGCGTGAGCGCTGCTCTGATGCATGCGATCTGGGACATTGCTTTGGAAATCGTTTTGGGAGCAGCAATTGGCTACATCCTGGTCTGGGTGGGTAGATACCTGTATGAGCAATCGCTATTTCTGATCTTTTCCCTGGGTAGCCTTTTTGCCATGTGCGCCTTGGCGGAGGTATTTGAGATCTCGCCCATCCTGCTCACCATGAGTGCCGCCATCGTGATGACAAATACCAATGCCATCATCACCAGAAAATTTACCAATGCCCTGATGCAGTGGTCCCCTCCGGTGTATCTGATGTTCTTTGTCTTGATCGGCACCAAGCTGGATTTTGGGATGATCCACAGCTATGTCTGGGTGATCCTGGTCTATATCCTGTTCCGCAGTCTGGGTAAGTATTTTGGTGCCCGATGGGGAGGGAATCTGGCCAAATCATCACTAAAAGTAAGCAAATATCTGGGCTTTACCTTGCTCTCCCAAGCGGGAGTGGCGATCGGGCTGAGCTTGGGAGCAGCCAAGATCTTGACTGATCTGGGCTTGGAGTATCAAGCCAAGCAGGTGATCAGCGTGATGACGGCTACCACCTTTTTGATCATGTTGATCGGACCGATTTTGGTAAAATACGGACTATCCCGTGCCAATGAGCTAAAAGTAAAGGATTAAGGGAGTTTCAATTATGTATATGATCCTGCATCTCTTTAACGATAAATATCTTGATGACGTGATCCTGGCTTTGGCTGAAGCGGGGGTCGAGGATACCATTGTGCTTTCCGGAGAGAGTCTGGGACAAAAGATTCTTTATGACATCCCCCTGTTTGTCAGCTTTCAGGAAAGCGCTGCCATGAAAACGGGCTATGGCAACGTGATCATGGGCACTGCAGAAGAAGAGGATGTGCGTTTTGCCCTGGAAGAATTGAAAAACTCCGGGCTGGATCTGCTGGAAAAGAAGCTGGCTGCGATTTACCTGCTACCTGTGAATACGATTATCGCTTGATCCAGGACATTGGCGGATGCGCTTTGGGGTATATTTTGCACCCATCCCCTCCTTTATAGAAATGAATTCAGGGCAGAGACAAAAGCTTGCACATCTTCGGCACAGGATATGCTAACCCGCAGGCAATTCTGGAGGATTCTGTGGCTGCCCACATCCCGCAAGGCAATATCCTGCTCTTGCAGATAGGCAAAAAACTCCCGGCTACTCTCCCCCATCCTGAAGCAGAGAAAGTTTGTGGCGGAAGGATATACCTTCAGTTTGGGCTGCTCTTGCATCTTGCGCAGCAATTGATCTCTGAGCTGGATGATTTGCTGTACCTGGAGCTGGAAAGCCCGGCGATTGTGGAGGATGGACAAGGCAAAAGCCTGAACCAATATGCTGGTGTGAAAGGTGGTCTGCACCTTTTTGAGCTGCGCGATGTTTGGCACTGAGGAGATCGCATAGCCAAAGCGGAGACCCGCAGCGGAAAAGGCTTTGGAAAAGCTACGGATTAGCATGAGATTGGGGTATTGATCCAGCTCGGTGGCAAAAGTGGCTCCGGAAAATTCATAGTAGGTTTCATCGATCACGATCAGCAGGTGCGGCAGGCTCTCTACGATGTGTTTTAGCTGTTCGTGGGGGAAAAGGTTTCCGGTGGGGTTATTGGGATTGCAGAGGATGGCGACCCGGCAATCGGGATCTTGAGCCTGCGCGATAAAAGCCCCGGAATCAAAGCTAAAATCCTCATTGAGCTGGTGGAAGCGGATCTTGAGATCCACGGCATCGCAAAAAGTGCGATAATCAAAATATGAGGGAGCCAGACTGAGGGCAAAAGAATCTGCATCTTCCCGAACTGCCAGAAAGACGTGATACAGCATGTCATCTGCCCCATTCCCCCAGAGCACCTGCTGCGGGGATACCGCACAATAATCTGCCAATTCCTGATGTAAAAGCCGGGTAGTATCCGAAAAATAGCGATTCAAGGCAAGTGAGCTGAGCCGGGCAGCAAAATCCCGCGCAATCACAGAATAAGGATCCAGAGAACTCTCATTCAGACACATCATCCGTTTCTGAAAAGGCACATTCACCACTGCAGCCTTTTGGGTCATAAGATCACTGCGAAAGTAGTTCATGATTTCTTCTTTTTCTTGATCCCAAAGATCTGGCTCTTGATCCACGCCCAATTCAGAATGATGTGGATGATGGCAAGCAACACAAAGCTGCGACCAGCCCAGGCGTGGAGATTTATCATGCTCTCGGTATATTGCAATGTGCCGGGGGTTTTGTAGAGCAGCATGGCGATTTGATTGCAGGCAATGGCTACAAACATCAGGGGGTTTATGATTCTCAGGATTTTGGTATTTTTCATGATTTCCTCGTTTGCTGTTGTTTTTTATGAATACAATTTAGCGCATCCTCGCCTGTCAGCAACAAAAAAGGCTGCCCGAAAGCAGCCTTTAGAATTTATTTGTTCTTTTTGTGGCGATTCTTACGCAGACGTTTTTTCCGCTTATGAGTAGCGATTTTGTGACGTTTTTTCTTCTTTCCGCACGGCATATCTTTTACCTTAGCTCTTGATCTTGAGATCGACTACGCTGTTTTTGAATTCGCGGGAGAACTTGAAGGTGGGAACTGTGCGTTCTGGTACCGGAACTTTTTCGTCGGTCTTGGGGTTACGTCCCATACGGGGTTTGCGGGTCTTGAGGCGGAAGGTGCCAAAGCCACGAACTTCGATGTGATGGCCTTCGGCCAAAATGTCTTTGATACCCTGAAAGAGGGCATCCACTACTACTGCGACGTCTTTGCGGATAATGCCGGTGTTTTCCGAGATTTCCTTTACGAGATCGGCTTTTGTCATGTGTTTTCTCCTTAAATCATTTGTTTATTTTACTCGATTCGATAAGCATCGTTCCAATAACATACTCAAACTTAAAACCTTAGGATTTGTGTCAAGTGAAAAATGCAAGAAGGCGAGATTTTTGCCATAGTCGGGGCCGGATGGCGAGCCTGGATCAGGGTCTGATCTCACGGTTTGGGAGCGAAGAGGGTGGAGCACCTCGCAGCTCTGGTACGTTCTTTTCCATATACCATTCGCCCAAGCTCAGCTAAAAAACGTTTCGAGAGAAACGAGGTACTGCGGGAACTCGCAGCTCCTGATGTCTTGTGATCCACAGGGCAACAAATTGGGTTGGCAAATTGAATTTGCCAAAAAGGCCAGAGGCCTTTACCAGCATCACCGCTTCTGCCAATTCAGAGATTGGCAGCCCAAGCACTTGCTTTGATCCAGAATTTAGCGGACCGAATCGCTGTGGCAGTAGCCCTTACCCGCGGCATATTCACGTGCAAAAGCCAATGCAACTAACTCTTTACTTGACACAAAGCTGCTCTGTCAAAAAGTTGCACTCACATAACAATGAATTTTTACAAGGAGCAAGATAAATGAAGCAAGGAATTCATCCGAAATATCAGAAGTCGGTCGTTACCTGCGCCTGTGGAAACACATTTGAGACCCGCAGTACCAAAGGTAACATGCAGGTTGATATCTGCAATGTGTGCCACCCCTTTTATACCGGAAAACAGAAGATTCTGGATACCGCCGGTAGAGTCGAAAAATTTAACAAGAAATACAAAATCGCCAAAGAGAAATAGTACTCTCACAAAGGTTTTACGCCAGTCTGCCTTACCCGTGTAAGGAGAGTGGCGTTTTTCTTTATGCAAGCTCAATAAGGATAAGTGATGAAAAAAGAGATAAATGTAGGTGGACAAGCGGTCATCGAAGGTGTGATGATGCGCGGACCAGAGCGTCTGGCCACCGCAATTCGCAGAAAAAGTGGGGATATCGAGCTCCGGCTTACCCCCTTTATCAGCCTCACGCAAAAGGTGAAAATCCTTGGCCTTCCCATCATCCGGGGCTTTGTGTCTCTGATCGAGATGATGAAGATCGGGATCTTGACTCTCACCTTTTCTGCAGATCGCTATGAACTGGATCTGAAAGCCGAGGCCGAAGCCAAAGGAGAAAAGACCAGACAGAAATCCAAAGCCGCTCTCAAAGCTGAGGAGATCTTTAGCTATGTACTCGCCTTTGGTTTGGCCTTTCTGCTCTTTGGACTTTTGCCTTACAAGCTCTCGGACTGGATGAAACTTTCCAAGCAGGATTTCTTTTTCAATCTCTTTGCCGGTGGCATCCGCATAGTATTCTTTGTGGTCTATGTCTGGGTGATCTCACTGATGAAAGACGTGAACAGACTCTTTCGCTATCACGGAGCCGAGCACAAAAACGTGAACGCTTATGAACACAACAGCTCCCTTGAGATACCGGATATCCAAAGCTATACTACCATCCATCCCCGCTGCGGGACTAGCTTTATGTTTTTTGTACTCCTGGTGGGGATTTTGATCTTTTCCATCACGGATACGCTGGTCTCACAATTCATTCTCCACGCTCCGATTCCGGTCTATCTGCGCCTGGGCTATCATCTGCTCATGATCCCGATCATCTCCGGAGTGAGCTATGAAGTACTCAAGTTTTCCGGGCGCAATCTCAAGCACCCTCTGGTGAAGGTGATGACCATCCCGGGCATGGCTTTGCAAAGAATTACCACCCAGCCCCCTGATGACGACATGATCGAGACTGCTCTGGTGGCGATGAAAGCCGCTTTGGATCTGGACTACAGCGAGCACAAAGTAACGCTGTTGGAGCTCTGATATGATCCCGGTAGAAAAGCTGGAAGACCTCAGAATAGAGTTTTTGGAGCTGCAGACAAAAGTCTCTGATGCCTCGCTGATGAGCGATGCTCGCCAATACAAGAAACTCATGCGCCGCTACAAGGAACTCGCCCAGATCGTGGACTGTTGGGATCGCTTTCTGGATCTTCAAAAGCAGGCTGAAGACGCCAAACATCTGCAGGATCATGAACGAGATCCGGATATGGTGGCGATGGCGAAGGAAGAGCTCGCTACCCTGCAGGAACAGCTGGAGCAGACCGAGCAGGAACTGCGTGATCTGCTCATCCCCAGTGACGCCAACGATGAAAAGAATGCCATCATCGAGATCAGGGCTGGAACTGGAGGCGAAGAAGCAGCGCTCTTTGTGGCAGATCTGTATCGCATGTACAGCTATTATGCCGAACAAAAAGGCTGGAAAAAGCAGATCATCGATATGAACGAGACCGGATTGGGGGGCTATAAGGAAGTGGTGATGCAATTGAACGGTGAAAACGCTTATGGCTTGATGCGCTTTGAAAGCGGTGTGCATCGGGTGCAAAGAGTGCCGGTCACCGAATCCAGCGGTCGCATTCATACCTCTGCCGTGAGTGTGGCGGTGCTGCCCGAAGCTGAGGACGTGGATATCGAGATTGGTGAAAACGATCTCAGGATCGACGTCTATCGCAGCAGTGGCAATGGTGGACAAAGTGTGAATACCACGGATTCTGCCGTACGCATTACCCATGTGCCCACCGGATTGGTGATCACCTGTCAGGACGAGAAGTCTCAGATCAAAAACAAAGCCAAAGCAATGAAAGTGCTGCGTAGCAAACTGCTGGATCTGGAGATAAGCAAGCAAGAGCAGGAAATTGCCAGCTCCAGAAAGGCTCAGGTATCTACCGGAGACCGTTCTGCCAAGATCAGAACCTACAATTACCCTCAATCCCGGGTGACGGATCACAGAATAAACTTGACAAGCTACAATCTCGATAGTTTTTTGGCAGGAAACATCGATGACTTTGTCCAGTCTCTGAGAATAGCCTGGCGCAATGAGAAGGTAAATGAGTAAATGTTAGAGATATTAATGATCCTCTTGGTCCTTGTCTTTTTTCTGTTGCTTTCCCTGTTTTTTTCTGGAATTGAGACGGGGATGATCTCAATTGATCAGATAGCTTTGGAAAGATCTTCCCACAGCAATCGCCGAAACGCGGCATTGCTGCGTTTCATCCGTCGGCCGGACAAGTTTTTGGGCACCACTCTGATCGGGAACAATGTGGCAAACGCCATTCTGGCTTCACTGGCCACGCTGTTTGTAGCCAAATTGGGAGATTCTGCCATAGATGCGCGCTATATGTCGCTGATCATCGGTACTGTGGTGCTGATCTTTGGAGAAATCGTGCCCAAGGCGATGTTTCGTGATTATGCTGATACCATTGTGCCCAAGGTTTTTCCTATCCTGGTCTTTTTCTTTTATCTTTTCCGTCCCTTTGTGGCTATTGTCAGTTACATCAATCTGGCACTGCGCAAGCTGCTCAAACTGGAAGAAAACAATCAATATGACTATCTGACCAAGGACGACATCAGCTTCCTGCTCAGTGAAAGCAGTGGAGACAGCGCCATGAATCCGCAGCTGGAAATGATCGAAGATGCGCTGGATCTGAAAGATCTGGAAGCACGCAACGTGATGGTTCCCCGCACAGACATCGTTGCCATATCTCATCTCGCCAGCACTGCTGAGATCACGAATATCGCCAAAGCAGAAGGCTTTACCCGCTATCCGGTATATCGCAATAGCATCGACGACATCATTGGTGTGCTGATTATATACGATTTACTCAAGCTTAAGAACGACGATGAAACGACCGCCGGAGACCTGGTGCATGAGCCTTTCTTCGCTCCTGAAAACATGGACGTGGACATCCTGCTCAAAGAGATGCAATTGCAGCGAAAATCCATGACGATCATCGTGGATTCTTATGGCGGCACGGCTGGCATCGTGACGATGGAAGACATCCTGGAAGAGATTGTGGGAGAGATCGAAGACGAATATGATGATAGTGAAGAACACGATGTGCAGCAGATCAGCCCCAATACCTGGATCGCCATGGCCGATGTGGAAATCGATCACCTGGCTGATGATCATGGTATAGATTTGCCCGAAGGGGATTATGAAACTGTCGCCGGCTTGATCCTTGATCACCTGGAAAGGATCCCACATCAAGGACAGTTTGTCACCATCGAACCCTATCGAATTCAGGTGCTTCAAGCCACAGATAAGAAGATAGTAAAAGTAAAAATACATAGACAAAAAGAGGTGAAGTCATGAAGCTGATGGAATGCGTACCAAATTTTAGCGAAGGACGGGATCAGGGTATCCTGGATGCCATCGCTGCAGCAATCAAATCTGTAAAGAAGGTCTCGCTTCTGGATATGGATCCCGGAGCAGATACCAATCGCACCGTTTTTACGATGGCCGGAGAGCCCGAAGCTGTGGTAGAAGCAGCCTTTCAGGCAATCAAGACCGCCAGTGAATTGATCGACATGACCAAACACCAGGGTGAACATCCCAGAATGGGTGCCAGCGATGTCTGTCCCTTCATCCCGATCTCGGATATGACGATGGAGGAATGCGTATCGTATGCCAGGAAACTGGGCAAACGGGTGGGAGATGAGCTCGGGATTCCCGTGTATCTGTATGAACACGCAGCCAGCAAACCGGAATGGCAAAACCTCGCCACTGTCCGCTCAGGAGAATATGAAGCCCTGGCAGAGAAAGCCAAAGATCCTGCCTGGAAGCCGGATTTTGGTCCCCACAGCTTTAATGCCAAAAGCGGAGCCACTGCCATTTCAGCCCGTGAATTCCTTATTGCCTACAACATCAACCTCAATACCAGAGACAAAAAGAAAGCTCATGATATCGCCCTGTCCATCCGTGAGAGCGGACGGGTAGCCAGAGACGAGCAAGGTAAGATGATCAAAGATGAAAATGGCAACAAAGTCAAAGTACCCGGTCTCTTCAAGTATTGCAAAGCCGTGGGCTGGTATATCGATGGCTACAATCGCGCTCAGATCAGCATTAATCTTACCAATTACAAAGTTACCCCCCCTCACGCCGTGCTGGACAAAGTGCGAGAGATGGCGGCAGATATGGGGCTACAGGTGACCGGCAGCGAATTGGTGGGTCTTTTGCCCAAAGCTGCTATCCTGGAATCCGGTAAATACTATTTGCAAAAGATGAATGAATCCGCAGGTATTCCGGAGAGGATGATCATCGAAACTGCGATCCAATCCATGGGTCTGGCTGAGCTGGGGCCTTTTGATCCAGATAAAAAGGTGATCGAGTATGCCATCGCCAAAACCGATCGTCTCGCCACCATGCCGGTGGATGAATTTTGTGATCTGCTTTCCACCGATGCTCCCGCTCCGGGCGGAGGCTCTGTGGCAGCCCTCTGTGCCGCGATGAGTGGTGCTCTATCGGCGATGGTATCGAACCTCACCATCGACAAAAAGGGTTACGAAAAAGTGCAGGACGAAGCCCGCAAATTGGCTCCTGAGGGACAGAGCATCAAAGAGCGCGCCATGCATTGCATAGATGTAGATACCGATGCCTTTTATGCCATGATGGACGCCATGCGCTTGCCCAAACAGACCGAGCAGGAAAAGATCTTTCGCGAGGCTGAGATCGAAAAATGTACCCAGGGGGCGATCATCGCACCTCTGGATACTTTACGCATTTCGCTTCAGGCTCTGCAATTATCTCAGCAAGTGGCCAGGATTGGCAATACCAATGCCCTATCCGATGCCGGAGTAGCAGCGCTTACCGCCCTCGCTGCAGCCAAAGCGGCAAATTTTAACGTGCTGATCAATATCGCCGGAATCACAGATCTTGAGTTCAAGGACCAGACCCTGGCGGAAGCCAAAACCTTGATCGAGCAGTGCGAAGCTCTGGCTACAGCTGTCGAAAAGGATGTCCAAAGCCGGCTCTAAGGTAACTGCTCCTCATGCTATACATCCAGACATTGTGTGATGAAGCTATATATAGTAGGCTTTAGCGGAGCAGGAAAAAGCACTCTGGCCAAAGCTCTGGCTCAAAGCTGGAGCATCGCCTATGTGGATACCGATGAGCTGTGTGCGCAGCGCTGCGGCAAGAGCATTGCCGAATTTGTATTGCAAAATGGCTGGCCAGCCTTTCGAGAGCTTGAAAGTGAAGTTTTGTTTGAAACTCAGAAAAAGAATTATCCTTCTGAGTTTTCTGATTACAGCACCGTGATTTCACCGGGCAAAACTGATCAATATCAAGCAATAGTAGCTTGTGGGGGAGGCATTGTGGAATCCCCCCGCAATCGGGATTTGCTCAAGCCACAGCGCATTGTATGGCTCAATCCGCCCTGGTCTTTACTATGGTCTCGCATCAGGCAAACACCTTCTGCTTTCTGTAAGGGAAAAAACGAGGTCGAGCTATATCAGGATTTTCGTGAGCGCTGCAAACTATACCGGCAAATCCTGAATTGAGCTGCCTGCTATCTGCAGCAGAACCTACATCCTTTTTTCTGCTTTGAATGTGTCTGGCGAGGTCTGTGAATATGTCAAAAACAGATTTGTATTGACACAATTAGTCCTCTTGCAATTATCGCAATTCGAGTGATTCAAATCAACATACTTTTTTGGTCTTAGCTTAAAAAATGCACATAAAACAAAGTCTTGAGGATGATTATGGAATCCAACAGCTTCCAGAGCATGATCCAGAACGCAAAATTTAGCTTTGCTTATCACAAAGCACTGCTTGATGATAGCGGCAATGTATATGACTTCCGTCTCCTGGAAGTAAATGACGAATACTGTCGGCAAACCGGTATAGATGCTGCAGCCGCCACGGGCAAGACCATCCGCGAAGTATTCCCAAAGCTTGAGGATAGCGAATTCGATTGGATCCAGGAGTGTGGGCAAATCGCCCTCACCACCGGTGTTCTGGTATTTGAACACTACTGCAAAAACGCAGACCAAAGATTCATGGTGCATCTGATCTCAGCGCAAATAGGCTATTTTGCCGCCATCATATCCAGAATCAAGCCGGGCGAAAGTGATAGCTTGCAGAGTGTAAACAGATATCTCGGCTATCAGAAGCGTACCGAACAGGAGCTGGAAGAGAAAAATGCTTACATCGAATCTTTATTAGCAGCAATCCCGGATATGATGTTGGTGATAGATAAGAATGGTGTGGTAACTGATCTCAAATCCGGCAATCTGGAATCACTGTATCTGCCTCGAGATCAGGTTTTGGATCAAAACCTCAAGGATGTATTGCCAGGTGAGCTTGCGGAGCGTACAATAGCCAAGATCAAAGAAGTAATCCAGAGTAAAGATATTGGGCAAATGGATTACAAATTGGGCAGTGGTGTCTTGCATGACTATGATGCCCGCATCAGCCCTTTGGGCAATCAACAGGTTATAGCTTTGGTGCGGGATGTCACAGAACAGCGCAAAGCCGTGGTGGCTATTCGGCAGCAAAACAAGTTTCAGAAAATGATCGCCGATATTTCCACCATTTTTGTCAGAGCCACGGTGAATGACATTGACCAGGTCTTATATGATAGCCTGGCTCGGGTAGGCAGATTTTTTGATATTCACCGTGCCTACATCTTCAGGTATTCTCATGATTTTAGCCTCTTTTACAATGCCAACGAATGGTGCGCCGGGGGAATCGATCCTATCAGCAGCAACAAAACAACATACCCTACGGCTAATACACCCTGGTGGCACGAACAGATTCTGAAGGGAAACCTGATTTTGATCGAGGATATTGCTGATCTTCCCAAGCAGGCCACCGCAGAAGCTAAGATAATGCAAAGATACAATATCGGTTCCTTGCTCTTTGTCCCCATAGAAACCGGTACCAGAGTTTTGGGTTACTTTGGCTTTGATAGCATCGGCGTAAAGCGCCAGTTTAGCGAATCTGAGATCGACAATCTCAAGGTTATCGCCAATTTATTGGGTGAGATTTTGCAAAAGTTTGATTATGAGCGAAAATTGCAAGCCCAATCCAGATTGCAGCAACTGATTAGCCAGATAGCCCTGCAATATATAAACTTACCTGTTGATCATCTGGCCGATTCCATCACTGATGCGCTGGCAGAGATGGCTTCCTTTGCAAATGCGGATCGGGCTTTTGTCTTTGACTACGATTGGGAGCATGAATTATGCATCAATACCAGTGAATGGTGTGCAGAGGGAATCCGCCCCGTCAAGGATGATCTACAAAAGGTGCCTCTGAGCCAAATGCTCTCTTGGGTGGATCGCCACAAAGCGGGTGAACCTGTGATTGTGGCAGATATAAACCAGCTGGCACCTGACGATAGTGTGCGAAAGATTTTGACACCACAGGAGATAATCTCCACCATCACCGTGCCCTTAATGCACGGCAATCACTGTCTGGGCTTCGTGGGCTTTGATTTTGTCAGACGGCAATACCTCGGTTCTGATACGGAGATCACGCTCTTGAAACTGTTTGCCCAGCTCTTGGTCAATGTACACAATCGTAAAGAACTGGAAGCAGGGCTGATCTGGCAAAAGGAAAGAGCCGAAGCCGCCAACAATGCCAAGAGTGAATTTTTGGCCAATATGAATCATGAGATTCGCACACCGCTGAACGGAGTGGTCGGATTCACGGAATTGATCCTGAATTCGAGCCTCAATCCAACCCAGGCTCAATATGCCCAAAACATCATCAACTCAAGCCACAAACTTATGGGCATCATTGATGATATCTTGGATTTTTCCAAGATTGAAGCAGGAAAGCTGGAGCTGGATCCCTTGCGCACGGATTTGATCCAGCTATTGGAGCATGCAGCTGATATAGTGAAGGTAAAAACGGCAAAGAAGAAGCTGGAATTGCTCTTGGATATCCCTCCCGATCTCCCCCGATATGCCGTGTTGGATCCCCTGCGCTTGAATCAAATCCTGATGAATCTATTCTCAAATGCGGAAAAGTTTACTCAGGAAGGCGAAATCGAACTCAAGGTCTCTTATCAGATGACAGATGGGGATCATGCTGATATCAGATTCTGCGTGCGGGACACCGGAATCGGCATTGATCACCAGCAAAAACGAAGGCTATTTAAGGCCTTTTCACAATTGGATTCTTCTACCACGCGAAAATATGGGGGCACCGGCCTGGGCTTGGTGATCTCCAATCACCTGGCTCAATTGATGGATAGCGAGATCAAGCTAAACAGTGAAGTGGGGCAAGGCTCTGAATTTTCTTTTGTGATCAATTGCCGGGTGGAAAGGGCAGAATCTTCACAGCATCAGGAACTCAAGCAGATCCGCAAGGTGCTAATCATTGATGATAATGCAAAAAATCGCGTGATCCTGCAAAACATGCTAAAGTATTGGAACATCGAAACTGAAAGTTTTGCCAATGCTATGGCCACCATGGAGTATGTGCAGGAAAACCGTACCTGCGATGCGATGATCCTGGATTTTGATGTACTTCTTTTGCACGAAATGAAAACTATCAAGCTGATTCGTGAGCAGCTTAGTGGCAATGAAACCAGGCTACCGATAATCTTGATGCATAATTCCACCGGGGACTCATATCTCCAAGAAGCAGCACAGGAATTGGGAAGCTGGTTCCAGATCACCAAACCGGTAAGAGCCAGTGAATTGTATACTTGCCTGAAAAATCTCGCTGCGGCTGAAGCAGAAGTATATCCGGAAAGCAAAGCCCCAGTTGGGTCAAAACCCACCCCATTCAGATATCAGGAAAAGCCCAGGATTTTGATCGCAGAGGATAACTTCTTGAATCTGACCTTACTCAAAGAGCTGATTATCCAGCAAATACCTCAAGCCCAGATCTTAACGGCTTCAGACGGCATACAAGCGCTAAATCAAACAAAAGAGCATCATCCTCACCTGGTCTTGATGGACATTCAGATGCCAAATCTGGACGGTATCGCTGCCACAGTGGAAATCCGCAAATTCTCTAAAGTGCCAATTCTTGCTATTACAGCTGATGCCTTTAGTGAAGAAAGAAACCGCTGCTTTGAAGCCGGCATGAATGACTTTCTTACCAAACCAGTCCTTTCCCATGACCTCAATAGAGCCTTGATCAAACATCTTCCTCTCAGCCCGGTAGACAGCTTTGAAGATAGCATAGCACCAAGTGTGAAAGAGCAGATAGTGCATTTTGACAAAAAAACTATGTTGAAAAATCTCTCCGGAGAGACCCAAGCGCTGCACGAGCTTTTGGAGCTGGTCCTATCCAGTTTTCCCGAAAAGATAAAGCAACTCAAACAAGCCCTCTATGGCAATAATGCCACCGAACTGAAGGCAATCCTGCATTCGCTGAGAGGTTCTGCCCAAAATATGCACTTCCCTCTCTTGGCCACAAAGGCAGCTCAGCTCGAACAAAACTTTACCCAGCTCTCCACCGAACAAGCTCAAAAGCTATATCAGGAAATCGAATCCGAGTGGCAGCAGCTGAAGCAGATCATCCTCAGGGAAATGGCCTGATTATGTAATTCGGATACTGCCTGGATATAACATCTTACTCTGTTCCAAACGCTGGGTTATTGCTCCTGTTTTTCGTCTACTGATATCCACCTCACCCCCAGCATCAAAGCCCGATATCAGCCCGATATAAAGCCGCATTAAAGCCCTGC
The DNA here is from genome assembly GCA_964501025.1 of uncultured Candidatus Cloacimonadota bacterium. Taxonomy (GTDB): domain Bacteria; phylum Cloacimonadota; class Cloacimonadia; order Cloacimonadales; family Cloacimonadaceae; genus UBA5456. The sequence continues at coordinate 248 of CAZCRD010000109.1, read as the reverse complement.
ACAGGGGATTATCAGGGCTTGATATCAGCTTGACATCGAGACCGTGAGCAAAGCACATCTCAGCCTTCAGATCTATGTATCGCCCACAGGGGGCTTTTCAATGTGGGTTCTGCTTGAAGACGAGGGGCTTCGCTTCGCTGCGCAGCCTCGCTATTCTCTTACGCCTCGTTGAGGCTCAGGGCGGTTACGGGCTGATATGCAAGGGTTTTGAGATCCGTTATATACGGCTTTGGAGACCGTATCCCAGA
>CAZCRD010000108.1:0-7411 GCA_964501025.1 uncultured Candidatus Cloacimonadota bacterium | reverse complement strand
TACAGTCCCCTTTCTTGCCGCATAGCAATACGGAACCATTACGGGTCAGATCTGCAATGATACTGTGTTGATACTGTATGGGCAAGGGGCAGGCGGGGACAATGCACTCATTAAGCAGCTCTTGAATGCTTTCCAGGATTTGCTGAACTGGCAGGTTTTGCAGAGATCGCTTGAATAGCAATTGCCCTTGAGCAAAAACTGATTTATGTTATCAATAAAATCAGCAAAGAGGACAACATGAAGATCACGATCTGGAGCTGGAATGTAAATGGGCTTAGAGCCATAATGAACAAAGACTTTATCAAGATAATCAAGGGCAGTGATGCAGATATCATCGGACTGCAGGAAACAAAATTACAAAAGCATCAGATTCCGCCCCAGCTGCTGGAATTGGAAGAATATCATAGCTTCTGGTCTTATGCAGAGCGACCTGGATATTCCGGAACCGCGATTTTTTCCAAACTGGAGCCTGAGAAATTTGAGGATTCATTCCAGGTGCCAGAATTTGATCGTGAAGGCAGGATCACCATTGCCGAGTACGAACACTTTGTTTTGTTCAATATCTATTTTCCCAATGGTCAAAAGAATGATGAGCGGCTGGACTACAAGCTGCGCTTTTATGACAAAGCGCTGGAGGTGATGGAGGCCAAACGGGCTGGCGGAAAAGCGGTTCTGGTAGCCGGAGATTACAATACTGCGCACAAAGAAATCGATCTCGCCCACCCCAAAGCCAATGAAAAGACCTCAGGTTTTTTGCCGATCGAACGGGCCTGGCTGGATAAGATAGTGCAATTAGGTTGGGTGGATACTTTTCGGGACTTTGATGCTTCGCCACAGCAGTATTCCTGGTGGAGCTACCGGGCAGGTGCGCGTCCTCGCAATGTTGGCTGGAGGATAGACTATTTCTTTGTGGACAAAGAGCATCGCAACCTCGTCACAAACGCCGGCATCCGCCAGGATGTGATGGGTTCGGATCACTGTCCGGTCTTTGTGGAGCTTACTTTGCCTTGACGACCACACCTTCGGGAAAATATCCCCCATCGAAGCCAAAACAGATCTTGTAATCTCCCTTCCCGGCCAAAAAGGGAACCAGCAGATCAAAACTGGTCTTGGATTTCCATTCCACTTTGAGTGGTTGTGCCCCCACCATTTCCTGGTCTTCAGAGATCTGATAGGCTTTTTTGGGGTCCGGGTAGATCAAAGTGCTATTCAAGCGTTCACGCCCATTGGGTGAAAGGTAATCAAAACTGAGGCGATAGATCTTGCTCCCATCCAGGCTTTTGGGTAGTTTTGATCTCATTTTCACCAGTGGGGTGGCAAAATTTTGGGTGGCGTACATGATGTCTCCGCTAAAGATGAGACCCACACCCAGATGTGTGTAATCCGCACTCAAAATGTTTGCTCTGTGGCTGGGAGAATTCATCCATCCTGTCACCACTTCCTGAGGAGTAAAAACTCTGGCACTATTGGTAAATTTCCCCAGATTCTCCCCGATATTGCAGACCACAAGTCCGGGATAATATGCCCTTTGCCTTTGGGCTACTTCATAACCCTGGTGATCTCTATGAGCAAAGAAATTGCGCTGCATCATATTGCGGGAATGATAGCGGGCGAGATCTGCCAGGCCTTCGTCGTAGCTCAGCGCTTTCAGCGAACGCTGGGTTCTCTGGGCATTGGTCAAGCGCCAGACTTCGTGTTCGAACTCCCGCACAGTCATGGTCTTGCTCTTGGCTGGCAATACGCTGATAGCTAATACTATAGCCAACAAAATTAGAATCACTTTTTTCATCTTTACTCCTTTAGAAATGGTAATTTAAGCTGATGGTTTCATCCTCAAAGCGGAGCCTCAGCTTCGCTTTCTGGGCATCAAAATCTGCCAGATGGGCATCCACATACGCATCCAGGACACTAAGTGCAGCAGTAATCCCGATCCACCAGATATCACTGGTGCGGCGCTCTTGATATTCGGTAGCCCGATCCCTGTTATATTGCACGATAAATGGGTCTGTGCTGGAATTTGCCTTATCCCGGTATTCTTCGGCTTTGCCATCATGGTACAAGGCAGTTCCGACCAGATAGCTTTGCAAGCCTATCACCAGTCCTGCCTTGAAATAAGCTTGATTGTAGATCTGCCCCCCTCCGGGGATGAAAGCAGAGTAAAGCATGGCGTGGGTGGGATTTGTGGCTGAGAGTGTCATCCACCACAAGAGGGGAAAAATCAAGACTTTTTTCAATGTGCTTTCCTCTGTCCAACATATTTTTTGCAAATCTGCAAAACAGTCCCTACCTGTCAAGCAGAAATCTGAACAATGCTGGTGCTTCTGCAAAAAAAACCTTGTGTGAATGCTGCTGATCTGCTGCAGAGAGTAGCTTGCAGCTTTGGTGGTGACACTCGGGATTTGAACGGCTATCATGTCTATCGGCTCAATCCCGGTCAGGAAGAAAACCCGGGTATGTGGAGTCAATTGACGGCTAACCCGATTGGCGGAACCAGCTATACTGACACTGGATTTGGCTCACTGGGGGCTGGAGATTATAAGTGGGCAATCAAGGCGGTATATACGGCGGGGGTACTCTCAAATCCAGCTTTTTCGAATCAGCTCGAAAAAGCTGTCGGAGCACCGTTGCCTCCAGAACTTGTCATCACCAAATCTGCCCATAATGCAATCCTGAATTGGGAGCATGTCACCGATGCGAGTGGGGCTATTATCAGCGGAATCCAATACAAAATATACCGGCACACTGCCCCCGAGATCCCCAGCACTCCAGCCTGTCTGATCGGTACTACCGCAGATAACAGCTTTGTGGATACAAACGCCCTGCAAGATCATTCAAGCCTGTTTTATCTGGTGATAGCAATAAGTCCATAATCCGAATAGAAGCACCGACTAACCAAGAGAGGATTGCTCTTTCAAAACTGGATTCGGAAAGGCTCTGCTACCCAGCATCCGGAGCTTCGGAAAGGCTCCGCTACCCAGCATCCGGAGCTTCGGAAAGACTCTGCTACCCAGCATCCGGAGCTTCGGAAAGTCTCTGTTACGTTGTGTAGCATTCCAATGCTACCTCTTATCAGGGGAAAGCTTTGTTTCGGCGGATCGGAATCCTCTGTTATGGCAAATCTAAGCTTGGCGGAGCTATACCCCTGCTAAGAAATGCAGAATTGTTAAGAATTCTTGTTTGGACAAATAATCCGGCTACTTCAATCTGACTCCATCTCTGTGAATTTGATAGAAGTAAAAGGACTTATGAAAAAACTAAAAGACATACTCTTCAAGCAGCTTACCTTTGTAGCAGCGCTCATGGCTATCGCTGCTCTGGTGGCCATTGTGTTTAGCATATTTCATGAAGGTCTTCCCATCTTTAAAGTGGTGAGCATCAAGGATTTTTTGTTCAGAACTGCCTGGTATCCCACCCATGAGAATGCTGAATTCGGGATTTGGACCCTGATCATTGGCTCTGTGGCCGTCACAGCCGGGGCTTTGGTGATTGCCATTCCTTTGGGTTTGGGCTCGGCCATCTTTATTGCCGAGATCGCCAACAAGCACGTCCGGGAGCTATGTAAACCGATCATAGAGCTGCTGGCTGGGATTCCCTCTGTGGTTTACGGCCTTTTTGGGATGGCGTTTTTGGGGCCCCTTTTGCAGCGCAGCTTTGCTCTGGACACGGGGCTGAATCTCACCACGGTCTCCATCATCCTGGGAGTGATGGTGGTACCCATCATCAGCAGCATGAGTGAAGATGCTTTGTCTTCGGTGCCCAAACACCTGCGTGAAGCATCATACGCTTTGGGAGCCACCCGATGGGAAACTATCATCAGGATCGTATTGCCGGCAGCCAAGACCGGAGTTTTGGGCTCGATCCTGATGGGTTTCGGCAGAGCCATCGGAGAGACAATGGTGGTCTTGATGGTAGCTGGAGGATCCGCTCAGATCCCAAAATCCATCTTTGATTCGGTGCGACCGATGACCGCTGCCATCTCTGCAGAAATGGGAGAAACGGTGATGGGGGATCTGCACTATCAGTCGCTTTTTGCCATCGCCATCGTGCTCTTTATCATCACTTTTAGTGTGAGCCTGATCTCCGAATTGATTGCGAGGAAAAAATGAAGCGCAAATTGTGGCAATATATCGGTTTTACCTTACTGAGCCTCTGCATGGGATTGAGTCTGGCCTTTTTGGGGGTCTTCCTTTACAGCATCTTCAGTCAGGGCTGGGGAGTGATATCCTGGAGCTTCCTCACCCAGGGACCTCGGGATGGCATGACCCAAGGCGGGATCTATCCTGCTCTGGTGGGCACCTTTTGGCTCACCACTCTCGCAGTATTGATCGCACTGCCCTTAGGCTTGCTGTGTTCGATCTATCTGTTTTCTTATGCCAGACCTGGGTATTTCCTCAGTTTGATGAAAATAACTATCAATACCTTAGCTGGAGTACCAAGTATCATTTTTGGTCTTTTTGGTATGGCTCTGTTTGTGAATATGCTTTCGCTGGATGTTTCCTTGATCAGTGGTGCTTTGACCCTGGCAGTGCTATCTCTGCCGATCGTGATCAATGCCACTCAAGAAGCCTTTTCCACTGTTCCCCGGGATTTTATTGAAGCTTCTTATGCCTTAGGAGCTACCAAACAGCAAATGATCACTCGGGTCTTGATTCCCACAGCCGCACCAAACATTCTCACTTCGGCAATCCTGGTGGTGGGGCGTGTAGCCGGAGAAACAGCTCCCATCATCTTCACTGCAGCCACTTTTTTCAACCGCCGTCTACCTCAGAGCTTGAGCGATGAGGTGATGGCTCTACCCTATCATATATTTGCGCTGATGACAGAAGGTACTCATGCCGACAAACAAGTGCCAATAGCATATGGCTCGGCTGTAGTGCTACTGATCCTCGTACTCTGCATCAGCAGTTTGGCTCTTGTAATACGCTATAGATTAAGGAAGAAAAGACAATGGTAAAAATCAAAGCGCAGAATCTCAACCTGCATTTTGGCCAAAATCATGTGCTCAAAGACGTAAGCCTGGGTATCATTGACAAACGTGTAACTGCTATGATTGGTCCCTCAGGCTGCGGAAAATCTACTCTTCTGCGGAGTTTTAATCGTATGAATGATCTAAATCCGGATGTAAAAATCTCGGGTTCAGTCTTTGTGGGCGAGATGGATATTTACAAAGACAAGCCGGATCTCTCCCAGCTCCGCGCCAAGATCGGAATGGTCTTTCAAAAACCCAACCCCTTTCCCAAGAGTATCTTCAAAAATGTGTCCTTTGGCCTTGATATTCAGGGCACTCGCAAAAAGTGTGAGATTGCCGACATCGTGGAAGACAGTCTCAAAGCGGTTTGGCTGTGGGACGAGGTAAAGAACCGTTTGCACTGCCCGGCTATGAGTCTTTCTGGAGGACAGCAGCAGCGGCTTTGCATCGCCAGAGCCCTGGCCAATGAACCTGAAGTGCTGCTTTTGGATGAGCCCACCAGTGCTCTGGATCCTCAATCCACTGCTCGCATAGAAGAGCTGTGCCTGGCTTTGAAGGATAGGGTGAGCATCCTGATCGTGACTCACAACATCGCTCAGGCAGGCAGGATAGCGGACTATACTGCTTTTATGTATCTGGGCGAAGTGGTGGAATATGGCCCCACCAACGAGATGTTTACCGTGCCCAAAGATAAACGCACAGAAGACTATCTCACTGGTGCCTTTGGTTAATTTGTCTTGACCAAAAACCATTTATTGCTTATACTTTTATCGATGGAGAAAAAATGCTAAACACACAAATAAAAGAAATGAAACACAAACTGATGGATCTGGCTAATCTGGTGAAACAGATGTTAAACCTGTCCATCATCCAAATCGGCCCTTTTCAAAGCAGCAGTTTTGACGAAGTAATGCGCCTGGAAGCGCAAGTCAATCGCCTGGAGGTGGAAATCGATAAGATGGCCATCAATCTCATCGCTCTGTATCAACCCGAGGCCATAGATCTCCGGCGCATCATGATGATGTATCGCATCAATACAGATCTGGAACGTCTGGGTGATCAGGCGGTAAATATCGCTCAAAGCGCAGAGCACGTTGAAGCCTATGAGATCACAGATCAGGAAATTTTCGCCATGCAGGAAACCACCTTACAGATGTTTGGCGATGCCATCACTGCCTTTGTGAAGGAAGATACTGATCTTGCTCAGGCAGTATGTGCCAACGATCAGATTGTGGATGATCTGAATAAAATCATGTATAAGCAGGTCTTGAACAACATCCGCAAAGATCCTGCCCATGCAGATTTCTTTTTGCACTTGCTGCGCATTGCTAAAAACCTGGAACGCAGTGCAGATCTGGCTACAAACATTGCAGAAAACACAATCTATCTTTCCGCCGGAAAGCAAATCAAGCACAATCTGGATCGAACATGAACGAGCTGATCTTCATCGTGGATGATGAGCCCGATATTCTGGATCTGATAGAGCTCACACTTGCCAAAGCCGGCTTTGCTACCAGGACTTTTGAACGGGCAACTCCGCTGTTGGAAGCTCTTGAGAGCCAGATTCCGGCGATTTTGGTGCTGGATCTGATGCTGCCGGATGCTGATGGCATCGAGATCTGCCGCCAATTACGCAGTGACCAGCGCTATCAAAAAATGCCCATTGTGATGCTCACCGCCAGGGTGGGAATCGAGGACAGAGTAAAGGGACTGGAAGAGGGTGCTGATGATTACATTCTCAAACCCTTTGCTGCCAAAGAGCTGGTAGCTCGCATTCAGGCGGTATTGCGCAGGCTTTCCTGGCAAAACGATAGCAGAGTGTATGAGATTGCTAAAGGCTTCATCCTGGATCTGAATAAATTTGAGGCCTTTCTGGAAGATAAGCGCCTGGATCTGACCCTGACCGAGTTTAAGATCTTGCAGCTTCTTACCAAAAGACCGGGCTGGGTCTATACCCGGGCGCAGATGCTGGATTACCTGTGGGGAAATGACAAAATCGTGATCGACCGCACCATCGATGTCCACATCAAAAACCTGCGGGATAAGATCCGTCCCTATGATCAAAACATCAAACCAGTGCGTGGTATCGGCTACAAATATCTGCGCGAGGACGAGCAATGAAGCAAAAAAGGCTGATCTGGAAGCTGCTTTTTGAATTTACTCTGTGCACTGCGTTCACGGCTTTCATCGTCGCAGCAGATTTGCCACGATACTTAACCATGTTGTGGCTCGTGGTCTTCCCTGTTGTTTTTGCCTTTCGGCTCAATCGCCATATTCTGCACCCTCTCAAAGACCTGATGGATGTGGCAGACAATATCGCTCACAAAGACCCGGATGCCCGCATGCCAATAAACCAGAATTGGCAGATTTCACTTTTGGCAGAGTTTGTCAATTACAGTTTGGACAAAATGTCCCAAAACATCGCCCGCGAACGCGCCAGTC
>CAZCRD010000107.1:0-22216 GCA_964501025.1 uncultured Candidatus Cloacimonadota bacterium | reverse complement strand
TCAGATGCAGATTCTTTCGGGCATAAAGCTGAGACCAGGAAAAGAGCACCGGAGTCTGATGAAAATCAAAGCGATGAGCTCGCTGCGATGCATATGCCAGATCCGGGATCAGATCCAGCTTCCCCTCCTCCAAACGCAAAAGATTCTCATCCCATGTTCCCTCATGATAGCTCAGCTCCCAGCCTTCCTGATCTGCTATGTGATTCAAAATATCCACGAAGATGCCGGCGGGGTTGCCGTCTTCAGAAATGAAAATCTTGGGGTGGTTTTGATATATGCCTACCTTTACTTCCCTGCCCCAGAGCCCTGAAGCAATCATGAACAAGACCAAAAGCGAAAGGAACCGCCACCGCTGCCCTACTCTATTGCGAGCTGATGACTGCTGGGAGCATCCAGAACAGCCATCAAAGATAGATCTTTCATTTCCAAGCATTATCCATCCTTTGCGTTTGCATGTCATGATCACAAAACTGCTTCAAGTAATATTTTGTTACCTGGTAATACTCAATATAAGTTAAGCACAAATTGGAGCTTAAGCAAGAATTTGTTTGAGATCAAGTAAGCAGTCTGATCCGGAAACTTTGCAGCTCGGATAAGCCAATGTGCGCAGGATGGTTATAACTTATAGCCCCGCTAACTTATAGCCCCGCCGGTTCCCGCTCAACCAAAGCAATCTCAAGCTAATATCACCCCCTAATATTCCCATGATCACGGGTTGATCAGGGGTTGATATCAGGTTTTTTGCAAGTTCATGCACAGCGCACTGTTTGGGCAGGGCACAGCCCGGTCCCGTTTTTATGCTTGACTCTTTGAGGCCAACGGATAAATGCGTAGTCATGAAAAAGATATTGTTTGCGGCGCTAAACAGCAGTTGGAGTCAATCCAATCTGGCCCAGTATTATCTCAGGGAGATGATTCAGGATCTGGATTTTTGTACTGTGATCAAATCCTACACCTGTAAAGAGCCGCTGATGCAGGTGACGGAGGATATCTACCGGCAGCACGCTGACGTAATCTGTTTTTCGGCATATATCTGGAACAGAGTGTATCTGCAAAATCTGCACAAAGCGCTGACAAAGATCCTGCCTCAGGTGACATTCGTGGTGGGAGGACCCGAAGCCGCAGCATTTGAGAATCACAAAAGCACCATCGTCGTTTTTGGCGCTGGTGAGGCAGCGTTTCGCAAATTGGCAGAGGAAGATTTTCGCTATCAAGATGGCTCCCTACGCACTGCAACCCTGCCCCTGAGTCAGATTCCTTTCCCTTATCATGAGGCTGATCGGGATTTGCTGAGTGACCACCTGATCTATTATGAATGCTATCGGGGCTGTCCATATCACTGTGCTTATTGTCTTTCGGCCAACGACAACCGCCATGAGCCCAGATTTGATCTCAAGCAAAAGGGAGAGATAAAAAGGCTTTACCAGGAATTGGATGCACTTTCACATTTGGGACCCCGCACTCTGAAGTTCATAGATCGCAGTTTTAATGTGCAACGTGATCTGGCTCATGCCATCTGGAAATATGCCATAGAGAGCAAAGCAGAGCATGATTTTCACTTTGAGATCTACCCTGATCTCCTCTGTGACGAGGATTTGCAGATTTTGAGCAAGGCACCGGAAGCCCGAATCCGCTTTGAGATCGGGGTTCAGAGCATCAATAGCGAGGTCTTGGAGCTTTGCGGCCGCCATTCAGATTGGCAGCAAACCAAAGCTGGGCTGCTGGCTCTCAAACAGCGAACCAGGGTGCGGGTGCATGCGGATCTCATCCTTGGGCTACCCGGTGAAGACTATGCCTCAGTATTGCGGGGACTGGATGATCTCTGCGCCTGCGAGCCAGCCGCAGTGCAATTGGGCACACTAAAGATCTTGCCGGATACTCCCATGCAGGAAATTGCCCAAGACAGAAACTATCGGTGGCTGGATTTTCCGCCCTATCAAGTGTTATCCTCGGATGCACTGAGCTTTGACGAGATCTGTCTATTGGACGATTTTGCGCATCTGCTGGGACTATATTGGAACAAGGAAGAGTATCCCCGCATCTGGCATGAGCTGCTGCAAAAGTACCCTGCATCCATTATCCTGAGTGCAATCAAGGATATCCACACCCGCAATGATCTACCCTTTCACAGCATATCCAAACAGCGTCGGAACCGGGTCATGGATTGCTTGACTGATCATTTGTATTGACGAAATTACGCACTTTCGATATTTTGCAATATAGTGCTCTTTTACCAATAAATATTTGGTGAAATTGCTCGAATAATATCGCATGATCATGGAGGAAACGATGTTACAAGGATCATACGTTGCTTTGGTTACGCCCTTCAAAAGTGGCGGGATAGACTGGAACGCCCTGGAAATATTGATCCAGTATCATCTGGATCAAGGTACACACGGCATTTTGCTCTTGGGCACCACAGCCGAAACAGCTGCCCTGGCTCAAGATGAAAAGGAAGCTCTGCTCAGATTTGCCCTGCAGAAAATCGCCGGCAGAGTTCCGGTCATGATCGGTACCGGAACCAACAACCTGTCGCAGAGCCTGGCCAATACGCAGAAGGCCAAAGAGCTGGGTGCGGACTTTGCTTTGGTGATCACGCCTTATTATATCAAACCCACCCAACAGGGTATGTATGAATATTTTTCTACTATTGCCAAAAAAGTCGAGATCCCGATCGTGATCTACAACGTACCGGGCCGCACCGGAATCAATATCAACGCTGAAACAGTGGTAAAACTGGCTTGTGATTGCCCCAATATCGCCGGCATCAAAGAAGCCAGTGGCAATCTGACTCAAGCCACCAGGATCATCCGCGATGCCCCGGAGTCCTTTAAGCTCCTCAGCGGAGAAGACGCCTTGAATCTGCCTTTGATGGCTATCGGCGCCAAGGGCTGCATCTCGGTGACCGCAAATGTGGCACCCAAGCTGATGAGTGAACACATCGCTACATGTCTCAAGGGAGATTATGCTACAGCTGCTATTCAGCACCGCCATCTGGCTCGGCTCAATGAGCTGATGTTTATCGAAACCAATCCAATCCCGGCCAAAGAAGCCTTGTGCCTGATGGGCAAGATCGAAGCGGAATTCCGCTCTCCCATCTGCAGACTTCAAGATAAGAACCGTGAGATTCTACGCGAAGGACTGAAATCCTATAAGCTGATCTGAGAAAAATGAGAACATAAGGAATACATGATGAAAAAGAACCCGACTCTGCATGGTTTTGAGCTTTTACAAAGCCATGAGATCAAAGAACTCGGTGCTACTTACAACCGCTATAAGCACAAAAAGAGCGGAGCTGAACTAATCCATCTGGCCACAACGGACAATAACAAAGCTTTTAACATTGCTTTTAAGACAATTCCTGAAGACGATACGGGCTGCCCTCATATCATGGAGCATTCCGTGCTCAATGGCTCCCAAAACTATCCAGCCAAAGGCACCTTTATGGAACTGATCAAAGGAAGCTTGAATACCTTCATCAATGCCATGACTTCTTCCGACTGGACCAGCTATCCGGTTGCTTCTACCAATGACAAAGACTTCATGAACCTGATGAAAGTGTATCTGGATGCAGTCTTGAAGCCACGCATCTATAATGAACCCATGATTATGGATCAGGAAGGCTGGCATTTGGAGCTCTTTGATGAGGATGATGAGCTGAAGTATCGCGGCGTGGTTTACAATGAAATGAAAGGGGCCTTTTCCTCGGTGGACTCTTTGATGGGACGCATGTGTCAGCACACGCAGTTTCCCGATACACCCTATGGCTACGAAAGCGGCGGGGATCCGGATGCCATCCCGGAACTGACTCACGACAAGTTCAACGCTTTTCATCAGAAGTATTATCACCCATCAAACAGTAAGATCTGGCTATATGGAGACATGGATATCGATGCCTGCCTGAAAGTGATCGATACAGAGTATCTACAGGAATTTGAGGATCCAGGCATCACTTTGGAAATTCCCACTCAAAAGCCTTTCGCCAAACCCAAAAAGATCACTTACCAGTATCCTCTGGCGGATGATCAAAAGCCTGAGGGACAATACCATCTGGCCTTGAACTATAGCTTTGGCAAGATTACCGATGGATGGCTTGCGGCTACTGCATCATTTTTGGCTGATCTATTGATGAATACCCCTGCATCTCCACTCAAAGCCGTGATCAGGGAATCCGGCTTGTGCAAGGATTCTCAGATCTATGTGGACAACGATATCTTGCAGCCCACTATGACCATCATCTGCAAACAGGTCAAAAAGGAAGCTCTGGATCCTCTAAGTAAGCTGATCAAAAAGGAAATGAAGCGCCTGGTAAAAGAGGGCTTTGATAAAAAACTGGTGGAAGCTCTGATCAACTCCAAGGAGTTCTTTCTGCGAGAAGCTCAAATGCAAGGCTTCCCCAAAGGTTTGTTTTACAATCTGATGTGCTTTGGGCTGTGGAATCATGGCGGAGATCCGGTGGATATGCTGGCCTTTGAAGGCTATCTGGCTCATCTGCGTAAGGGACTGCAAGAACCCCTCTTTGAAGATCTGCTGGAGTCTTTTTGCCTCAACAATCCTCATGCCTCGGAGATTCACTTTGAGCCGGTGCCGGGCCTGATCACCAAGCAGGATGAAGCCATCAAAGCCAAACTCGCTGAGCTTAAAAAGACTATGAGCAAAGCCCAAATCCAGGATCTGATCAAGGAAAATCTAAAACTCAAGGCCTGGCAGGAAGAAACAGATAGCGAAGATGACCTGCTCAAAATCCCACTGCTCAGCCTCGATGATGTGGATCCTCAAGCCAGCTCGACTGATTGTGAAAAGGAAGCGGGCAAAGGATATACTCTCCTCAAACACCCGATTCAAACCAATGGCATCGTATATCTGAAAAGCTATTTTGATCTGGCTCATGCTTCACAGGAAGATCTGCCCTGGTTGAGGCTCTATACTCAGCTTTTGGGACAGCTTGATACCCAGCGCTTCAGCTACGGTGAATTGGACAATGAAATCCGCAATCACACCGGTGGCATCAAACTCGCCATGGAGATCTTTAACAGCTATCAAACACCGGATGATATCATTCCAAAATTGATCTTTTCTGGCAAAGCAGTGGCAGACAAAGTGCCAAACCTGATGGATCTGGCTGCCGAGTTTATGCTCAAAAGCAGATTTGACAACCCCACGAGGCTTAAAGGCTTGATCCGTGAAATAAAAGCCAGCACCGAAGAATTTGTGATCATGCGCGGGGTGTCTGTCGCCATCAATCGCATGTTTGCTCCTTTTTCGCAATTGCACAGCTGGAAGGATAAAATCACCGGCTTGGATTACCTCCATTTCTTGGGTGAACTGGAGAAGAATCTCGACAATGATATTGACAAAATTATCGGTGAATTACAATGGGTGCAAGAGCATTTCTTCAACCTCCAAAAGACCACCTTCAGCCTTACCGCAAATCAAGAGCTAATCCCGCAGGCAAGCAAGGATCTGGAGCTCTTGATCTCAAAACTCTCCCCTGAATCCTATGAACCAGTACCCCATGAATTTGAAACCAAAGCTATCAACGAAGGTATCTCCGCTCCCATCAAGATCCAGTATGTGGTCAAAGGCGGCAACTTCTTCCGTAAAGGATATTCATACTCCGGCAAATTGAGAGTGCTCTCCAATATCCTGAGCAACGAATTCCTGTACAAGGAAATTCGGGTCAAGGGTGGTGCCTACGGTTGTGCAGCAGGATTTACCCTGGATGGCTATCAGTACTTCTACTCTTACCGGGATCCCAATCTGCGCGAATCCCTAGATGTCTATAACCGCGTGCCAGAGTTTATCCGCACCTTCCAATGCAGCAAACGGGAGATGGATAAGTATATTCTGGGTGAAATCTCTCAGCTGGATTACCCCAAGACTCCGGAAGCCTCCGGAACTCAATCTGACATTGATTTCATCACCGGATTCACTCAGGAAGACCGGCAACAGATCCGCGATGAGGTGCTGAGCACCAAGCTCGAAGATTTGCGAGTGTATGCCGATATGATTCAGGCTATCCTGGATAAGAATCACTATGCCATCCTGGGCAATGAAGCCAATATCAGGGCGGCAGCAGACCTCTTTGACGTGATCACTCCTGTGTTTAAACAGTGAAGCAAAAAGATAAAAAACGAAGAATACACTATACCGGCAGGTTAAAAAACATCAGCCTGCCGGATCTTGATGTCCTCGATGATGAGCGTGAGCGCTCTGCCTACAAGACAGCGCGGATCGGCTCCAAACGGCATCAGAAACTCAAACGCGGGATGAAACTCAAGACCGGGCGCGTGATCGAAGTGATGAGCAATTACCAGTGCCGTGTGCAGCTCGGAGAAGAGCTGCTTTCGGCCTCTATCGGAGGGAGAATCAAGCAATATCTCTATCAGAGCAGCGGCCTGGTCACCGTCGGAGACTATGTAGAAATAGACCTGAGCACAGCCCCGGATTATAGAATCGAAAATATCCTGCCCAGAACTAACAGCCTGATCCGCTATGGTAGCGGCTCATATCAAAAAGAGATACTGCTCGCTGCCAATATAGATCAATTGGTGATCACCAGTTCCTGGCGAATGCCGATGCTGAAAGCAGGCTTGATCGATCGCTATCTGATCCTGGCTGCCATCCACAAGATTGAACCTGTGATCGTGATCAATAAGATCGACCTGTGTCAGGACCTTACCGAGCTGGAAGAGAGCATCGCATATTATCGGCAGATTGGTTGCAGCATCATCCTCACCTCCACCGTATCTGGAGCGGGAATGGAAGAGCTCAGAGAAGTACTTAAAGATAAGGATTCCGTATTCTCCGGGCACTCCGGTACAGGGAAAAGCACATTGATCAATTACCTGGAACCTGGGCTCGAGCTGCTCACGGCAGAAGTGAGCGATTACAACGAAAAAGGCAAGCATACCACCACCCAGGCAATCCTGCTGCCCTGGAGCTTTGGAGGCCATCTGGTGGACACTCCGGGGATCAAGACGATAACCCTGAATCGGGAAGATATCGAGCATATCCCCAAGCTCTTCCCCGGTTTTGATCTCTATTACCCTCACTGCAGGTTTCGGGATTGCAAGCACATTGAAGAGCAGGAATGCGCCGTGCTGCAGGCGGTGGAATCTGGCGAGATCGATCCCGAACGGTACGAATCCTATCGCTGGATCATGGAAAGCCTATGAGAAACTTTGCCATCTTCATCAATCCATCTTTTGCTGATAAGAAAAGCATCTTTGATCTGCTCATCCATCTCAGAGAAGAAAACCGGAGCCTGAGCAGCAGCAAACAGGAGCTGTGTTTCTATGGAGACAGCTCTGTGAGCGAAATCTTCAAAGACCCGATCCAGCTTGTTGATTTTGACTGCTATAAAGGCATCCCGACCATTGATTGCATCCTTGTATTTGGTGGAGATGGCACAATCCTCAGAGCCAAAGAGCTGGCGCTGAAGACAGCTGCCCCGATATTGGGCATCAATATCGGCTACCTGGGCTTTCTCTCGGAAAGCACCCTGCCCGAAATCAGCGGCTCGATCAGGGATCTGGTAGCAGGAAAATACACCATCCTTTCACGCATGTTGATCGTGTGTACTCTAAAGCGCCAAAAAAAACAGATCGCTCAATGGGAAGCCCTAAATGATGCCGTAGTCTACAAAGGCGAAAACCCCGGCTTGATCAATGCCCGGATCTTTGCTGGTGGACGCTATGTCTTTGACGCACGCTGTGACGGCATGATAGTAAGCACTCCCACGGGTTCCACGGCTTATTCCCTCTCTGCCGGAGGACCCATTTTGGCTCCACAGATGAAAGCAATGGTGCTCAGCCCCTTAAATCCGCACCTGCTTACGATCCGTCCCCTGGTCTTTCCTGCTGATGAAAAACTCAGCATGAGGATTCACGGTCTGTCCCAACAAGCCTGGTTGCAGATCGATGGCAGCAACGTCTGCCCCATCCTGGATCAGGATGAGATCCACATAGTAGCATCCCGCCGCCACGTGAACTTCATCAAGCTCTCCAAACGCACCTTTTACCGCATCTTGCGCAATAAGATGCACCTCGGCAAATAATGCTTAGCGAAATCTACATCAAAAACTACCTCTTGGTTCCCGAGCTCAGGTTGCCATTCCGGCAGGGCTTGAGCGTACTTACGGGAGAGACCGGAGCCGGCAAGTCTATCATCGTGGGCTCCATCGCATTGATCTTTGGTGAGAGTGCTGCCGGATTGGAAGCTTGGGATAAGGATCGTCCCATCTATCTGGAAGCCACCTTTCTGCCTGGCCAGGACCCTGATTTGCAGGATTATCTGGATCAGATCAATGCAGAATCAGGCATTGAGCTCGTATTGGCCAGGGAGATATCAGTATCCGGCAAGTCTTCATACTATATCGGGGGTAGAAAGGTAAATGCATCCGTGGTAAAAGGGCTCAAAGCTCTGCTGATCGATTTTCATCATCAGCGGGACCAGCAAAAACTGCTTTCTGCAGCTTATCAGCTGAAAATCCTGGATCGTTTTGCGGATTGCGTAAAACAGCGGGAAGATTTTGCCAAAACTTACCGAAACCTTAAGAAGCAGCGTCAGAACCTGCAAGATATGATCCTCAGACACGAAGAACATAGACAGAAGCTGGAACTCTACCGCTACCAATATGAAGAGCTGGAACACGCTGAGCTCAAATCAGGTGAAGATAAGCTCTTGCAACAGGAGTATGAGCTGCAAACACACAGCCTTGAAATCCTGGAGCTTAGCCAAAACATGAATCAAGCCACTTTTGAGAGTGAAAACAGCATCTTCGACCGTCTCAGTCAATTCAACACCCAACTGCAAGCTTTCAAAAAGCTCAATCCTGCCTTGGAAAACGCAGCACAATCACTTTTGGAAGCCATGGAAGCCCTCCGCTGTGCCTCTTCACAGCTTTCCGGCATCGTGGACAGCTTGTCCTACGACCCCACCAGCCTTGCCGAGATCGAATCAAGATTGGATCTGATCAATCAGCTTCTACACAAACATAAGGTCAAGACTGTTGAAGAATTGCAACAGCTTTTTCGGCAACGCAAACAAGAAATAGACGCCGCAGAGGATTTTGACGAACAGATTAGATTGGCTCACAAAAGACTGAATACAGACCTTTTAGAGCTCATCAAGCAAGCCGACAAGCTCAGCACAAAGCGTCAAAAAGCAGCTCAAAAACTCGCTGTAGAATTGCAAAGCAGCATCCGTAAACTGGCAATCAAGGATGCCAGGCTGCAAATTGAGATTGACAAAATAAGCAAGCCTGAAAACATACCAATTGATCCCATGTCTGCTTTTTCAGAAAGTGGGCAGGATACGGTAGAAATCAAATTTTCCGCCAATCCTGGTAGCAGCCCCAAAGCTCTTTCGGCTGTAGCCAGTGGCGGTGAGATGAGCCGTATCCTTCTGGGGATCAAAGAAGTACTGGTAGCCCGAGAGGCCCCGAGATTGCTCATTTTGGACGAGATTGATGCCGGCATCGGTGGCAAAACCGCTGAAAGTGTAGCAAATTGCCTGGCTAAGATTACTGAGCGCCATCCGGTGTTGTGCATCACTCACTTGGCACAAATCGCGGCTAAAGCAGACACGCATATCGCTGTAGAGAAAAACAGCAGCGCAAAGACGACTGTAGCCCTGCGGGTTTTGAACAAGGAAGAACGCACCAGAGAGCTCGCCAGAATGCTTTCCGGCAAGCTTACCGATGCGGCTTTGAGACACGCAGAAGAACTCAGAAAACAATAAAAAGAGGAAGATGTGAAGAAAACATCAAATCGCAGATTGAAAGGTGTAGCCATCTTTGTAGTGTTTTTGGCACTCGCAATTAGTATATTCGAGTTTCAAAGTAAAAGCACCAGCAAATCAAGCATGGATTTCAAGCCCAGTGCCAATGAATACCGTGACCTTAGATTCATAAACAAAGCCAGAGTCAGCTTTAGCTCCAGCGATATCTCCACAGCTCAAGACGAGATCAGCCGGATCATGAATCAATATGCCAAACAGCGTATCCGTAAGCAAAATGAAGGGAACTATGGTGCATATCTCTTTACCATCGAGCAACAAGAGCTTAATTCTGTGATTGCTGAGCTGGAAAAATTTGGCAGCATCGGACCCCAGACCGAGCAGATTGATACAGCCCTGGTCAATCTGGATTTTGAGATCGAAAATGCCAGATTGGCTGCATATGAAAACGAACTGGTGGAACTGAACAAAATCCGCCAGCCCACCATCCAGCAGAATGATCGTAAAGAAGCCCTCCATACCTTGATTCAAACTTCCCGCAATAATCTCGAAAAGCTGAGCAATATCGACAACGTATTGCTGTATCTCACCCTAAGACCCCAGCAAAGAAGCATCGGATGGTTGAGCATCATTATTGGTTTTGCCAAAAGCTTTTTGATGTGGTTGCTTATTCTCACAATCGGCACGATTCTGGTTTATTATGGCACCCGTTTGTTGATGTATTTCCTTTCTTTACTCGGTGTTCGCGGTCCTGGCGGAGCCATAGGTGGAAGCTATAACTACGGTGGCTATGGCGGTTACTCAGGTTATTCAAGATACTCATCCCGCTATGGCGGGAGCAAGCGCAAGGTAAAACGTATATACAAAGACAAGGACTCATCTTCCACCCAGAAAGATGATGAAGATCAAGACCATAAATAAGCTATAGGAGTTTATGATGGAACTGCTTGCCTGGCACATTTGGTTGATACTTGGTATCATCTTTATAATCATCGAGATCTTTGATCCCGCCTTCTTTTTCCTGTCCCTGGGAATTGGAGCTATAGCCACCGGATTGTTAGCGCTTTTCCCTTTTGTCCAAAGATACATCTGGCTGCAGATTCTACTCTTTGCCATCATCAGCTTTATTGCCTTCCTCTTCATGCGAAAGCTGGGAAAAAGAGTCCTGGCCAATCCCGGAGCTGACACCAATGTATATGGTCTCAAAGGCAAGATAGCACACGTAACCAAAGCTATTCCAGCCGAAGGAAAAGGCTACGCAAAAGTGGGCGGAGAAGAATGGGTGGCTGTATCTGAGGATGACAGCATTATAGAAGAAGGCAGCAAAGTAACAATCAAAGATATTGAAGGAAACAAACTGATCGTAGCAAAGATACAATCATAACTGTTTCCCGGAGCAGATAGTATCACCCTGTCTGCTCCGGTATCCAACCCAGCTAAAACGAATTCGTTTTGAAGAGAGGAAGCCCATGAAATATTGGTTAAAAGTTCTTTTAATGCTCCTTGCAGCCCTGGCCTTTGCTACCTGCACCACCAAAGACAAGCCTACTTTGAGAATCGGCATGAACGTGGAATTTCCGCCCTTTAGCTCCAAAGTAGATGGTTCTTATGTTGGCATAGATGTAGATTTGGCGCACAAGATTGCGGAAAAAATGGAGTATCCTTTCAAGATCATTGATATGGAGTTTGATACTCTGATCCCGGCAATCCGATCCGGCAAGATAGACTTTGCCATCTCCGCTATGTCCATCACCGCAGAGCGCTCTCGCCTGATTGAGTTTAGCCAGAGTTACTATCAGATCAATCAAGCCGTTATCGCCCATCAAGACAGCCCGATCTTGATTCAGGATATCAAAGACATCGCCAAATACAAGATTGGAGTAAATCATACCACTACTGCCCATCATTGGGTTCAAAAAAACCTGGTAATGAAAAACCTCGTTTCTATCGAACAGGTCATCCTATATCCCACCAATACAGAGGCCATTGAAGACTTGGTAAATGGTAACATAGATCTGGTGATAAATGATGATATCGTGGTCAGAGGCTTTGAGCCGGACTATCCCATCACCATCAAATACAGCATTGAGACCAATGAATCTTACGGGATTGCCATGCCCAAGGATGGGGAGTACAATGACCAGATCAAGGCAGCCCTGCAGGATTTGATCGACAGTGGAGAGATGAGATCAATCCTCCAGACCCATATCTCAAATGGAGCTTATTGAGCGTAAGGCTCAGCAGGATTCAGGATATGTTCATATAAACAAAAGCGGAGCAAGCTCCGCTTTTGGTATATCTCTAACTAAATTCTTATTCGCTGACAGGTTCTACACTAACGTATTTTCTGCCTTCTTTCTTGGTGGTAAACTTCACCTGACCATCCACAAGGCTAAACAAGGTGAAATCTCTGCCGATGCCAACATTGGCGCCGGGGTGAAATTTGGTACCTTTCTGACGTACGATGATGTTTCCGGCCAGCACAAACTCGCTACCGTATTTTTTTACACCACGATATTTGGGATTGCTGTCCCGGCCGTTACGACTGCTTCCAACACCTTTTTTATGTGCCATAAATCTAAACCTTCCTTAAGCCCGAATCTCGGTAACTTTAATATCGGTGAATTGCTCGCGATAACCTTTTTTCACCCGTTGGCCTTTACGGCGTTTGTAGTGATAGATTATCTTTTTCTTACCTTTACCGTGTTCGATCACTTCTGCTACGATCGCGGCGCCTTCGACTACGGGAGTGCCCACCAATACTTCTTCGTCCTTGCGGACCAGGAGTACGCGGTCAAATTCGAGTGATTGACCAGGCTCTGCCGTATTCAGCAAGGGAACGCGAAGAACTGCGTTTTTTTCAGCCCTAAACTGAAATCCTTTAATATCTACGATGGCGTACATCATTTCTCCTTGGGTTATTATCTTGAGAAAGCATAGTTTTTGGGAGGGCTGTATCTGTCAAGCAGAAAGATCCGCACTCCCCATTCACAAATGCCTGTCGATCTCTTATGATCTCAGTTTGTGGGCTTTGTGCGGCCTCGCAATAAGCTCAGGACAATCCTGATATAAACCCGTGATAAACCCATGAATACAGCTTTATTACGGGTTTATATTGCTTTAACATCGGCTTCAGTGATCAAGGGTGAGATATCCGGATTATGGGGATTGTTCTCTTCTGATCAGTTTACGAATAATCTGCCAGTCCTCTGAATCCGGCTGGAGCAAAGCCATAAAGCCAAATTTCTCTGCTACAGCCAGCTGGATTATGTACCATGCCCCATAACAGAAATATGCCACACTTGTGGCCAAAGCTGCGCCGATGATGCCAAACTTGGGAATCAGGATCAGATTGGCCCCCAGATTCACAGCAAAGGTCAGCATGGTGATCCAGAGATGGACATGGGGCTTACCTTGGGCATAAAACCAGGGCGAAGCAATCTTGGGCACACAGGCAAAAAGGATGCCCGGCAGCAAAATCATGGTTGCCCATGTGGCTCTGGCATAAGGCTCTCCATAGACTATGGGAATCAAAAAACTCCCCAAAATGCCGATTCCGGTAAGGATGAGACAGACAAACATACTCAGCCGGAGCGTCCGTGCGGTCAGCTGTCTGCCATCGTCTCCTTTGGGAAGGTTGTAGAGCCTGCCAATCAAGGCCCCGGTGATGGACATGGGTAAGAGAAAGAGTAATTCGGCAATGCTGACGGCGATGCTATATATACCCAGCTCAGATACCACCAGATAGTGCTTGATCATGATCTGATCTACTCTCAGGTGCAGAAAGGCAAACAGGGCAGACCACCAGCCAAAGGCGCCGTATTTGTATTCTGCCTTTAGCACCGGCAATACCGTGATAAACAGATAGCTTTCCTTGAGCTGGATTTGGATCAGGATAAACCACAGTAGCATGGCCAATACATTGAGGTAAAAGAAAGAGATCGGAGTCAGTAATCCACTGAAGTAAAAGATCAAAATTGCCGCACTACGGATGAAAAACACCCTGAGTCCGATCTTGTTGTTTGGGATGATCTTTTCATCCCCGATCATCCAGGCCTGATGATGGGTGGTGAAAATCGTGGATATCATGAGGATCAATCCCCCGACAATGTATAGGGGGCTATAGCCATCCAGCAGCAAGCCGGTGCTTCGTGCCAATACCACGAGCAGAGAAAGCACCAGGGAAATCAAAGCCAGCACATTTACATTCGTGCTGTAGATGGCAGTCCGTTCAAAGTCACTCTTTTTCTGAAAATAGGCAACTGCGGAGGTTAGCCCAAAGTGCCCGAAGGTGCCCATCAGGTTAAATATCAGCAGGATGTAGGCCACATAGCCCATTCCGGCGGGACCCAGACTGCGGGCGACAATGATCCCCGTGAGCACGCCAAAGATGATCTTCAGAAACTGCGTAAGGAGGTTGTGCCCGATGTTTTTGCTATAACCCATCTTATGGAGTTAGAAGATCTCGCCTTGTTCAGCTACAGGAGTCAGACCAAGATGTTTGTAGGCTTTGAAGGTGACTTTGCGCCCCTGAGTGGTGCGCTCCAAAAATCCTTGCTGCACCAGATATGGTTCAAAGATCTCTTCGATAGTACCGGAATCCTCACCAATGGCGGTGGCAATGGTTTTGATGCCCACCGGACCACCCCGATAGTTTTCGATGATGGTGCTCAGGATACGTTTATCCATCTCATCCAGACCAGCATGATCTACTTGCAACATGGACAATGCTGCCAGCGCAATATCCAGTGTGATCGTGCCATTACCTCTGATCTGAGCATAATCTCGAACCCGTCGCAGCAGACGGTTGGCAATCCGCGGTGTGCCTCTGCTTCTTCTGGCCAGCTCTTTGACCCCATCTTCTTCGGTGGGCACGTTCAAGAGTCTTGCCGAGCGCTTGATAATCTGCTCGATCGCCGCTACATCGTAATAATCCAGCCGCAGCACTATGCCAAAACGATCCCTCAGGGGAGGGGTCAATAGCCCCGCCCGGGTGGTAGCACCCACCAGCGTGAAAGGCTCGATAGGGATTTTCAGAGTCCTGGAGGAGGGACCGCTATCCAGGATGATTTCCATTTCATAATCTTCCATGGCAGGATAGATGTACTCTTCGATCACATGGGACAGGCGATGGATTTCATCTATAAACAGCGCTTCATGCCGCCCCAGATTGGTCAATACACCAGCCAGATCAGAGGGTTTTTCGATCACCGGCCCACTGGATACAGTGATGTTTACGCCCATCTCGCGGGCAATGATGGAAGCCAGAGTGGTCTTCCCCAATCCCGGAGGGCCATAAAAGAGTACGTGATCCAGAGGTTCTTGTCTGAGCTTTGCCGCCTGGATACTGATATCCAGCAGCTCTTTGATATGATCCTGTCCGATGAAATCCTTGAGTGTTTTCGGCCTAAGAGCGCGATCAAAATCGCTGTCTTCGGTCTGCAAAACTGGGTTGTTTATTCTTTCAAGCATGGTATTCCTTGTTTATTAGTGAAGTATTCCCAATAGCTTACGCAATTGCAGGTGCCACACCATCCAGGCTGCTTCCCACACGATGTTTCGGCTCATCTTGGAGACTCCATTGATGCGTTCGGTGAAGATGATCGGGATTTCTTTGATGCGAAAACCCAGAGCCCAGGCCCGGAAATTCATCTCGATCTGAAAGGCATAGCCATCTGAGAGAATCCGATCCAGATCTATGGCTTCCAGCACCTTACGGTGAAAACACTTGAATCCACCGGTGGGATCTTTGATGGGCATGCCGGTGATCACGCGCACATATTTGGAAGCAAAGTAGCTGATCAGAAGCCTCCTGAACGGCCAGTTGATGATGTTTACACCATTGGAATAGCGGGAACCGATCACCAGATCATATCTTTGTGCAGCTTCCAGCAGGCGGGGTAGATCCTCGGGATTGTGCGAAAAATCTGCGTCCATCTCCAGCATATAATCATAGTCTCTACTCAAGGCGTATTTGAAGCCTGTCACATAGGCTGAGCCCAGTCCCATCTTGGAAGGACGCTCGATCAAGTGAATTCTGGGCTGAGTCTGCATCATGGTTTTGACTACTGCAGCGGTGCCGTCCGGACTGTTGTCGTCCATCACCAATATCTCCAAAACCGGAGATTGTTCCAGCACCAACTCGATTATGCGTTCGATGTTATCAATCTCGTTGTAAGTGGGTATTATCAGCAAGGCTTTCATGAACTGGCATCCAGATTGTTTTTTAGCAGTTGTGCTTCCGGCACATCGCGTAAGGCTTTGGCGGGGCTACCGACCACGATTTTGGCAATTTCCACATCGCGCGTGACCACGGCCCCGGCTGCCACAGTTGCGTCCGTAGCAAGAGTCTTTCCCGGCAGGACAGTAGCATTTGCCCCGATACGGGAGCCTGTTTTCATGGTGATGCCTTTGAAGTGATTGAATCTCTGTTCATCCCGAGCCATATAGTTATCGTTACTGGTGGTCACACAAGGCGCTACAAAACAGTAGTCTTCCACCACCGAATAGGCAGTGATATATGAATTGGTCTCAAACTTATTGCGATCGCCGATTTCCACGAAGTTCTCAATCGCGACATTGCGACCGATGATATTGAGTGTGCCGATTTTGACATTTTCGCGGATAGTGGCCAGATCTGCGATCAGATTGCGCTCGCCGATCTCGCATTGGGCATAGATCACCACATTAGCCCCGATCTGACAATAGCTGCCTACTTGGGCTGGGCGTAGATTTTGCGGAACTTTGAAGATGCTGCGTGGCGAGGAAAGCGGCGCTTTGCCGATGATCACATTGTCATCAATGCGCACATTGTCCCCGATGATACTACCCTTGTGAATCACAACGTTGTGACCAATCAGGCAGTTATCGCCGATCACTACATCTTCCAGGATCACGGTGTTAAAACCGATCTGTACATTCGCGCCAAGCTTGACGCTGCTATCTATATGTTGATTCATGGTACCTCCAGCTATTAAATGCAAGTTTTTTCTCGACAAGGAATAAGGCAAGCAAAAAATGACCCTATCATAAAGAAAAGGAGTTCGGCGCATGCAAGAGTGGATCGACAAGCACCTGGAATATCTGAGCCTGGAAGGGAAAAGTCCCCGCACCATTGAGGGCTATCGCATCGATCTGCAGCAATTTCATGATTTCATCAGCGCTGAAGTTGGTCAGCTGGAAATTTCCCGGATCTCCGCCCTTCACATACGCGGGTTTCTGGTGTGGCTCTCAGAACGTCCGGATTGCAATCGCACCCTATCCCGCAAACTATCGGCGCTTTCTTCCTGGTTCAAGTATCTCAAAATCAAGGGGATCATAGCGGAGAATCCGATGCGAAGGATTCGCCGGCCGAAGTATGAAAAAAAGCTACCTCGCTTCTTTTCCGAAGCAGAGATGGCTGTGCTGCTCAGGATTCCGGATACCAGCACCAAAATCGGAGTACGCAATCGAGCCATACTGGAATTGCTTTATAGCTGCGGATTGCGGTTGATGGAAATAGCCGGTCTGAGGCTGATGGATATTGATCAACGCAAGAGCATGATCCGGGTGATGGGAAAAGGGCACAAAGAGCGGCGAATTCCACTGGGATCGATTGCCTTGCAGGCTCTGCAGGATTACCTCAAACTGCGCCCCAAGTTTGTCTTTTCCCATAGCTCAAACAAGGTCTTCCTCACTCACTCCGGTAAGGATTTTGATAGCAATCAGCTCAGGACCATCCTCATGCGCTACATCAATCTCATCGCCCGGGAAAAAGGCTTTTCACCCCATACCATCCGGCATTCCTTTGCCACTCATCTCTTAGCTCGAGGTGCAGATTTGAGGGCTATTCAGGAGCTGCTCGGGCACTCTGAACTCTCCAGCACCGAAATCTATTCACACCTCAGCCTGGAAGATATCAAAGCCGCTTACGAAAAAGGGCATCCCCGCAGCGGAGAATAGCCCTGATCCGACTAAGTAGCGGAATCGTTTCAAAGCTCGGTTGCGGAGTCTTTCCAAAGCTCCGATAAATCATTAAAACAGTCGCAGCATCGGAATGCTACGCTACGTTGAGGAATCGTTTCAAAGCTCGGTAGCGGAGTCTTTCCAAAGCTCCGAACAAACATCAAGCCAGTCCGCAGCATCGGAATGCTGCACTACGTTGCGGAATCGTTTCAAAGCTCGGTTGCGGAGTCTTTCCAAAGCTCCGAACAAGCATTAAGACAATCGTAGCATCGGAATGCTACGCTACGTTGCGGAATCGTTTCAAAGCTCGGTTGGGGAGTCGTTTCAAAGCTCGGTTGCGGAGTCTTTCCAAAGCTCCGAACAAACATCAAGCCAGTCCGCAGCATCGGTATGCTGCGCTACGTTGCGGAGTCTTTCCAAAGCTCCGTGGAATCACCACGCCAGCTGTAGCATTGGCACGTTACGCCCAGCCTTAAACCGCAAAAAAAAGGCTGCAACGTATAGCCGCAGCCTGTCTGAGTTCAATGCATCGTGAACTACTTT
The DNA here is from genome assembly GCA_964501025.1 of uncultured Candidatus Cloacimonadota bacterium. GTDB lineage: Bacteria > Cloacimonadota > Cloacimonadia > Cloacimonadales > Cloacimonadaceae > UBA5456. The sequence goes on along the minus strand of CAZCRD010000107.1, from coordinate 3,988 downwards.
GCTTCAATCTTTTCCAGCACTTTAAGTGTCATATCCATCAGGTTCTGTGCGGCCGGAAGTTTGTTGTAAAAATAAATGTAGGGCTTACCTTCGTCGCCTGAACTCACGATGTTGGGATCCAGCTCCAGCTCTGCCAGAAGGTCAAGCTGCTGCTCAAAGATCAGCTTTTCGATGCCTCTGCCACTGAAGATCTGCGTGGTTTTACCGCAATCCGGACAGCGGAAAAACTTCATGTTTTCCACGATACCCAGAATCGGCACTTTGAGTTGCTGGGCAAAATTCACCGACTTTTTTACATCCAGAATGGCGAGATCCTGCGGGGTGGTAACTATCACAGCGCCATCCACCGTTCCCAGAGTCTGCACGATAGAAAGCGGTTCATCGCCGGTTCCCGGAGGCAAATCTACGATGAGGTAATCCAGCTCGGGCCAGTCAAAATCGCTGAAGAACTGCTTGATCAGCGTCATCTTCATCGGTCCCCGCCAGATCAGGGCACTGTCTTCTGAGGATATAAGCGATGCCACTGTGAGCACATAGAGATTTGAGAGCACCTTGATCGGTGCTGGCATTCCGCTTTCCGCGGTGGGGATAGCCACGCCTTCGATGCCAGTCAGCTTTGCCACTGAAGGGCCGTGTACATCCGAATCGAGAATACCTACTCGCTTGCCCTGCATGGCAAGTCCGTATGCCAGATTGGTGGCTACAAAGCTTTTGCCCACACCACCTTTACCACTCATTACCATGATGCGATGCTTGATTTTATCCAGATTCTTCTGAATCTGCAGGTCTTTTTCGTCTGCCATTTGTTATCCTTTGTTTAGTTCCTTGTCCAGTTCTCTGAGCTGTGCTTCCAGCTCTTGCTTTTGCGCATTTAGATCCGCTTTGGTATAGGGATAGATACTTGCGCCGGCGTCAAAAGCACGATTCTTGTTATTAGCCCGGTTCCCCGAGCCTCTTCTGGCTGTGCGACCTTGCCCGCAAGGGCCCAAGCCGCGTCCGCCGGTCCCGTTTCCTCTCGGTCCAGTTCCATCAAAATTTGGCATCTTATGCTCCTGGTTCCAGTTGGTTGTTTTTGTAGGCTGTATAGGCTTCGCGGATGCTCATGCCACCGGCTTTGACCAGGATCTTCACTTGCATTTGTTTGAGGATCGCTGCGGCATTCCCGCCCGGTCCGTTTCCGGTGATCAGGATATCCGGCTTGAGCTCATGAATCTTCTGGGCTGTTCTGGGTCCAGCTCCATGTGCCACCTGCATTACATCACGGTTGTCTATGCTACTCAGCTCATCTTTATCTTCATCATAGAGCAGGATGAAGTCTGTGCGACCAAAGCGGGGATCGATCTTAGCGTCCCATCCCTCGCCGTTTGCGGTAAAGATAATTCTCATATTTTCTCCTTGATGACTTGCCAGAATTCACTAAATACCGGCAGCCATCTTGTTTCATTTTCTTCGATTACACTGCGTCCCATCGCAATAGCCTGGTGAAAATCCTCGGCATAGGGGATATCTCCCAGGTGATATATCTTGCTTTTTTTTAGATAACTTTGGATCTCTTTGCTCACTTCAGGATTGATATCTGCTTTGTTGATGATGCAGGCTCCAGGGATTTTGAACAGTGTAAGCAATTCCCACACCCGCTTGAGATCACTCAGACCGGATTTGCTGGCTTCGGTGACCAATATCACATAGTCTGCGCCCGATAGAGAGGAGATCACCGGACAGCCGATACCAGGAGAGCCATCGACCAATAGGAAATCTTTGCCTTCGGATTCTGCTCGGTTTTTGGCTTCATTTTTTACCTTTGCCACCAATTTTCCGGAGTTATCTGCTCCGATATCGAGGCGGGCATGCACCAGAGTACAAGCATAGCGGGTATCTGAGATCATAAACTGCCCCACTTTCTGTTCATCCAGGCTAATGGCTTGCTGCGGACACACATAGTAGCAGTATCCGCAACCTTCACAATCCAAGGCATTGACCCGATAGGTCCCATCCTCAGCTGTGATTGCCGCAAAACGGCACTTTTGTGCGCACAAGCCACAGCTGATGCATTTGGCTGGATCAATCTCTGCCAATACTCCACTATAGAAATCCTGGGCTTCGCAATGCTCGGGCTGCAGGATCAAATGCAGATCCGCAGCGTCCACATCACAATCTGCCACTACCAGATCTGGTTTGGCGACGTATGCCAGAGCTGCACAGATCGAGCTTTTCCCGGTACCGCCCTTGCCGGAGATGATTACTATCTCTTTCATGAGTTGCTCCTTATCGCGCTCAATATCTGGGTCAAGGCCTGATCTATCGCCGGTATTTTCCGGTAAAGGATCTCTCCGCGGGAATACAATTCAGCAATCTCCCGTTGGTGCGGGATCTTGGCCAAAAGCGGAATCTGTTCCTGGTTTAGATACTCGTAAATGTCATTATTCCCAATGCCATCACGGTTTATCACTACAGCAAAGGGGAGCTTTAGTTGCCGCACGGTTTCCACAGCCAAACTAAGATCATACAGCCCAAAAGGAGTGGGTTCGCTGATCAAGATCACATAATCCGCAGTCTTCACCGCAGAGACCATTGCGCATGCGGTTCCGGGCGGGCTGTCCAATATCTGCAATGACACATCAGCAAAATGCTCGTCCACATAGTTCAGGCTTTGAGCAATCAATGGCGACGCTTGCTCCAAGCCCACATTTAGTTTGCTTTCGATAAAATCCAGCTGCCCCAGCTTGAAGTGTTTGATCACCCCCAGGGCTTGCTCTTGCATCGGTAAAGCCTGCATGGGGCACAGCTCGCTACAGGCGTAGCAGGAGTGACACAATTGCGGCATCACCATGATCGTATCACCCAGCTTGATGATGGCATTATACCTGCACCAGGTGCTGCATTGTCCGCAGAGATTACAGGCTTTTTGATCCCATACCGGGATAGCCCGGGTCACTTCTTGATGATTGTACTCCTCTGCCTGGATAAATATGCCGCCATTGGGCTCTTCCACATCCAGATCTATGAGCATCGTGCTCATAGTTTCAGCAGCTTTGAGGGCCAGATTCACAGCCAGGGTAGTCTTGCCGGTGCCACCCTTACCGCTGGCAATAGCGATCCGCATTAGTGATCACACAGGTTGTCGCCAGATTCAAGCTTGCCCTGCAGGTAGCTTTCCACCAATTCCTTCAGAGGCTGTGAGCAGGCTCCAATGATGACTTTGATGCCATTTTGCTGCATCAATTGCTGGGCTTTCATGCCCATGCCTTGAGCTATTACTACTGTTACCCCTTGCTGGTGCAAAAAACTGGGATGTGATCCCGGTTCATGAGCCGGCGGATCAAGGGTTTCTTCTTTGACGATCTTGCCATCTTCGATCGTAAATACTGCGAACTCCTGACAATGTCCAAAGTGTGCACTGATGACACCTGATGTAAGTGGAATAGCGATTTTCATGTTTTCTCCTGAGTCTATATTTATCTTGGGATAAGCTTTTTAGCGACAACGTCTGCATCTGCGACAACCTCGCACAAAACAATCTGCCAGCGAGATGATTTTGGTGGATCCACAGGCCGGACAGAGCTCGGGTTTTTCTTCCTGGGGAGAGAGAATCATGCGATGCTGACAATCCTCACAAAGATAGTAATTTTGGATCATCTGCACATCCCCGCCTTCGATCAAAAAACTACGTCCTTCTACCAGGGCAGTGCTGATCTTCTTTCGGGCACTATCGTAGATACGAGTGACTGTAGGGCGCGAAACTCCCATCATCGCAGCCACTTCTTCGTGAATCTTGTGCTCATAATCGATCAGACGCAAAACTTCATATTCCTCCAGCTTGAGGATCACGGCCTGGCGGTAGTTTGCCCGCATCCATAGGGGACGAAATCCCTTGACCGGCGGCATATCATGTAATGTGCGTAAGGCTTTGGCACGCGGCATATTAACTCCTGTTTTTCTAACTAAAATGAGGCAGTTCAAGTGAACTTATGTTCAATTAAGCTACCCC
>CAZCRD010000106.1:0-11100 GCA_964501025.1 uncultured Candidatus Cloacimonadota bacterium | reverse complement strand
ACATCGATCCTATCAGCAAGGGGCGGACCTCAAGTTCGCCCCATTATTTTGTGTGGCGTTTTCGGGTTATCGCATTTTGCCGGAGGCTAAAGCCAACCGGAGATCATCTTGTTCGAGCAAATTGGTCATCGAGACACGGCAGCTAAAGCAGCCGCCTATCATCTTGATCGATAGTATCAGGATTTATCGTCGTAAACTGCTGCCTCTCTCTGGTCTGCCTCTTTCTGGTCTGCCACTCTCTGGTCTGCCAAACTCTGGTCTGCCTCTTTCTGGTCTGCCAAACTCCGATTTGGCAGAAGCGGCGAAGCCGCTTTCAGGAAAAGGCCTCCGGCCTTTGTGGCAAATACAATTTGCCACACCAGTTGGCAGCTCACGTAACAAGTGGTAAACATCCCCTGAGTCCCTTATGGGAAGCATCTAAAACCCCGTCAGGGCCGATACAGTACATAGCGAGGATATGCAGCATAGCGGACACCCCTCGAACACCGGAATCCCCTCCCAATAGCCCCTTGTGGGCGTCAGAACATAGCAAGGGTGTGCAGCGAAGCGGAACCCCTTGGATACAGGCAGAATACCCTCGAACCCTGGCGGCACCCCTTCCCAGGAGCCCTTTACGGGCGAAACATTTCATGCCCTGGGTCTTATATGCCGATGTATGAAACTACCCCTCCTTATCGTGTTTATCAATATCAAAACACCTGCATCCTTATCTTGTTTCCATTACTCTTTGTTTCCCAATAGCATAGCGGGAGCATTGCGCCTGCGAGGCGTAATGCTGGCGTAGTGCTGCCCTATTGCTGATGGGGTAGATGCATCATACTGACGCTTTTCCCATCATAATTGTCACCCCAATAACCAGCTCAAAGCTTGGATACAGTGGTACCGATGTCTGAAAGTACAGATAGAGCCTTATTCCAGGATCTCGATCTTGTGATTGACTTGAGGATTCGCTATCGAGGGGCTCTCTACCAGGATCACTCTGCCGCTGGAGATTTCATACTCTTGCTTGAGCTTGGCGATATAGTCTTCCCAGTTTTGCGGTTCTTCTGACTCCAGAATGGGATACACACCGTAGGAAAATTGCAAGCCCTGGCAGACCTTATGCTCAGAGGATATTGCTACGATCCAGACCGGAATCAGGAAGCGGGAAATCATCCGGGCTGTGTGCCCGGTCACGGTATTTGCCACCACCAGATTGGACTTGAGTTTATTCACGCTGACCGACACATTGTGGGAGATCAGATCTGTGATATGGATCGCATCGCTGCGAAAAAAGTCTTCCGGAGACTTTACCTTGGCATCCACTGCGCGGTTTTCTTCCACGCAATTGGCGATCTTGGCCAACATTTCCACAGCTATGATGGGATACTTGCCGATTGCGGATTCTTCTGAGAGCATCAGGCAATCCGTTCCATCCAGGATCGCATTGGCCACATCGGTGGCTTCAGCTCTGGTGGGCAGAGGATTGCGGGTCATGGATTCCAGAAGCTGGGTGGCGGTGATCACCGGTTTGCCAAAATGATTTGCCCGAGCCATCACCTGTTTTTGCACCAGCGCAATGCGTTCAATCCGGGTCTCCACTCCCAAATCTCCGCGGGCAATCATGATGCCATCGGAGACCTGGATGATCTCATCTATCCTCTTTACCGCTTCTGCGCGTTCGATCTTGGCTATCACAAAAGGATCGTAGCCCAGCTCTTGAGCGGCTTTGCGCATGCCGACGATATCCTCAGCTTTGCATACGAAAGATTGGCTCACGGCATCCACGCCACTTTCCAAAGCTGCGGCCAGACACTCGCGATCATGCCCGGTAAAAGCACTAATGCCCAGATCCACACCCCTGAGATTGAGCCCCTTGTTGGAACGCAATTCTCCCCCGACGATGATCTTGCAATAGATCTCGGTATCCTCCACCCGCTTTACCTCAAGCTGGATCAGACCATCGCTCAAAAAGATGATATCCTGGGGCTTGACTACCTGCGGCAGAGATTCGAAAGTGACTGAGATGCGATTGTAATCTCCCAAAATAGTCTGATTGGTGAGGATGAGATCATCCTCCGGCTTGAGATAGATAATTTCTTGATCGAGCTTGCCGATGCGCATCTTGGGACCAGGCAGATCTGCCATGATGGTGATCCTCCGTCCACAATCCTGCGCCGCCTGTCTGAGCTTTTTGATGTTCTGAGCGTGATACTCAAAATCCCCATGGGAGTAATTCAGCCGGGCAATATCCATGCCCGCATCGATCAAAGCCTGCATTTGCTGAGGCGTCTCGGTAGCCGGACCTATTGTACATACAATTTTACACAAATGTGAGCGCATTTTCATAGTCTCTCCTTGTCCTGGTAAAAGGATCTTATAGACATAATAAGCGAAGCGGGTGGTTTTTCACAATATAAAAAGACTGCCGGGCACAGCAAGAATACTCTCAATTTGCAATGGATCAGGAACAAATATTGCTACATTATTTAGCATCTAAGTCAAAGCTAATCAAGCTTGAGGAGGAGATTATGCGACCCATATTTTTGGCAATTTTTCTGTTTGCGGTGTTCTCTGCAAGCGCCTTTGAATGTAATCCCTTCGGCCCATCGGTGGATGAAATCACGGTAGCACAGATCAATACTCTGCCCCATAGTTATGGTGTGATCCAGGACGAAGAGAAAAAGCTGATCTTGCTCGAAGGGGGATCGTACAATGAATACTCCTATGGTGGGGGCGGACTCACCATCAAATCCATCTGGCAAAAAGACGAAAACACCCTGATGGTGACAATGGGTGACGGATCTTACAGCGATGGTGTGTGGGATTTTGATCTAAGTACACATTCCTGGACAATCAACGAGTGGTTTGCCTTCCCAAATTTCATGCAGTATTGCAGCAGTAATAGCAGTTACTATCTGGGAACCGGGCAAGGCACCTTCGTTTCCCCCGATGCTGAGACCTGGACCCGCATCCAGGATCTGGGGATGGATGATTGCACCGACTTTACATATTATGGAGAACACCTTGCCTGTCTGATTGACAACTATGTTTACACTTCGCACGATTCCGGACAAACTTGGCAAGATGCCAATGCACCCCATTTTGAGACTATCCGCTTTACCGACACCGGAGTCTTGTATGGCATTATGGCACAGCTTAGTGATTCTGATGGCTTGTGGCGTTCTTATGACTATGGAGAAACTTGGGATGTAGTGTTTTACAGCTCAGATATGAGCTGCATCGGACCAAATTTTGGTGAATACCTGCCTCTGGGGTGGTCACAATCGGATTATATGGGAAGTACCGTATTCCTGCTGGATGGAGATGATAATCTGATCGAACTCGAGCATCCCAACCTCTACACAGCGGTCAAGCAAATGGACATTTTTCATTTGATCAATACACCTTCGTTTTATGTGTTAAACGATTCCGGATGTTTTTATCTTACCAATTTCCTGAATATCGCAGCAGATGATCCCATAGCGCCAGAAGCCCCAGAAATGACGCTATACCCGAATCCCAATCATGGTCTGCTGAGTCTCAAGCTGGAAAATCCTGCTGGGGGCGAAAGTCTCAAACTCTACAACCTCAGAGGCCAATTGCTTCAGCATTTAGCCATAGATGCCAGCACTTCTGAACATCTTAGCTGGGATCTGAACCGGGCGGCTGCAGGCGATCTGCCTTCTGGCATGTACTTTGTGCGTCGCGAAGATGCTGCGGGCAAGGTCCTGGCTACAAAACGGATGATGCTGATCAGATAAACCCAGGAGCAGCATTTTTTCCTTGACTCATGACTTCAAGCGCATTCCTTGACGTCATGAAATCACAGTTACATCATAAATACACTCCAAAGAGGAAAAATGCTGCAAACAAGCTGGATTGAGCTGGATAAAAGTGCGCTAAAGAAAAACATCCGCTATCTAAAAAAACGTATCGGGCGTGACACAACCTTTGTTTCTGTGATCAAAGGTAATGCCTACGGACATGGGATCGAGGAATTTGTGCCACTGGCGGAAGAGTATAGCGTGCGCAATTTTGCCGTGTATGATGCCTATGAGGCCTACCGGGCACTGCAAGTCAAGCGCCGGGATAGCCATTTGATCATTTTGGGGATGCTGGATCATGCCCAAATGGATTGGGTGATAGATCATGAGATTGCCTTCTATGTGTTTAGCATAGAGCGTCTTGAGGCTGCCATTGCTGCAGCTCGTAAGGTCAAGAAAAAAGCCCGGATCCATCTGGAGCTGGAAACCGGTATGTATCGTACCGGTCTGGAAGAAGAGATCCTGCCGGAAATCGCCTCTTTGATCAAGAAAAACAGTCGTTACCTCTGCCTCGAAGGCATTTGCACCCATTTTGCCGGGGCCGAGAGCATAGCGAATTTTTCCCGGGTACACGAGCAGTACGCCTGTTTTCAGAGATTATGTAAAGCTCTCAAAAAGAAAGGTATCACGCCCTTGTATTATCATAGTGCTTGTTCGGCTGCAGCGCTGATCTATCCTGACACGATCATGGACATGGTGCGCTTTGGCATTGCTCACTATGGCTTTTGGCCATCGATGGAGACCAAGATGAAGAATCTGCTTTCAGAGGATTCCAAATTTACCCGAGATCCCCTCAAGACCGTTTTGAGCTGGAAAACTCAGGTGATGAGTGTGAAACAAGTGCAGCGGGGGAATTTTATCAACTATGGTAATGCCTTTTTGGCCACCAAAAACATGAAGCTGGCTACCATCCCAATCGGCTATTATCATGGCTATAATCGTAGTCTGAGCAATTTTGGTCACGTTCTCATTCATGGCAAAAAAGCGGAAGTGGTAGGCATGGTGAATATGAATATGTTTATGGTAAATGTCAGCAATATCCCCTCCGTAAAAACCGGAGATGAGGTGGTGCTGATCGGCAGACAAGGGGACATGCAAATCACCGTTGCCTCCTTCTCGGAGCTCAGCAATATGGTGAATTATGAATTGCTGGCACGCCTGCCGGTCCAGATTCCCAGACACGTGGTGGATTCAGCTAAATAGAGCTCTTACATATCTTTGATGGCTACCCAACTGGAAAAATCATGAGGTAATCGGGAAAATCCTCCCTTTTCAATGATCTTGGTGGTGCCAGGGTGGTCCGAAAAGAGATAGAGATGGTTTTGACTGATGCCGCGATGGTAATTGACCAGATAGTGGATCATGGCTCCGGCATAGCCCTTTCCTCTGAATTTCTCCCTGGTAAAGACATCTGAGACCCTGCTGTATCCCGCATAAGTGCTCACGGAAGCCAGGGATGCCAGCTCACCTTCATGAAACCCACCCAAAAGGTGGTAAGAAGGATGCTGTAGATGACGCTCTACCACCTTAATGGTCCAATCCCCACCATATTCCAGGGCAATGGTCTCCATGAGATCGATATCCAGCTGCTTGATCCGCTGGATATGAAGATCTTCTGATGGTCGGAGGCTGCTTTCATGATCGTGCAGATAATACTCGTGATCCTTGGCCTGCACACCAAAACCGTGCTTACAGAGGATATCGGCCAGCTTATCCAGCTCTCCGGATTTCAAAGCCGAAAAGATACAGGGTTTGATGCCTTTGGCTTTGTAAAATGATTCGATATTGCGGATGCTGCTTTCGATGCCAATATGGTCTGTGATCACGGCATGGTTACTCTCCAGCGAAGCTTTGTTGCCTTCGTTGAAGAAGATAAAGCCATAGTCCTTTTGCTGCATATTGGCAAAACGTTGGGGGTAATGCAATTCCGTATCAATCATACGTTTCATGTTGAAGGGTATTGCCATAATAGCCACCTTATATCTTGATTCGCATTTACATATATGATAGCCTGTTTTGCACTTGGGGCAAGACGAAACATCTGCAGATCAGGAAGAAACAGGAAATGTCCAGCAAGTGTCCAGCCCAAAGCTTATGAAAGGATGACTTCCCTTATAGTTCTTTGCAGCGTATAGAGTGTAACTGATAGCAAAGTTAAGTATGGCCCAAAGAGGACACGCACTGAGGCATCAGGAAGCCTTCTCGATTTTGCTATATGCAACAAAGAGCAATTTGCCACCGATGAAGCCAAGCGTGGCCTGGATGATGTTTGCCGGAAGATCTGCCACCGCCGCCGCCTTGCCAAAAGTGGGCAGGATCCAGGTGCCGACAAAATATATCGCTACCATCAAGAGTCCACCCAGGATCGGCCAGACATTGCGCAGCCAGGATTGACCATCCTTTGCCATCCCGGCAAAAAAACCCAATGTGCCTTTGGCGATCAGAGTGATCGGCGCAAACAAGGGAAATCCGATGAGATCAGCCAAAGCTGAGCCTATGCCTCCGGCAATCATGGCACTTTTTTTGCCGGCATAGAAACCGCAAAAGACGATCACTACATCACCAAAATTGAAGTATCCGCCTCCGGGAATCGGGATGCGAATTAAGAGCGTGGTTACCATCACCACTACAGTAAAACCTACCGTAAGATACCATTTCATTGTTTCTCCTTGTAACATGTTTGGATTAGATTATCAATCCTCTCTCCTTTGGTCCTGGCTTCAGCCAGCGTGTAAAGGATCAAGCCCAATGTACCCGCCAATGCCCGCTGAAACCGCTCTTTCAGGCTCTTGGGGCTATCTTTCATGCTGGGGCAGAGTTGCTGCCAGAGCTTGATCTGGCGATAAGAATGAAAGGCTGCTTCATAGAGGATCTTGCCCAGGATCAGGTACTTTTTTTGATGAATTCCCAGATCTGAACGGATCAGATCATCCACCGAGACCAAGGCAAAACACAAGCGGAACATCATTATGGAGCTGAGCAGAAGCAATGCTCTGGGCAAGCCATACGCAATCCAATAGGCCAAAGGCTGAGTACCTGCAGGACTGATTCCCAGCAGGACAAAGCTTGCATAGATCACAAAGAGCATCGTGACAAATGGCAGCAGGATCCGCAGCTGAAGCCAGAGCTTTCTGATACCCAGGATCAAGATTACCAGCAGCAGCGATATCACCAAAGCAAAGAATTGCAGCTTGATCTGATGCAGCCAGATGATGCCAAATCCCACGCAATACAGCAAAAAAACTATTGAGGCCAGATACAGCTTATACATCGATCCTGCTCTGATGAGAATCAATCTGCACAAATTCGATGATCCTGGCTTTTTCCTGCTGATATTGGTGCGAGCTGTAGATCAGACACACAGGTCTTTCAGGCGCCGCAGGAATCTTTAGCTGATGGGCTTCGTCGGCAATCACATACACCGGAAAAGAGTCTGCTCTGCTGGCGAGATCGTCCCATAAATAGCGCCATACATCCTCTTCATTGCGGATGGAATACTCTGGTTTGAAGATCGCGGCAATAGCGCTCAAAGCATAAATCTGCAAGTGCATTTGTTGTTCCAGACACAATATGTACAGATCATCCCTGTCCTGCAATGCTGGCAACAAGATCCGATGGATAAAGCTGCTCTTGCCGCTGCCATTGGCTCCCTTCAAATGATAGCTTGATCCGGGAGCGAACTCCAGGCTTTGGGGCAGATTCAGTGTGAATCCCGGCCAGATCTCTCTCTTCCCGGCTGGCAGCTGGATCATGATTCCTCATCGAAGACTATGTTTTTGTCGCTCTCATTGATCAGCTGTTTTAGCGCAGTCGCCTTGGGCTGATCCAGAGAATGATCCAGATCCACAAAGCGGATCGCCTCGGCCGGAGAATACAGAGCCAAAAGTGCCATCAATAGCACCTTCTGCCCCCCGGACAGGGTGGGCAAGCTGGTGGCATGTTCTATGCTTACTTTGCTGATGCGCTGATACTCGGCAAAGATCTTCAGCGCTACATCCGGAGCGATATTGTACAGGATCATTTCGCTTGAAACCTGATCCCTGCACAACAGAGGATGTTTCGCATCGGCAATAAGATGTATGTTTTTTGACTCCATAAAGATCATAAACTTCTCCTGCTTTTTTCTGTCAAGGAAATCCGCTGGCAATACCTGCAAACCGCATTACTTCAATCCTGCTATAGCGTAATGCTCCTGCCAAATCAATGCTGCAATCACACTTTTGGCCAGGATGAGGGGAAAGAAACACCTTGACCAGATATCCTGAGCACAAAAACAATGCTTGAGACAATATACAGGATTCGATTGTGCTGTGAATCGATGCAAAATTAGTGAGGTAAATCATGGCTTTTTCCAGACAGACGAGATCGTCTTATCAAGCGACCCTGAAGGAAATCGAGCAGATGGGTCTGTACAAAAATGAACGCATTATCTGCGACCGTCAGGGGGCTGAAGTCAAAGTGCAGTATCCAGCTGGCAGTGAAGAGAAGCTGCTGATAAATATGTGCTCAAACAACTATCTGGGTTTGTCCGACCATCCGGATGTGATAGCTGCTGCACATAAGGCACTGGAGCATAGGGGCTATGGACTATCTTCGGTGCGTTTCATCTGCGGTACTCAGGATATTCACAAGGAGCTGGAAATGCGGTTAAGCACTTTTCTAAAGACGGAAGACACCATTCTTTTCAGCTCCTGTTTTGATGCTAATGCCGCAGTATTTGAGACCCTGCTGGATGCCGATGATATCATGATCTCAGACCGTCTGGTGCATGCCTCCATCATCGACGGCATGCGTCTGGCCAAGGCTCAACATGATACTTACAAGCATAGCAATATGAAACACCTCAGGACCAAACTGGAGCTGTATCGGGATCGCCGCCGAAAGATAATTATCACGGATGGGGTATTCTCTATGGATGGTGATATCGCCAAACTGGATGAGATCGTGGCCCTGGCAGAGGAATATGATGCCATGGTCTTTGTGGATGATTCTCATGCCACGGGATTCATGGGCAAGACGGGCAAAGGAGTGCATGAACTATGCAATGTTTTGGGCAAGATCGATATCATTACCACGACCTTTGGCAAAGCTATGGGAGGAGCCTCCGGAGGCTGTGTGTCCGGACGCCAGGAGCTGATCGCTCTGCTCAGACAGCGCGGCAGACCCTATCTATTTTCAAACACTTTGGCACCCACCATCACTATGGCCACCATAAAGGTATTGGATATCCTGGAAGCCAGTACAAAGCGAAGAGATAAGCTCGAAGACAATATGAAATGGTGGAGAAAAGGGCTTTCTGAGGCAGGATTTATCCTGGTGGAGGGCGATTCTCCGATCGTAGCAATCATGCTTTATGATGCCAAGCTGGCGCAGGCTTTTTCTCAAGATCTCTATGCCGAAGGTGTCTTTGCGGTGGGCTTTTTCTTCCCTGTGGTAGCGCAAGGTCAAGCCCGAATTCGCACTCAGCTTTCCGCTGCCCATGATGTGCAGCACCTCAAGCGAGCACTTGCCGCTTTTATCAAGATTGGCAAGAAGTACGGCATCCTTGGTCTCAGCAAAACAGAATTGCAAAAGATTGAATTGTGAGTGAGAATGCCCACATACCAAAGGCGGTGCACCATCAGCACTCTGGCCAGATACATCTACACATCAGCAGCTTTGTATCAGGCTGAGATTAGCTTGCGCCTTTCTGAGCCAGGATGGATCGGCCTCATCAAGAGTAAGAGCCTGTATCACACCACGATGGCCTGATATTTTGCTTGACAGATAGATAGAACCAATAATGATGAAATCGTGTGTAAAGGCATGCTTGCTGTGATAACAATTGGCTATGGCCTGCTCGATCAAGCTCCAGCCTCTCACAGCGATGATTGGATACATACAAATACACCTAAACAGGAGTTTTATGATGAGAAAGATCATGGTCGTGATGATAGTCCTATTTACACTTATTGCCTTTTCAGCATGTGAAAAGGACGAGGTGAAAATAACCTCGATGAAAGATCTTAAGGTATCAGAGGATTTTACTTTTAGCACAGTAAGAGCTGTAAAGCTGATGCTGACATCCGTGGATGCTGATCAGGCTGTAGTGCCTAATGCCCCTTTCAGCATCAGTCGTGAACCTGATAAGCTAATATTGAATGGTAAAACCAATAGCGAAGGCAGCTTTGAATTCACCATTACAGTCCCATCCTACGAGCGTGAGCTGACGCTAAACTATGGAACTGAAAGCACAATTCTCACCATTCCGCAAGACGGTGAGATCTCTCACTTATTTATTGCCCAGAGCGGCAAGAGTAAAGATACTCTTTCATTTTTCACACCAGCTGAAGGGGAATATGGCTCTCTTTGTTTTGAAGACTTGTGGCCATCCAATGGAGACTACGACATCAATGATCTGGTCTTGGATTTCAACGTGGAAGAACAGTATGATGGGGATACCTGGGAACTTACGAATCTGATCTTCAAATACAAACTGCGGGCAACCGGAGCACGCCGATTGATCGGTTTTGCCACCACTCTGCCGGATTACATTGTGGCAACCGGCGTACCAGTTTCCAGCAATGGCCTGGCCTCATGGGTGGATGAGCACAATACTCTGGTCTTTTTTGACAACGCCCGTGATGTGGTGAATGACGACCCCGCTGAATTCTATAACACAGACCATGGCCAACCCCATATTGCTGATGCAGAGATAGTGCACGAGATCACTCTTCCGGTTACAGAGGATTGGGGTAAAGGCTCAAAAATGGTATTCGTTCCATGGTATTCAGCACCTTTCAACCCCTTTATCTTTATCAATCACAACCAGAGTTACCAGATCCATCTCAAACACTATCCCGTAATCCCGTCTTATATGAATATGGATCTGTTTAATACTGAAGATGACTACAGCGATGTCAGCTATCCAGATTATCCAGAGTCCTTCCAAAACGACAATTACCAGCCCTGGGCTTTTTACATCGCCGAAAGTGTTTCCTATCCCCATGAGTACGGCTCCATCCTCCGCGCCTTTCCGGATTTTGCCGCATGGGCACTCAGTGATGGTTTCAGCCATCAGGATTGGTATTTGAATCCCGATCCCAGCTATATCTACGACCCTAATCACTGAATCAAGTAGTACTTACTAAATTTTATGCGGAACCCTCAGGTGGGTTCCGCTTTTTTGCTTGACAGGAATCTACTCTTCCCAAACCTTGTTGCAAATGATTCTCATAATAAGGATAAACTAATGCAAGAACACGAAGCACAATTTCGAGACTATCTGCAAAAGCAGGGGCTAAGGCTCACGCGA
>CAZCRD010000105.1:0-5140 GCA_964501025.1 uncultured Candidatus Cloacimonadota bacterium | reverse complement strand
GCGCCCGGAAACCGAATGGGTGGAGACCGTTGAGAGCGGCTGGAATATGCTGCTACCCACCGATGATCCCGCCTTTCCTGCTGCGATCAAAGACTTTAGCCCCCCGGATAGTCATCCGGATATCTTTGGCAAAGATGTAGCACGCACGATCCTGAGGGTAATTGAGAATTGAGAATTGAGAATTGAGAATTTGGCGCTCTGCGCAAGGCCTATCTCGTTGCGTAGCAACCCATATCGTAGCGTAGCGACCTATATCGCTGCGAAGCAGCCATCACACATCTCAATGATCCTTTCTGCAAATGCCGCATAGTGATCATCATGGGTTACCATCACGATGGTGCGCCCATCCTGATGCAGATTTGCCAAAAGCTTCATTACTTCTTCTCCGTTATTGCTGTCCAGATTCCCCGTGGGTTCATCGGCCAGGATCAAATCAGGATCGTTGATCACGCAGCGGGCGAGACCCACCCGTTGTTGCTGTCCTCCGGATAGCTGATGCGGGAAGTGATCCTTTCTGCCTTCCAGTCCCAATTGCTTCAGCATTGCCAGCACCTTATCCTTGCGCAGAGAGGCATTTACTTTTTGATACAGCAGCGGCAGTTCCACGTTCTCAAATACGGTGAGTGAGGAGATCAGATTGAACTTTTGGAAGAGAAAGCCGATGCTTTGCCGACGCAGTCTATTGCGCTCTTTTTCGCTGAGCCCGGACGCCCTTTCCCCGGCTAAAATCAGTTCACCTTTGCTGGGGCGATCCATCAAGCCCATAATGTTTAGCAATGTGGTCTTGCCACAGCCGGAGGGGCCTTTGATGGCGATGAAGCTGCCCTTTGCGATACTGAAATCCAGCTCGTTCAGAGCGGTGGTTTCCACGGTTTCGGTGCGGTATATCTTGCTTAGCTTTTGCAGTTCTACCATGATATGCTCCTTAATCTGCTTGTAAATAGCGGGTGGGATCTGTTCTATATGCCTTTAGGATATTGATATACATGGGGATGAATACTACTATTGCCATCACCAGGATGGACAGCGGATAGCCCAGCCAGACGGATGCCGCATGCAGGCTGAATCTATCGGCATAAAGCCTGATCAAGATGTTTGCCAGATACAAACCCACAAGCCCGGATCCGAGATAGAGATAGCAGTACTTTGTGAAATACAGACGCAAGATATCGCCAAACTCCGCCCCACAGATCTTGCGAATGCTGATGTCCTTCATCTGAGCATGGATGCTGACTGAGCTGACCGCGTATATACCCATCACGGAAATCAGCACAACAAAGATCGCCATGAACAGGCTGATATCCTTGTAGATCCGATCTTGAGCATAAAACTCATCCTGGCTCAACTCCACTTCTTGTGAGCTGTAGCCAAAGACCCCTCCGCTTGCGGCATCGGCAAAGAGCTCATCCAGAGCAGAGAGCACTTCTTGCTTGCGGCCTTCTTGCCAGGTAATCTGATAGTACTTGATTACCGTTGGTTTCATTATATAAATCAGAGGGATCATCTCATTACGAACGGAGAAATACCAGCTATCCTCCACAACTGCCGCCACTTCAGTCCATGTGCTTTCTTCATCCTGACCCAAGCGGAGTTTGCCGCCCAAAGGGTTTTCAGGGCCAAAGTAAGCCTTGGCAAAGCTCTCGTTGATCAGCACCCGGCTGTCGGATACGTCAGTGGGAATAGCCCCTTGCAGCACGCGGACATCTCTTGTGCTGAAGAAATCCGGCACTGTACTGCTCAGATAGGCTCGGATCGAAGCACTCTTGTCATCAGACTTAATCTCAAGCTGGATTTCATGTAGTCCGTTAAGATCGTCCACATTCTCACTCACCACGTTAAAATTGCTGACACTCTCCCAGGCCACACCGGGAATCTCGCGGATCCTGTGCCTCAGAACTCTGGCGTCGTAGTAAGAAGACCTGGCTTCATCATTGATGGTCAGAAACTTGTATTGAACAGTGTTCCGGGAGTCCCAGCCCCAATCTACATCTCGGATAAAGCTGTAATGCAGTGTCATCGCGAAAGAGGCGGCTATGAAGGCAAAGCTGATCAGCATCTGGATAAAGAGCAGAGCAGTGATTCCTCTATTCCGATGCCCCCGGTGTGCGGCACTCTGTTCTACCATTATCCGGGCATGGCGCCAGCTCATTATCAGTCCGGACAGCACTGCCAGGATAATCACAGTTATCACGCTGTACAGGGCATAGGGCTTGCTGAACAAGCTGTAGCTGAGAATATCCACCCTGACCACAGACTCAAAACTGCTAAGAGTGATCGCATACAGCACTATCCCGATTAGTACAGCAAGGCCATAATACAGTCCATATTCGCATAACATCTGCCTTAGAATCTCTGCTCTACCGGCCCCCACTGCGCGTCTGAAATAGAACTCATCACTGCGTTTCTTCCAAGATAGGCCAATAATGATCAGGAAGTTTGATATTGCCGTCAGCAAAAACATAAAGGATAGCGCCAGGATCGAATAGATGTTCAGAACCGACATCGTAGGGGCGTCATCCTTCAGCCCGTGGATGAAATGGATCTTGTGAGTGGGATCAAGATGCACCCGCATCGTGCCTGGATTACCAATCGCGGAGCGATATTGCTCCAGCGATTGATTTAGTTTGCGCTCCACCAGCTCAATATCCTCTTTATCGGGAATCCGCACACGAACATGCCCCGTGAGATACCAGTCGTCCTCGGAAACGCTGTTGGCCTCATCGTCGTTGTACCATAGTGAATAATGATCGTGTTTCAAGTGCAGATTGCCCTTCAGATCAGAAAAAACTCCGCTTATATATAATCTGGGGTTTTCGCCCACGAAGACCTTTTTGCCCACGGGATTGACATTCCCAAAGAAACTCTTCGAAAAACTCTCACTGATCAGGATCCCATTGCGGTCGCTGAGCAATGAATCAGGATTCCCATAGATGATCTGCATTTTGTAATGCTCTGGAAAACTGGCCGAGACAAAGGCTCGTTCTTCCATCTGGAAAGCCTTGCCATCACAGCGCAGATTTACCGCAATGACACTGGGCCAATAGACGATATGCTCTTTGACCTCAGGTATGTCCCTTAGCAACAGCGGTGCCGGAGGGATAAAGAAAGAAGCCGAAGCTATCTCTCCCAGTTCAGGATGGACGTCACTGTATCTTAAGCGATACCACTCTTCGTGATTATCCGGGAGCTTATCGTAATCCAGATAATACAAGGTATAGGATACCAAATGCCCCACTGCCGCAAAACTGATGGCCAGCCCCAAAATGGCGATGCCAAAACTGAACCTCTCCTTCCCGATATGACGGAAAGCAAGCTTGATGTACTGTAAGATCACCTGGCCTCCCTGATGCGAATTATCTCTTTATCTCTGAATGCTTTATATGAAGAGGTGATCACTCTTTCGCCCTCGGAAAGGCCTTCCAGCACTTCTACTTCCCGGATATTGCGAAATCCTGTTCTAAGCTCGCGTTTGCTTGCTCCTTTTCCATCCTCGCTCAGCACATATACCCAATGTCCTCCCCCATCGCTAAGGTATTGACCTTGAGGCAGATAAAGCACATCGTCCAGACTATCCGTGATGATCTCAATGGCCACCGATTGTCCGGACTTCATGCCAGAGGGAATGTCCCCGGAGATTTCCACCTGAATTTTGTCATTCACCAGGCGGGGATGGATTTTGCTCACTTTCAGGATGTAGTCCTCGGATTGGTGCCGAATCCGGGCCTGAGCTCCTTCCGATAGTCGTGCCATATAATATTGATCCACACTGCCATTGATGTAGTAGCGGGTATTATCCTCCAACACTGCCAAAAGTGATCCCGTGCCGATGATCTGTCCCAGTTTAAGATCCATCTGGGTAATCTGGCCATTCATCGGAGCTCTTACGTCCAGTTCATTGATCCGCTTGCGAAGCTGCCCCAGGCTGAGCTGAAGCTGAGTTACCGCTCCCTCAAGCTGCAGGAGCTGTTGCTCCCGAAACAGCGAATCCGTGCGTGCCTCTTCCTGTAAATATGAATGCCTGGTCTGCGCGATCTGGTATTCCTCTTCCGCTAAGACGTATTCTTCCAGGGCAATAAATCCCTTTTGCTGCAGTTCGCGCTTTTGGTCGAAGTTGCGCTGCTCACGCTTCAAAGCGTTGAATGCTTCTGCTACTTTAAGCCGCTGACTAAGCCGGCTTTGATTGTTGAGAATGCGAGCATTGTTGAGGTTGTTCACCTGATCTGTGACAGCAGCTTCCTGTGCCAAAAGATTGAGCTTGAGGTCATCATTACTGAGCCGAAACATGATGTCACCTCTGTTCACATAGTCACCCGCGTTAACGTGGATGGCTTCCACCCTACCCCCGGTCATGGCTTCCACATTGTAGATGCTGATCGGAGTTACCACTCCCTCGGCACTGAATGAGCCTTCCATGCGACCGCGAATCACTTTGGCCGTTTGGATCTCATCACTTCTAACCCTGGCAGTGCTCAGGGCATTGCGCAGCCAAAGCTGACCGATGATGAACAACAGAATCAAAACAAGTACAAGGGGAACAAACCTCAGTTTCTTCTTCACGCGTTCGCTTGCCGGAATCTCTCTATCCATAAGGTAGTCGTCCTTATTAGTACTATTCGATCATGTCTCTGATCAATGCTACACTACTTTGCAATATTTGTTCCATACCCCCCCCCATATGCAAATACCTGCTACATTGACTATCCTACATCCACTTAGGATGGACAGTGTCCTGAGAATTGCCTCTGAGTAAGGCAGCAATGCAGTTGCAAATTCTTCGCCTTGGCTCGAGTACAACATAAGCTCATAATCACCTCTTGCCATGAGATGATTATGAGCTAAATCAGGAATGAATCTGTGCCGAATCCATCAATAAGCACACAGCTCCACTTTCATGCGCATCGGATCCTCAAAGAATACAGCATAAGCCCCGTCGCCGGCAGCATAGGGATGGCGATCTTCATAGAGGATGTTGATTCCGCGTGCTTTGAGTTCCAGGGTGATGGTATCAATCAGCTCTTTATCAGCATGAAAAGCCAGGTGGTTCAAACCGCTGCGGCAACGATGATACTTAGGTTCCATGTGCTTGGCTTCCGTCTGCACGAATACTATGTAGGTATCCTGCAACCTGTAGCTGGTGCCC
>CAZCRD010000104.1:0-9897 GCA_964501025.1 uncultured Candidatus Cloacimonadota bacterium | reverse complement strand
GAGCAAGTCGCTAATACAGCAATCTGGTTCACCTTGTAGCATAATCACAAGGATGAGACAGGGGAAAAGACATTGACAGATATCTGCAGATCTAAATAGTATCTTACAATACAGTAAAGTAATAGGCAATAGCCACCCTGACTGTGCTCGGGAAGGCTATTGCCTTTTTTTGTGAGGAGATAAATATGCAAATATGCAAAGCAGTGAGCCTTATCCTGCTGCTAATGATTTTGCTATCAGCTTGTAGCAACAAAGAGCGGGATGAAAAACTGAGAATCGGCCTCATTCGGCCATCCATCAATCACCTTCCGCTTTCCTTTGCTCTGAGTACTGAACCCAAGGAAGCAAAACAGCTCACAATCCACTATTTCAGCTCCGGCTGGGAAGTGCAGGAAGCCATGATTGGCGGGAAAATCGACACGGCGATCATGCCGTTTAGCTATGCTTTCAATGCTGCCGTCAAAGGCTATCCGATCAAAATCGCCTCCTTTTTGGAACGGGAAACCGATGCCATCGTGACGGCTAGGTCCTGCACAGAGCTCCGCGAGCTAAATGGCAAAAAGCTGGGCTTGCTCAAAGCTTCCACTCTGGATTTGCTGACCCGGCAATTGGCCGACAGCCTTGGCATCAAGTATCTGCCCATCTACTTTCGCAGCCCAAACGAGCTGGTGGCTGCACTGCAACGCTCTGAGGTGGATGCCATTACCATCTATGAACCTCTCATTGGCAAGCTGGACACCCGTTTTCATGCCTTGCACTATTTTGGGGAAAGCTATCCCCTGCATCCCTGTTGCGACATCGTGGTTAACACCGAGCAAATGAATGCTGCCAAGCAAGAGATTTTTGCGGCGCTCCTGCTGTTGATCGAATCCGGTATTCAGGCGCTATACTCACCCCAGGCTTTGGCTTTTGTGATGAAAACTTATGATCTGGACGAAGCTCAAGCCAGCTCTGCACTTGCTCATACCGGCTTTCAGACCGGGCTCGACCAAGAGGGTATTGCCTTTGAGTTGATGATGATGGAAAGTGCGATGCAGCTTGGCTATACTGAGCGCATTCCCGCTCCCAGCGAGATCTACCAGCAATGATCAATCAACTGCTCATTGATCTGTATGTCAGCGGCCTGCGAGTATTTGTCTTCACCGGTATCTCCTTTGTCTTGGGTTCTGTGCTCGGTTATCTCTGTTACATGTCCCGCCTGGCAAGAATCCTGCTCATGCCGCTGGTAAATTTTATGCGCCATGTCTCACCTTTCTGCTGGCTTCCTATTGTTATCATCATTTGGGGACTCGGGGAGACGGCGGTGGGGATAGTACTTCTGAGTGCTATGCTATTTAACGGCATCGTGATCAGCACTGGGCTTTTTTGCCGTATTTCCCGAGATATCCTGGATACTGCCGCTTTGGATGGTGCCGGAGCCTGGCCCATCTTCAAAGCCATAGAATTGCCTTTGGCGATTCCGGATCTGATCGAACTATACCGCGTGCTGTGGTCTGTGGGTTGGACCACCATCATCGCCTCAGAAATGTTGGGCGTAAGCTCCGGGATGGGTTATCGCCTCCTGGACTTTCGCTATCTGCTGCAGTATCGTGAGATGCTGATCTACATCCTGGTAATAGGTATTACAGGTATCTTGACAGATTACCTGATCTGCGCATTGGCACGCATTAGCAAGGCTCATCTCTTTGGATAATGGCATCGCAATCAAGCGGATTCAGCATTGATGGCGTGACCTGCGATTATCTCACTTCCCCAAAAAACTGCAGTAGCGGCAATCCCAGCAGTGAATAAGCAAATATATTCAGCTTACCAGAAGATTTTTCTTGACATCATAAGCCCTGCTTATACAGTGGCTTTGTGGTTTAAATATAGCAAACTGCAAATACTATACAGGAGTAAAGCTATGATTGGCGAAAGGTTCCATGCCCTACGTAAGGAGTTAGGGAAAAAGCAATATCAGATGGCTGAAGATATGGGAGTCAATGCCTCCGCTATCTCACAGATGGAGAACGACAAGATCAAACCCTCTCTGGAAAGCCTGCTGATGCTGTGGAAAAAGTACAAAGTGGATCTTCACTGGCTGCTCACCGGTGAAGGTGAGATGTTTTGTGAGACCAAGAATGAGCTAGCGCTGCATAAGACCAAAAGCTGGGAAACCTTGCAAAAAATGCTGAACAGCAGCCTGGAAGAGATTGCCAAAGCCAAGATGAATCTGGTGGATAGTTCGGTGATAGATATCCCGGTGGTGGGAGATATCGCAGCGGGACCTCCAGTGGAAAGCAGTGTTCCCAGCACGGCTACTATCTCCATCCGCAAGGGTCAGCTCAAGGGCAATCCCGGGCAATTCATCAGCCTCAGGGTCAATGGTCACAGCATGGAGCCCTCACTGCACCATGATGATGTCATCGTGATCTACCAATGCAGCGATTGGGAAAAGCTTTCCGGCAAGATCTGTGCCGTGCGCATTGATGGTGCCATCACCCTGAAGATGATGACTCTGGACCAAAAGAGCAAAACCGTGATCTTGCTGCCCATCAATCAGGACTACAATCCCATCCTGATCAAGCCGGAAGAGCACAACGATCTCTCCCTGATCGGCAATGTGGCTTCTTTGTACCGGAGGTTTTAGCAAAATCTGATGGTGAGCTCAAGTACTGAGCCCTCTTTGGGGTAGCTGCCCTTGTGCTCAGAGCTCAGATCGATCCTCATGATCGCGAGATTCGCACAGAGGGGTTTTCCCCCAAGCTTTTACCAAGCCTTAAGCTAGATGAAGCCGGATTTTCCTTGACCAAAAGCAGCCGGGCAAAAAGGTCGTAATCAGAAAAATACCTTAATATCTGGAGTGTAAATGCTTAAACTCGATCTTGATCCCAAACTGGTGACTCGGGCCAGAACTGCCGCCACCAAGATTACCACAGATTTTGACTGGCTCTTTGAAGGCTACAGCTCTGTGACCATCGAGCGCACGGTGCTTCGCCTGTTGGGCGTGGATGGTGCTACCTCCGATGGCAAGCCGCTGCCCAATCTCATCGTGGAGCAATTGCAGGCTGCGGGAGCACTGAACAGAGGCGCTGCGATCTGGCTGGCCAATGCCATGCTGCAAAAGTCCCTCAGCGCCCAGGAAGTGGCAGAGCAGATCGCTGCAGGCGAGCTGGAGCTTACCGCGCTTGCGCTTGCTGATGCCGCTGATATCTATCAGGTTCTGACCCGGCTCAGCGATACCATGCTCGCGCATATCCGGAGCCAGAAGCAGCAGCGGGAAGACTTTTTTGCCCAGTATGGACCCCGCCGCCAGCCTGCCATCTATGTGATCGTCGCCACAGGCAATATTTATGAGGATGTGACCCAAGCCAAAGCTGCGGCCAGGGAAGGTGCCGATATTATTGCCGTGATCCGTTCCACTGCACAATCGCTTTTGGATTATGTGCCCTATGGCGCTACCACTGTGGGTTTTGGCGGTACTTACGCCACGCAGGAAAACTTTCGCATCATGCGCCAGGCGCTGGACGAAGTATCCCGGGATTTGGGACGCTATATCAGCCTTACAAACTATGCCTCTGGCCTGTGCATGCCTGAGATCGCTGCTATGGGTGCCATTGAACGCCTGGATCTCATGCTCAATGACGCCATGTACGGCATCCTCTTTCGCGACATCAATCCCAAGCGCACCCTTTTGGATCAATACTTTTCCCGCATGATCAACGCCTATGCCGGCATTGAGATTCAGACCGGGGAGGATAATTATCTTACCACTTCTGATGCAGTGGACAAAGCTTATACGGTGACTGCATCCCAGCTTTTGAACGAGAGCTTTGCCCTCAAAAGCGGCTTAAAGCCCGATAAGATGGGTTTGGGACATGCCCACGAGATCGATCCCGAAAAAGAAAACAGCTTTTCCTATGAGCTGGCTCATGCTCTGCTGGCCCGGCAGCTCTTTCCGGATGCTCCCATCAAGTATATGCCACCCACCAAGTTTGCCAGCGGCAACATCTTCAAGACCCATCTCATGGACGCCATGTTCAACTTTGTGGGACAGCTCACCGGACAGGGCGTGCAGCTTTTGGGCATGATGACCGAAGCCATCCACACTCCGCATCTGGTCGATCGTTCTCTGGCGATCGAAAACGCCCAATACCTCTTCACGGCAGTCAAAGACCTTAGTGATTCCCTGCAGCTGAGTCCGGATAGCTTCGTGAACAAGAGGGCAAATTCCGTGCTCAAAGCAGCCACAGAATTTTTGGAGCAGGTAGCCAGGGAAGGGCTTTTTAGCGCCATGGCAGCAGGAGAATTTGCCGAAATCAAGCGCCCCGAAAACGGCGGCAAAGGCCTGGACGGTGTGTTTGAGCGAGATATCGACTACTACAATCCCTTTATGGACAAGATGAAAAAGGAGCTGGGACTATGAAGCAGATCGTAAAACCCTATGGCGATACTCTGGATGACGGCAAAATCCAGCTTTCCTTTGCCCTGCCGGTGAAAGCAGATGCTCAAGGCAAGGAAGCAGCCCGGGTGCTGATCCTTTCCATGGGCTTTGAGGAAGCGGAGATCACCTGCATGCGGGATCTGGGAGAAGGCTTTACCCATTTTATCGCTTATGGCGCCACTTCCGCCAGTGTGGATGTATCGCAGATCAAGGTCAAGGTGGTGGAAACCCCAGTGATGGATATGGAAGCTACCGATGCATACATCGCCGAGCATCTGGGACGGGAGATCACCGTGGTGGGTGCCTGCATCGAAAGTGATGCTCACACTGTGGGTATCGATGCCATCATGAATATGAAGGGTTACAACCACCGTTATGGCCTGGAACGCTATCACAGCTTCAACGCCATCAATATGGGGGCGCAGGTGCCCTCGGAAGAGCTTTTGGCCAAAGCCCGGGAAGTGCACGCCGATGTGATCCTGGTCTCGCAAGTGGTCACGCAAAAAAACATCCATGTGCAAAATCTCACCCGCCTGATCGAGCTGGCGGAAGCAGAAGGCCTGCGCGATAAGATGCTCTTCATCTGTGGCGGACCCCGCATCACGCATGAACTGGCCATCGAGCTGGGCTATGACGCCGGTTTTGGCACCGGTTCATACTCCACCGATGTCGCGAGCTTTATCGCCATCACTCTGTCCGGCAAGCAGACCCAATGACCTCTTTTGTATTGATGATCCTCGCCCTGGGGCTGATGATCACCATCCACGAATTGGGTCATTTCCTGGTCGCCCGTGCCTTTGGCGTGGGTATCGAAAAGTTTTCCATCGGCTTTGGTGCCCCCATTGCGCAGTTTGAGCGCAGTGGCATCAAATACCGCATCGCCTGGATTCCTTTGGGTGGCTATGTGAAGATGAAGGGAGAAGATCCCGAAGACGACAGCGCAGAGGACATCGATCCGGCAGAGCTCTTTAGCCACAAGGCCTGGTGGCAGCGCGCCCTGATTGCCTTTAGCGGACCCTTTGCCAATCTCCTGCTGGGCTTGCTGCTCTTTATCATCGCCTTGATGCTGCCGCAAAAGCTGGAAGATCTCTCTGCTGTGGTCTTTTCTGCCGCAGGCAAATGGGAGCAACACTTTGAGCCGGGAGATTCTCTGATCGCGGTCAATGGTGCGCCAGTATCCGGGTTCAATCGCTTTCTGATCGAGCTTTCCGGCAGCGATTCTGCCCGAATCACTTATTCCCGCCAGGGCGAAGTGCTACACCTGGATGTATCTGCTGCCGAGCGGGATTCGCTGATGAAAAGCCTGAAACCAGCAGTTTCCACCCGCATAGGAGAAGTCTTTTCCGGAATGCCGGCCTGGCGGGCAGGACTCAAGCCGGGAGATATCGTCCTCGAGGTGGATAGTGTAGCCGTAAGAGACTGGTATGATATGCGATCTCGCATAGTAAACAGCCCTGCCGGCAGGGTCGAATTGCTGCTGCAACGCGAGCAAGAGACCTTCTCGCGTCAGATCAATCTGGAGGAAAACATCGCTTCGGATCAAGGCCGCATGATCGGCATCAGCCAATATCTACCCATCAGCGAGACTGAGCAATACGGCCCCATGGAAGCCATCCAATTGGGGGCATATTCCACCGGCAATTTCATTGTGATGAATTACCGCGGACTCTTTCAGCTGATCAAAAGACCGGCGCAGCTCAAAAACAACCTTGGTGGTCCGGTGTTGATGGCTTCGATGTCCACCGAAATGGGCAAAAAGGGCATCAGCACTCTCCTGCTCTTCTTTGGCTCAATCAGCCTGATTTTGATGGTGATGAATCTGCTGCCGATCCCGATCCTGGATGGCGGTCACATCATGTTTTCCCTCATCGAGGGGCTTTTGGGACGTCCGGTGCCACTGAGGATTCAGGCTTTGCTGCAGCGCATCGGTTTTGCCCTGCTCATCACCCTGATGATCTACGCTTTTTATTCCGATATCAGCAAGGTGATTCACCGCTTTATCCATACGAGGTAAGATGCCATTTAGTTTTGAACTTCACGCCACCAGTGGCAAAGCCCGAGCTGGGAAGATCAGCACCAGTCATGGTGAGATCCAGACTCCGGTCTTTATGCCTGTGGGCACCCTGGGCACGGTCAAAGCCATGAGTCCGCAAGAGCTGATGGATACCGATGCGCAGATCATCCTGGGCAATACCTATCATCTTTATATGCGCCCCGGGCACGAGCTGATCCGCAAAGCAGGGGGCTTGCACCAGTTTATCAATTGGCCGCGCCCCATGCTCACCGATAGCGGCGGCTTCCAGGTAATGAGCCTGGCAGCCCTGCGCAAGATCACCCGCGACGGCGTCAAGTTTCGCTCCCATATCGATGGCTCACTGCACTATTTTACCCCGGAATATGTAATGGAGATCCAGCAAGCTCTGGGTGCCGATATCATCATGAGCTTTGATGAATGCCCGCCCCATCCCGCCACACGAGACTATGTGGAAAAGTCTCTGACCACCACCCTGCGCTGGGCAGAGCAGGGGTTGAGAGCTTTTACAAATCACCAGAATCAGGCTCTTTTTGGCATCGTGCAGGGAGGAGTGTATCTCGATCTCAGAGAAAAATCCGCCCGCGCCCTGATCGATATGGATTTTCCGGGATACTCCATCGGCGGCCTGGCTGTGGGTGAAGAAAAGCCGGATATGTTTCGCATCACCGAGTTTTTGCACGATATCCTTCCGCCGGATAAGCCACGCTATCTGATGGGTGTGGGCACGCCCAGTGATCTTTTGAACAATGTTGCCAACGGGGTGGATATGTTTGATTGTGTGATGCCCACCCGCAATGCCCGCAAAGGCTCGATCTTCACCCGGCATGGCAAGATGATCATCAAAGCTGCCCGTTACAAAGAGGATTTTCGCCCCATCGATCCCGAGTGCAGCTGCTATGCCTGCACCCATTTCAGCCGTGCCTACATCCGCCATCTGATCACCATGAACGAGATTTTGGGCATGCGCCTGGCCACCATCCACAGTCTGCATTTTTATCAGGAACTTATGAGTATGGCCCGAGCCGCGATCCTGGCTGGTAACTACGCCGACTTTCTGGCAGAAATGCTGCCGGTCCTGGATAGAATCGTGGAATAAGCCATTTCAGCTACACAAGGATTGCCATGACACACCACAAGATACTCGCCTCATTGCTCTTTACTTTTTGCCTGGGGCTGTGCCTGCCGGCACAGATGGCACCCCGCTATCTGGCTCTGCCGCAACATCCACCCCTGGTTGAGAGGGATTTTCGCCGTCCCGGCTTCTGGATCTCCCGCCATCCTGCCCCAGACAGCCTGATCATGGACAATACTGGGATCGAGCGTTTCAATCACCAGGTTGTCCGCAAGGGGGATCTGCGCCAGCTGGAGGCAGAATCCCTGCTCATCAGCCGAGACAAACTGATTCATGAGATTCAGCAGTGCTTTTCCCAGATTCGCAAAAATGGGAACTTTGACGCAGCCGGACAGCCGCTCAGCGCTAAGTTTTGGAGCGAACTGGAAGCCCAACTCAATCTCAAGGCGATCCCAGCTTCCAGTCAGCCTCGCTATGGCTATCCTATCCGCTTTACAAATCAAAGACTTGCTCCCCACTCCGGCATCATTAGCTCCGGCTATCTGGATCTGGAATTTGACTATCTGCAAAACAGCGGCTTCGATATCGGCTCTCCCGTGATCCTGTATCACGAATCCCGGGATGGCAAGTGGCTCTTTGCTGTCGGCAGAGCTTCGTCGGGATGGGTTTGGAAAGAGGATATCGCCATCATGGACCGGGAAGACTGGCTGGCATATCAACAAGCCCAGCCCTTTGTCATCACACTCGCTGAGAAGAGTGATCTCTATCGCGATGCTTCCCGCACAGATTATTATGCCCTGATTCGAATGGGAAACCGCCTGCCCTTGATCGCTGAAGATCAGGATAGCTACGAGCTCTTGCTGCCCGGAGCGGCACAACAGAGCGTATTTATCGCCAAGCGTGATGCTCACCAGGGATATCTGCCCTATACCGCTCGTAATGTATATGAACAGGCTTTCAAAGCCCAAAATACACCCTATGGCTGGGGGGATCTCAATGCCGAATACGACTGTTCGGGACTGATCAAACAGCTCTTCCAATGCTTTGGCATCTATCTGCCCCGCAATGGTGCAGAGCAGTACAAAGCCGGGCTCGCACAAGCTGAATTCAGCCAGAGTGCGGATTTCTCCTCCCGAGCAGAGCGCCTTGCCGGATCCGCCATTCCTGCCGCCACTTTGCTGCGCTTGCCCGGGCACATCATGCTCTATCTGGGCAGGGTGGAGGGCAAAGCCTATGTGCTGCACTCGCTTTGGGGCATACGCCGCCCTAATGACGCCGATGGGGCAGACGAGATCATCGCCGTCAATCACACCGTGGTCAGCGATCTGAGCTTGGGGGCGGGCAGCAGCCGTGGCAGTTTGCTGGACCGGCTCTCGGGATTTGCATATATCTTCAATCAGTAGAGGTACAAATGATGGATAAACGTATTTTTGTGGTAATCTTACTGGCCCTTGCCCTGTATTTTGCCTTTTCCACCATCGTGGGAGTAAGCAGTTGGGAACTAAATACCACCCGGGTGGATGAAGCTTCCGGATTGGCACATAGCCGCATCAATCCTGATATCTTGTACACGCACAACGATTCTGGAGGCGAAGCGTCCGTCTTTGCCCTGGATACGGAGGGTAAACTCATCGCTGAGATCATGATCCCCAAAATCTCAAACCGGGATTGGGAAGATATTGCCACTGCGCTGGATCCTGAGACCGGCAAGGCCTATATCTATATCGGGGAGATCGGCGATAACGCTGCCAGGTATCCTTCCGTCACCGTGTACCGCATCCCGGAGCCGACGATTACCGGGCAGGACAGCCTGATCATCTCTGCTGCTGCCCAAAGCTATCAGATCGTCTATGAAGACGGCCCCCGCGATGCTGAAGCGCTCTTTGTGGAGCCCGGTAGCGGCGATATCTACATCCTCAGCAAGCGCGAAGAACAGGTGGGCATCTATCAGATTCCTTACCCTCAAACCAGCTCCGAAATCAATACCGCTACCAGATTGGGTGAGATGGAGATGGGCTGGGTAACTGCCGCCGATATCTCAGCAGATGGCAAATACATTCTGGTCAAAAACTACCCCGGCATCCGGCGCTACAAAAAAGGCAGTCGCAGCGTGTTACAGGCGCTTTCCCGCAAAGGTAAAAGCATGCCCTATCAGCTGGAACCCCAAGGCGAAGCGGTCTGCTTTGATGCGCGCGGCAAGGGCTACTTTAGCCTCAGCGAAGCCTCCGAAGAGAGACCCCAAGAGCTGTATTATTATAGATAAGGATTGCTTGCATCGTGTCCCAAGGTCATTCCTAAGCCCCGAAGGACGAAACCATAGTACCGTTGGGGCGCTCGCCTGAAGCGCCCTTCATAACGTAGATTCCG